>DAMCRY010000277.1:0-5637 GCA_032115075.1 Massilia sp.
ATGCTGGTCGGCGTGTCCGACCCGACCGACCTGTTCGCCTACGACGAGATCGCGCGCCTGCTGAAGAAGGGCGTCGAGCTGGCGGTGGTCAACGAAACCGAGGTGCTGGGCGCGATCGACCGCATCTACCGCCGCACCGGCGAGATCAGCGGCCTGGCGCGCGAGGTCGAGCAGGACTTGGGCGACACCTCGATCGACTTCGGCGCGCTGGCCGCCAACCCGGGCCTGGAAGAGGCGCCGATCGTCAAGCTGCTGCAGTCGGTATTCGACGACGCGGCCCAGGTGCGCGCCTCGGACATCCACATCGAACCGCAGGACGGGCGCCTGGCGATCCGCTTCCGCATCGACGGCGTGCTGCACCTGCAGACCGAGGCCGACATCAAGGTCGCCACGCCGCTGGCGCTGCGCCTCAAGCTGATGGCCGACCTCGACATCTCGGAAAAGCGCCTGCCGCAGGACGGACGCTTCGCGGTCAAGGTGCGCAACCAGCGCATCGACGTGCGTATCTCGACCATGCCGACCCAGTACGGCGAGTCGGTGGTCATGCGTCTCCTGAGCCAGGTCGGCATGAACCTGCGCCTGGACGCGATCGGCATGCCGCCGCGCATCGTCGAGCGCTTCCGCGCCATCGTCCAGCGTCCCAACGGCCTGGTGCTGGTGACCGGCCCCACCGGCAGCGGCAAGACCACCACCCTGTACAGCGCGCTGTCGGAACTGAACTCGGTCGAGAAGAAACTGATCACGGTCGAGGACCCGGTCGAATATAGACTGCCCGGCGTCAACCAGGTGCAGGTCAACGACAAGATCGACCTGTCCTTCGCGCGCGTATTGCGCTCCGCGCTGCGCCAGGACCCGGACATCGTGCTGGTCGGCGAGATGCGCGACCAGGAGACCGCCCAGATCGGCCTGCGCGCCGCCATGACCGGCCACCTGGTGCTCTCGACCCTGCACACCAACTCGGCCGCCTCGACCCCGCTGCGCCTGATGGACATGGGCGTGCCGCGCTACATGGTGGGCGGCTCCCTGCAGGCGGTGCTGGCCCAGCGCCTGGTGCGCGTGATCTGCGAGAGCTGCGCCACACCCTACCGCCCGACGCCGGCCGAACTCACCTGGGTGCTGCAGGAGCTCGGCGAGCGCGCAGTGTCCACCCAGTTCTTCCACGGGAAGGGCTGCTCGCACTGCAACGGCACCGGCTACCGCGGCCGTACCGGCGTCTACGAGCTGCTCGAGATGACGCGCGCCGTGACCGAGGCGGCGAACCACCCGGACCCGTCGCACTTCCTGAAGGTGGCGCACGCCGAGATGGAAGGCGAGACCCTGCGCCGCCATGGCGTGGGCTTGGCGGTGCAGGGCCGCACGACCATCTCGGAAGCCATGCGCATCAGTAACCAGCTCGACGACTGATGCCCTATTTTGCCTACAAGGCGCGCAACGCGCGCGGCGAGCTGCTGACCGGGATCCTGGAAGGGAACGACAGCGGGGCGGTGGCCGACCAGCTGTTCGGCAGCGGCGCCACGCCCATCGAGATCAACCCGAGCAGGAAGGGCCCGGCGGCCAGGGACGGCGCGGAGGGACTGGAAGGGCTGTGGGCGCGCCTGAGCACCAGGAAGGTCACCTCGATGGACGTGCAGTTGTTCAGCCGCCAGATCTACACGCTGCTCAAGTCCGGCGTGCCGATCATGCGCGGCCTGGCCGGCCTGCAGGAGTCGGCCATCAACAAGTCCTTCGCCAGGGTGATCAAGGACCTGCGCGAGTCGCTCGACTCGGGCCGCGAGCTGTCGGTGGCGATGGCGCGCCACCCGGCGGTGTTCACCCCCTTCTACCTGTCGATGGTGCGGGTGGGCGAGATGACCGGCCGCCTGGAGGAGGTCTTCCTGCGCCTGTTCGACCACCTCGAGTTCGACCGCGACATGCGCGAACGGGTCAAGACCGCGCTGCGCTATCCGAGCTTCGTGATCGTCGCCATGATCATCGCGATGGTCGTCGTGAACATGTTCGTGATCCCGAGCTTCAGCACCGTGTTCAAGCAGTTCGGCGCCGAGCTGCCGCTGATGACGCGCATCCTGATCGGCACCTCCCAGTTCACCGTCGACTACTGGCCGGTGATGGCGGCGACGGCGGCGGGAGCAATCGCCGGCTTCTTCAAGTGGACCCACACCGCCAGGGGGCGGCTGGCCTGGGACCGCTACAAGCTGCGCCTGCCGATCGCCGGCAAGATCATCCACAAGGCGACCATGGCGCGCTTCGCGCGCAGCTTCTCGCTGTCGATGCGCAGCGGGGTGCCGATCGTGCAGGCCTTGAGCGTGGTCTCGCAGACCGCCGACAATGCCTGGCTGAGCTCGCGCATCGAGGGCATGCGCGACGGCGTCGAGCGCGGCGAGAGCATCCTGCGCACCTCGATCGCGGCCAATGTGTTCACCCCGATCGTGCTGCAGATGATCGCGGTGGGCGAGGAATCCGGCTCGCTCGACGAGCTGATGGACGAGATCGCGCAGATGTACGAGCGCGAGGTGGACTATGAACTCAAGACCCTGTCGAGCCAGATCGAGCCGATCCTGATCACCTTCCTGGGCGCGATGGTGCTGGTGCTGGCGCTGGGCATCTTCCTGCCGATCTGGGACCTGGGCAAGGCCGCCCTGCACGGGGCCAAGTGAGCCACCATGATGCGCAAGGATCGGGCCGACTCCGGGTTCACGCTGTTCGAATTCGTCGTCTGCACGGCCTTGACCGCCTTGCTGGCCGGCCTGCTGCTGCTCAAGCTGGCGGAGTACCGCGCGCAGATGGAACGCGCCGCGGCCCTGCAGCTGGTCGCCGCGGCGCGCACGGCGCTGGCGGTGCGCATCGCCCGCCTTGCCATCGGCGGTGGACCGGGCGCGGTCGAGGCCATCGCAGGGGAAAATCCGCTGAGCTGGCTGGCGCGCTTTCCAGAGAACTACCAGGGCGAGCTCGACCGCCCGCTGCCGGGCGACGTCAAGCCGGGACACTGGTATTACGACCGCGCCGACCGCAGCCTGAATTTTTTGCACAGTAGCGACACTTTTACTCCTGGGACATCGAAATTGCTAAAGTTCAAGGTAGAATTGTTGCGCGAGCCATATCCGACCCGCGATGGTGCACGGAAGTCGGCTACACAAGGACTCGTCCTGGCCCAAGTCACGGGCTAGGCCGGTCCATCAACAACGAGAACGCGGGTTTCCGCACCATTCCTTTAACGGAGAGAGCTACATGAACAAGAATTACAAGGCCGGCAGCCAGGGCGGTTTCACCCTGATCGAACTGATCGTCGTGATCGTCATCCTGGGCATCCTGGCCGCGACCGCGCTGCCGAAGTTCGCCAATCTGAACTCCGATGCCCGCGCCGCCAGCATCAAGGCAGCCAAGGCCTCGATCAGCACCGTGTCGGCCATGGCGCACTCGCGCGCGCTGATCAATCCGGCCGCTACCTCGATCGACTTCGAAGGCACGAACGTCAACATCGTGAACGGCTACCTGGATGTCGCTACCCCGGCGAAAGCAACCAGTGTCGCCACCGCCGCGGGTCTCGCCGCGACCGAGTTCAAGATCGACGGCACCGGCGGTGTGCTCAAGGTCAGCCCGGTCGGCATCAAGGACGCGAACATCGCCGAATGCAACGTGACCTACACCCCGGCGTCCGAGGGTGGCGTTGCGAACCTCGTTGAAGTTTCGACCAACTGCAACTAAGCCATCCGCCGGTGCGACGCCGCACCGGCAAACGCCTTGACCGCACGGAGAACCTGATGAGCCAACGCCCCAGCACCGTACGCCAAGGCGGCTTCACGCTGATCGAACTGGTCGTCGTTATCGTGATCCTCGGCATCCTGGCAGCCACCGCGCTGCCGAAGTTCGCCAACCTGGGCGGCGACGCCCGGGCGGCCAGCCTCAAGGCGGCGCGCGGCGCGATCGCATCGGCCGCCGCGATGGCGCATGCCTATGCGCTGATCCATCCCGCGGCCGCCAGCGTGACCGCGGAAGGCGTGACGGTCTCGCTGACCAACGGCTACCCGGCCGCCGGCACCGATGCCCAGGCCCGCAAGTTCGCGGAACTGGCCGGCCTGAACGGCACCGACTACACGCTCGAGACCGACAAGGGCGAGCTGAAGGTTTCCCCCAAGGGCGTCTCGGAAGCCAATGCGAGCTTCTGCTTCGTCACCTACAAGCCGCCCGCAGCTGCCGGCGGCGCCCCGCGCATCAATCCCGCCATCACTCCCTTCAACTGCGGCTGACCGTCCGGCGTCGCTTCGGACCGTTCTCTGACCGTTTCCCGTTCCGGTTCCGGCATCGCTTCGCACGACGCGGCCGAATCGTGACGTCCAGCCTCGACCACGTCACGGTTGAGGACGGCAAAAAGCTTTCGACGACCGCCGATGCGATGTACTGACAACAGAAAGCCGGGGAAAGACCTTGAACGGGCGTTTTTCACTGAGCTTTTCGACAATTTCTTGGCCGGTGGCAGCGTGTCTTGAATATAATCAAGACTTGCTTTGCCCCAATGACTCATTTCGCCCACAGGACCTACCGCTTCGATGCGTTTTTTTAAGAAAGCCAGGAAAAAAGATGGGTGGCTGATCCTCGCCGTCGGGCGCGACGGCGTGGCCGCCACCAGCATCGAACGCGGCGCCGGGGGCAAGCCCGCCGTGCGCTTCGCGCATTTCCTGGCGGGCCAGCCCGACGCGGGCATGCTGGAAAAGGCCGGCCGCGACGTCCAGGCGCAGGCCTACCGCTGCGCCACTCTGCTCGGCGCCGGCGAATACCAGGTGATCAGCGTCGAAGCGCCCAACGTGCCGCAGGAAGAGCTGCGCACGGCGATCCGCTGGCGCCTCAAGGACATCCTCGATTTTCCGGTCGACGACGCCACCGTGGACGTGCTTGCCATCCCCGTCGACGCCGCCGGCGCGCGCGCCCAGCAGTCGGTGTTCGCGGTGGCCGCGCGCAACGGCGTGATCAAGCCGCGCCAGCAGTTGTTCCTGGACGCGAAACTCGACCTGGCCGTGATCGACATCCCCGAGATGGCGCAGCGCAACATCTCGGCCATGCTGGAGCCGGAAGGGCGCGGGGTGGCGATGCTGTCCTTCGGACCGGACGGCGGCCTGCTGACGGTATCCTTCCGGGGCGAACTCTACCTCTCGCGCCGCGTCGACCTCGGCCTCGAGCCGCTGCTCGACCCGGACCACGAGCGCAAGCACGCGGCGTTCGACCGCATCACGCTGGAGCTGCAACGCTCGCTCGACCACTTCGAGCGCCAGTTCTCTTTCATCAGCGTGGCGCGCCTGGTGCTGGCCCCGTCCGAGATCCAGGGCCTGGGCGACTACCTGTCGAGCAACCTGTACATGCCGGTCGATACGCTCGACCTAGGCAGCGTGTTCGACTTCGCGCACGCGCCCGAGCTGGCGGACCCGGCCCTCCAGGGCCGCTTCTTCCTGCCGCTGGGCGCCGCGCTGCGCACGGAGGTGGCGGCATGAGCGAGTCCGTGAAGCAGGCCCAGGACACGGCGACCGGGGCGCCGCGCCAGCAGGTCAACCTGTTCAACCCGGCCTTCCTGCCGCAGAAGCGGCGCCTGGGCGCGGCGATGATGGGCACGTCGCTGCTGGTGCTGGTCGCCGGCATCGCGGCGCTCGG
>DAMCRY010000278.1:0-5606 GCA_032115075.1 Massilia sp.
CCGGTCCGGACGCGCCGGCTGCAGTTCGACCAGCGCCACGTCCGGCGTGACGGACTTCAGCCGGGTTTCGATGTCGTCGACGGTCTCGCCGATGAAGCGGCTCGAGTCGCCGATGCCGACGGCATTCGTGACCATGCGGCCGAGCATCGCTCCCAGCACGCGGGGATCGGGACCGCCGGTCTTCTGCACGAACACGGCGTACACGTTGACCCGGTAGCCGTCGCGGTAGGGGAACACGCAGCCCTGCAGGATCGACGCCTCGGCGTATTTCGCCATGGTGGTGTCGGACGAGGTGACGATGGCGGCCGCTCCCGGGCAATCCGGCGCGCTGATGGTGCCGAGCGGGGTCGCCTGCTGGTAGAAGCCCATGCGCGGCGCGTAGGCCGGCAGGGGGTGCGGCGCCATCTGCTGCATGACCTTGATGCCGTCGTAGTGCTTGCGGAAGGCGCCCGCGACGGCTTCCTGCAGGGCGTCCACGCTGGTGTTGGCGGGGCGGACGTCGAAGACGGCGAAGGTGGTCTTGGTGCTGGTCGTGCTGCGCACGATGCTGCTCAGCGCATCCTGCGCCAGGACGGTGGAACTGGACGCGAACAGCAGCGCGGCGGCGAGGGTGGAGGTGAAGCGGGCCATGTGATTGCCTTTGTTATTGGTTGTTGAATGAAACGATGGTGGCAAATCTGCTTGGCATGAAACAGTTGTTTGCGACAAGTACGGCGCCCGGCGCCACGAACGCCGGGTTTGCGGCAACGGACGAGGCGTTGCCTATTGCTCTTGGGAGTAATAGAGGGTCGTGCCGCAGCTGCGGCAATAATGGCTGCGCACGTAGCTGTGGTTCATCTTGCGTTCGACGCCCACGTCCCTGCCGCGGCAGCGGTAGCAGGCGACCCGGCCGTCCTTGACGAGCTCGGGAAACTCCCCCTGGTACCAGAGAAAATCGAAGCGCCGCGCATTGCGCTGGCCCTGGATGATGGACACGATCTTGGCGACGAACGCCGCAACGACCAAAACGATGACGACGGGGATGAGGAGTGCTTCCATGTGTATCCGGTATCACGGTGAACGCGGGACGCACATATTGCAGCGGGGAAATTAAACCTGCAAGATCTGGTGCGATTGGAGGAGGAGTTTTATGCGGCTATCCTGACAAAAGTGGCATCCTTGCAACAGTTCCTGTGCTGGTGATAACTGTCTGGACATGCGGTAAGACAGTCGGCCTCACATCGCGATACGCCTCTCGTGCCAAAGTGCAACATCACCGCCGCCGCCTTCATGGGACCCTCCCGACGAGGTAAAATGGCACGATGACTTCCCCGATCTTCACCCACCTCCGCGTCCACTCCGAATACTCGATCGTCGACGGCCTCGTGCGCATCGACGACATCGTGGGCGCCGCCGCCAAGGACGGACAGCCCGCGCTGGCCGTGACCGACCTGGCCAATATGTTCTGCCTGGTGCGCTTCTACAAGGCTGCCCGCGGCAAGGGGATCAAGCCGATCGTGGGCGTCGACGCCTGGATCACCAACGACGAGAACCGCGACAAGCCGTCGCGCCTCCTGATCCTGGCGAAGAACCGCACCGGCTACCTGCAGCTGTGCGACCTGCTGTCGAAAGCCTGGCTCACCAATCAATACAAGGGCCGCGCCGAGATCCGCGTCGAGTGGCTGGAAGCGCTGGCCGCCTCGACCTCGACCCTGGAGCCGGAAGCGGACCAGGCCAATGCCCTGATCGTGCTGTCGGGCGCCTGCTTCGGCGACGTCGGCCAGGCCATCGACAACGGCGACATCGAGCGCGCCGAACGCGCGGCCGAACGCTGGGCGCGCATCTTCCCGGGCCACTTCTACATCGAGATCCAGCGCGCCGGCCAGGCCAACCAGGAGCAGGGCGTGCGCCATTCGGTGGCGCTGGCCTCGCGCCTCGGGCTGCCGGTGGTGGCGACCCACCCGGTGCAGTTCCTGAACAAGGACGAATTCATCGCCCACGAAGCGCGCGTCTGCATCGCCGAGGGCGAGATGCTGGCCAACGCCAAGCGCGTGCGCCGCTTCAACGAAGAGATGTGCTTCAAGTCGCAGCAGGAGATGGCGCAACTGTTCGCCGACCTGCCGGGCGCGCTCGCCAACTCGGTGGAGATCGCCAAGCGCTGCAACGTCACCCTCACGCTGGGCAAGCCCCAGCTGCCGGATTTCCCGACGCCCGATGGCATGACCATCGACGATTTCCTGGTGTCTGAGACCAAGAAGGGCCTGGAAGAGCGCCTGGTGCAGCTGTACCCGAACGAAGAGCAGCGCGAGAAGGAACGCCCGCGCTACGAGGCGCGCCTGGAGTTCGAGAACCAGACCATCATCAAGATGAAGTTCCCGGGTTACTTCCTGATCGTGGCGGAGTTCATCCAGTGGGGCAAGAACAACGGCGTGCCGATCGGCCCCGGCCGCGGCTCGGGTGCGGGTTCCCTCGTCGCGTATGCTTTGAAGATCACGGATCTGGATCCGCTGAAGTACAACCTGCTGTTCGAGCGCTTCCTGAACCCGGAACGCGTCTCGATGCCCGACTTCGACATCGACTTCTGCCAGGAAAAGCGCGAACTGGTCATCCAGCACGTAAAAGATTTGTATGGACGTGATGCGGTCTCGCAGATCGCCACCTTCGGCACCATGGCCGCGAAAGGCGCGATCCGCGACGTCGGCCGCGTGCTCGACTTCGGCTACAACTTCTGCGACGGCATCTCGAAGCTGATCCCGTTCAAGCCGGGTAAACCGGTTTCGATCGCCGAGGCGATCGAAGAGGAGCCGCTGCTCAAGGAGCGCCTCGAGAACGAGGAAGAGGTCAAGCAGTTGCTGGATCTCGCCCAGCAGGTCGAGGGCATTACGCGCGGCATCGGCATGCACGCCGGGGGCGTGCTGATCGCGCCGGGTAAACTGACCGACTTCTGCCCTCTGTACACCCAGGGCGGCGACGCCGGCGTGGTCTCGCAGTACGACAAGGACGACGTCGAAGCCGTCGGCCTGGTGAAGTTCGACTTCCTGGGCCTGACCACGCTGACCATCCTGGACCGCGCGGTCAACTACATCCGCGCGCTCGACCCGCAGGACGCCGACTTCAACCTCGAGTCCCTGCCGCTGACCGACCGGCCGTCCTATAAACTGCTGTCCGAAGCAAAGACCGTCGCGATCTTCCAGCTTGAATCGCGCGGCATGCAGGGCATGCTGAAGGACGCGCGTCCCGACCGCTTCGAGGACATCATCGCGCTCGTCGCCTTGTACCGCCCCGGCCCGATGGACCTGATCCCCGACTTCTGCAAGCGCAAGCACGGCGAGAAGTTCGACTACCCGGACCCGCGCACCGAATCCATTTTGTCGGAAACCTACGGCATCATGGTCTACCAGGAGCAGGTGATGCAGATGGCGCAGATCGTCGGTGGCTACTCGCTGGGCGGCGCGGACATGCTGCGCCGCGCGATGGGTAAAAAGAAAGCGGAAGAGATGGCCGAGCACCGCGCGATCTTCCGCGCCGGCGCCGCCAAGGATGGATTGAGCCAGGAAAAGGCCGACGAGATCTTCGACCTGATGGAGAAGTTCGCGGGCTACGGCTTCAACAAGTCGCACGCGGCCGCCTATGCGCTGCTGTCCTACCACACCGCCTACCTCAAGGTGCACCATACCGCCGCGTTCATGGCAGCCAACATGTCGCTGGCGATGGAAGACACCGAGAAGATCAAGATCCTGGTCGAGGACGCGAAGGAAGTATGCAAGCTGACGATCCTGCCGCCGGATGTGAATGAATCGCAGTTCCGCTTCACCCCGGAAGGTCCGCCGAGGTCAGTCACCGGCAAGCAGGTCTCGAACATCCGGTATGGCCTGGGCGGCGTGAAGGGCGCGGGGCAGGGCGCGATCGAGGCGATCATCGCCGCGCGCCTTGACGGCGGCAAGTTCAAGGACCTGTTCGACTTCTGCATGCGGGTCGACCGCAAGCAGATCAACCGCCGCACCATCGAATCGCTGATCCGCGCCGGCGCCATGGACTGCTTCGGCGTCGACCGCGCGGTCTTGCTGGCCTCGGTCGGCTTCGCGATGGAGGCGGCCGGCCAGGCCGCCGCCGCCGCCAACCAGGTCAGCCTGTTCGGCGGCGACGACTCCGACCTGGTGGCCCCGCCGGAGTACGTCAAGGCGACCCCGTGGACCGACCGCCAGAAGCTGGCCGAAGAGAAGACCGCGCTCGGCTACTACCTGTCGGGCCACATGTTCGACTCCTACGCGGCGGAAGTGCGGCGCTTCGCCAAGACCAAGCTGAAGGACCTGGAGCCCTCGCGCGACCCGCGCATGCTGTGCGGCGTGATCACCGGCGTGCGCACCCAGATGACCCAGCGCGGCAAGATCCTGATCGTCTCGCTGGACGACAAGACCGGCGTGGTCGAGGTGACGATCTACAGCGAGCTGATGGAGCAGAACAAGAACATCTTCAAGGAAGACGAGTTCCTGCTGGTGGTCGGCAAGGTGTCCGAGGACCGCTTCAACGGCGGCCTGCGCATCACCGCCGAAAAGGCCTTCGACATCGCGGCGGCGCGCATCCAGTACGGCTTCAAGCTGGAGATGGACGTGTCCTGCGACCTCAACCCGGCCAAGCTGGCCGAGGTCTTGCTGCCGCACCGCCTGGAAAACGGCATGCCGGTCAGCCTGCGCATCAAGCCGCAGGGCGTCGAGGCCACGCTGCAGCTGGGCGACGACTGGCGCGTGGCGCCGTCGGATACGCTCAAGCACCAGCTGGAGCTGGTGATCGGGGCGAAGGACGTGGCGGTGGAGTACTGATCCGCGCCGAGGACATTCGTGCAAGATTGGGTCCCCGCCTGCGCGGGGACGACGGATATTCAGCTACAGCATGAATATCGTCAGCGTACTCCAGACCAGGTAATCCGGCACGTCGTTCCCGCGCAGGCGGGAACCCAGTTTCAGCAGCGCACCGGTGCACCCTTACTTCAACACCGCCCCCGCATCCACCACCCGCACGTCGTGCATCTGGTGCAGGTAGGCCTCCAGGTAGCCCTTGTGCGAGGCGCCGACGACGACCAGCACGCGCATCCCGGGCTGCGCGGACATCACGTCGCGGATGTTGGAGGCCATGCGCAGGTTGCGCGTTTCCCAGTAGCCGAGGTATTGACGCCCGTAGCGCTGTGGCGATGGCTCCTCGAGCGCCGCGCCGAAATCGCCGTCGAAGGCCAGCCTGGCATCCTCCGGCGCATTGTCGGCGCGGTAGACCGCCAGCACGGCCTCTGGCGTGCCCAGCTTCGCGTACCGCGCGTCGCTCTCCTGGATGCGGCGCTTGACTGCCGGGTTGTCCCAGGCTTTCGCGAGGGCGGCGTCATACGCTTTCTGGTCCGGAATCATGCTGTCGGCGGTGTGGTCGTCCATCGCATGCACCCGCTCGTGGCCGAGGCGCGCGGCCAGGCGCACCGCGACCTGATAGCGTTCGTTCTGCTCCTTCTCGAGCTTGTCCAGGACGGCGACCAGCGTCCCATCCAGGCCGTCGCCGGCGCGCCGCTCCGCCTGCGGCAGGCGAAGCCATTGCACCAGGGCCGAGGCGCGCTCGCCGCCCGCGAGGAACACGGCCGCCAGGCG
>DAMCRY010000279.1:0-4196 GCA_032115075.1 Massilia sp.
GCTTCGCCGCCGCCAAACCGAATCATCCAGAGAAGAACCTTATGTCCGATACTAAACCCGACCAGAAAAGCGCAGACCAGAACAAGGCCCCGAAGGGTGCGAAGAAGCCAGAGAGCAAATACCCGGTCAATATGACCGACACCACCTTCCCGATGCGCGGCGACCTCGCCAAGCGCGAGCCGGGATGGGTCAAGCAGTGGCAAGAGAAAAAAATCTACCAGCGCATCCGCAAGGCGGCCGCCGGCCGTCCGAAGTTCATCCTGCACGACGGTCCGCCGTATGCGAACGGCGACATCCACCTGGGCCACGCCGTCAACAAGATCCTCAAGGATATGGTCGTCAAATCGCGCACGATGGCCGGCTTCGACGCGCCCTATGTGCCAGGCTGGGACTGCCACGGCATGCCGATCGAGATCCAGATCGAAAAACAGTTCGGCAAGAACCTGCCGACCGCCGAGGTGCTGCAGAAAGCGCGCGCCTACGCGCTCGAGCAGATCGACCGCCAGCGCGCCGGTTTCATCCGCCTGGGCGTGCTGGGCGAATGGGAAAACCCCTACATGACCATGGCCTACGGTAACGAGGCCGACGAACTGCGCGCCCTCGGCACGCTGCTGGAAAAGGGCTACGTCTACCGCGGCCTCAAACCCGTGAACTGGTGCTTCGACTGCGGCTCGGCCCTGGCCGAGGCGGAAGTCGAATACCAGGACAAGCGCGACCCGGCGATCGACGTCGGCTTCCCCTTCGCGGAACCGGAAAAAGTGGCCGAGGCCTTCGGCCTGCCGCAACTGCCGACCACTAACGGCTTCATCGTGATCTGGACCACCACCCCGTGGACCATCCCCTCGAACCAGGCCCTGAACGCGCATCCCGAAGTGAGCTACGCCCTGGTGCAGGCCGAGCGCGAGGTCGACGGACAGCGTGAGCCGCTGCTGCTGATCCTGGCGCAGGATCTGGTCGAGTCGACCCTGCAGCGCTACAAACTGGAAGGCACGGTCATCGCCACCACCCTCGGCGCGAAGCTGGACGGCATCCGCTTCAAGCATCCGCTGCACGCACAAGACCCGTTCTACGACCGCACCTCCCCGGTCTACCTGGCCGACTACGTGACGACCGATAGCGGTACCGGCGTGGTGCACTCGGCGCCGGCCTACGGCCTGGAAGACTTCCAGTCCTGCAAGGCGCACGGCATGAAGGACGACGAGATCCTGAAACCCGTGATGGGCGACGGCCGCTTCGCCTCGACCCTGCCGCTGTTCGGCGGCATGACCATCTGGGAAGCCAGCAAGCCGATCTGCGAAGCCCTGCGCGGCGCGGGCGCCCTGTTCGAACTGAAGATGTTCGACCACAGCTACATGCACTGCTGGCGTCACAAGACCCCGATCGTCTACCGCGCGACTTCCCAGTGGTTCGCCGGCATGGACATCACCCCGAAGGACGGCGGCCCGACCCTGCGCGAAACCGCGCTGGCCGGCATCGCCGAGACGCAGTTCTTCCCGGACTGGGGCCAGGCGCGCCTGCACGGCATGATCGCCAACCGTCCGGACTGGACCCTGTCGCGCCAGCGCCAGTGGGGCGTGCCGATGGCCTTCTTCATCCACAAGGAGACCGGCGAGCTGCACCCGCGCACCCCGGAACTGCTGGAGCAGGTCGCCAAGCTGATCGAAGCGAAGGGCATCGAAGCCTGGCAGCAGCTGGAGCCGAGCGAACTGCTGGGCGCGGATGCCGCCGACTACGAGAAGAACAAGGACACGCTCGACGTGTGGTTCGACTCCGGCTCGACGCACCAGACCGTGCTGCGCGGCTCGCACAAGGAGCAGTCCGCCTTCCCGGCCGACCTCTACCTGGAAGGCTCGGACCAGCACCGCGGCTGGTTCCACTCCTCGCTGCTGACCTCCTCGATGCTCAACGGCCGCCCGCCGTACAAGGCGCTGCTGACCCACGGCTTCACGGTCGACGAGAACGGCAAGAAGATGTCGAAGTCGCTCGGCAACACCCTGGCGCCGCAGAAGATCTCGGATACGCTCGGCGCCGACATCCTGCGCCTGTGGGTAGCGTCGACCGACTACACCGGCGAGCTGTCGATCGGCGACGAGATCCTCAAGCGCGTCACCGAATCGTACCGCCGCATCCGCAACACCCTGCGCTTCCTGCTGGCGAACACCTCGGACTTCGACCCGGCCAAGGATGCCGTCCCTAGCGCCGAGCTGTTCGAGATCGACCGCTACGCGATCGCCGCGATGGCCCAGCTGCAAGGCGACATCGCCGGCCACTTCGAGCGCTACGAGTTCCACCCGGTGGTCGCCCGCCTGCAGAACTACTGCTCGGAAGACCTGGGGGGCTTCTACCTCGACATCCTGAAGGACCGCCTGTACACCACCGGCGTCGATTCGAAGGCCCGCCGCTCGGCCCAGACCGCGCTGTGGCACATCGCCCATGCGCTGCTGCGCGTGATGGCGCCGATCCTGTCCTTCACCGCCGAGGAAGCCTGGGCCGTGTTCGCGGGCCAGCAGGCCTTCCAGGAGTCCGACGAGACCATCTTCACGCAGACCCTGTGGACCTTCCCGGAAGTCGCGGACGGCGAAGCGCTGCTGGCCAAGTACGCGGCCCTGCGCGAAGTCCGCGCCGACGTCACCAAGCAGCTGGAAGAAGTGCGCGCCTCGGGCGCCATCGGCTCCTCGCTGCAGGCGGAGCTGGCGATCAAGGCGGCCGGCGAGAAGTACGCGCTGCTGGCGAGCCTGGACGACGACCTGAAGTTCGTCTTCATCACCTCGCAGGCCGCGGTCGAACGCGTGGAAGACGCCGCCGACGAGGCGGTGGCCGTGACCCCGTCGGAAGCGGAAAAGTGCGAGCGCTGCTGGCACTACCGCCGCGACGTCGGCCACGACCACGCGCACCCTGGCCTGTGCGGCCGCTGCACCAGCAACCTGTTCGGCAGCGGCGAAGCACGCCGCTTCGCCTGATAGCGCGCCTCCAGCGCTTTAGCGCCCTCGCGGGCTCCTTCGCCGCACCGCGCCTGCATCGCCAGGCACGGTGCGGCGGCTACCCACCCAGCAGACCATGGCCACCAACACCAAAAAAGCTTCCGCGGGCGCCAAGCCCGTCTACAAGAGTTCCGCCAGCCTGTTCCCGTGGCTCGGCCTGTCCCTGATCCTGGTGCTGCTCGACCAGGTCACCAAGATCACCGTCGAGCGTACCTTCGCCTATGCCGAGACGCTGCCGATCACGGGCTTCTTCAACCTGATCAAGGTGTACAACCCGGGCGCGGCGTTCAGCTTCCTCGGCGACGCCAGCGGCTGGCAGCGCTACTTCTTCCTCGCGATCGCGATCGGCGCGGTGGTCTTCTGCCTGTACATGATGAAGAAGAACGCCAGCCAGCGCCTGTTCTGCTTCGCCCTGGCCCTGATCATGTCGGGCGCCATCGGCAACGGCATCGACCGCGTGATCCACGGCCACGTGATCGACTTCCTCGATTTCTACTGGACCGGCATCGGCCACTTCCCGGCCTTTAACATCGCCGACATCGGCATCTCGGTCGGCGCCTTCCTGTTCATCGTCGACGAGCTGCGTCGCGTGAACAAGTCCTGACCACCGGAGGGATGATGAGCATGGACCTCAAGGGCAAGAAGATCGTCCTCGGCCTGACCGGGGGCGTGGCCTGCTACAAGGCGGCGGAGCTGTGCCGCGCCCTGGTCAAGCAGGGCGCGAGCGTGCAGGTGGTGATGAGCGAAGCGGCCACCCACTTCATCGGCACGGTGACCATGCAGGCCCTGTCCGGCCAGCCGGTCTACACCGACCAGTGGGATGCGCGCATGGCCAACAACATGGCCCACATCGACCTCACCCGCGACGCCGACGCCATCCTGGTCGCGCCCTGCTCGGCCGACTTCATGCGCAAGCTGGCCCACGGCGCGGCCGACGACCTGCTCTCGACCCTGTGCGTGGCGCGCCCGCGCCGCGTGCCGCTGCTGGTGGCGCCGGCGATGAACGTCGAGATGTGGGAGAACCCGGCCACCCAGCGCAACGTCAGGCAGCTGGTCGAAGACGGCATCTGCCTGTTCGGCCCTGCGGCCGGCTCCCAGGCCTGCGGCGAGACGGGGCTCGGGCGCATGCTGGAAGCCGACGAGCTGGTCGAGGAACTGGTGGCCTCCTTCCAGCACAAGGTGCTGGCGGGGCGGCGCGTCCTGATCACGGCCGGG
>DAMCRY010000279.1:4206-5549 GCA_032115075.1 Massilia sp.
CGATCGACCCGGTGCGCGGCATCACCAATCTTTCATCCGGCAAGATGGGCTATGCGGTGGCGCGCGCCGCGCGCGAAGCCGGCGCCGAGGTCACCCTGGTGTCCGGCCCCACCGCCCTGCCGACCCCGCACGGCGTGCGCCGCATCGACGTGCTCACCGCCCAGCAGATGCACGACGTGGTGATGGCCGGGATCGAAGGCCAGCACGTCTTCATCGGCGTGGCGGCCGTGGCCGACTGGCGCGTGGCGAATGCCAGCGACCAGAAGATCAAGAAGGCGGAGGGGGGCGGCGCGCCGCAGCTGGAGTTCGTGCAGAACGCCGACATCCTGGCCACGGTCGCCGCCACCACCACGCTGTCGGGCTGGCCATACTGCGTCGGCTTCGCCGCCGAATCCGAGAACCTGATGGCCCATGGCCCCGCCAAGCGCGAGAAAAAAGGCATTCCCCTGTTGGTGGGCAATATCGGCCCGCAGACCTTCGGGCAGGATGAGAACACCATCATCCTGTTCGACGAGGGCGGCCACACCCTGCTCGAACGCGCAGACAAGCTGACGCTGGCGCGCCAGCTGGTCTCCGAAATCGCGAAGCGCCTGGAACGGCGCTCGCTGCTGACCTGAAAATTCGAATATAAGAAGCACATGAAGAACATCGACCTCAAGATCCTCGACCCGCGCATGAAGGAGCTGCTGCCGAGCTACGGCACGCCCGGCAGCGCCGGCCTCGACCTGCGCGCCTGCATCGACGCGCCCCTGGTCATCGAGCCCGGCCAGACCGTGCTGGTGCCGACCGGCCTGGCCATCCACATCGGCGATCCGGGCTACGCGGCCATGATCCTGCCGCGCAGTGGGCTCGGCCATAAGAACGGCATCGTTCTCGGCAATCTGGTAGGCTTGATCGACTCCGACTACCAGGGGCAGCTGATGGTCTCGACCTGGAACCGCAGCCACGCGACCTTCACGCTGCAGCCGATGGACCGGCTGGCCCAGCTCGTGATCGTGCCGGTGCTGCAGGTGGGCTTCAACGTGGTGGACGAATTCGCATCGAGCGAACGGGGCGCCGGGGGCTTCGGCAGCACCGGCAAACAATAACAAAGTAACGAGCAGAAGGAGGACCATGATCCGCACTGATCGCCTGCGCCGGCATTTGCGCCAGGCCGCATTGGGAACCAGCTTCGCCGCACTGCTGTCGGCCTGCGCCACGCAGGGACCGATGCAGCCGGGCCAGCCCGGGCCGCAGGGCCCCGCCGGACCGGCCGCGCCGCAGATCACGCCCGAAATGGCGGCCGCCGCCGAGACCCTGACCCGGATGGCGACGCTGCAGGACCGCCTGTACAAGGTCGCCGC
>DAMCRY010000280.1:0-5535 GCA_032115075.1 Massilia sp.
TGGGACGCGGCCGGCGCCTGCGAGCTCGATGGCGGCACCCCGCTGCGCGACATCAACAAGGGACTCGGCCTGGCCCTGCCGCTGGACGGTCCGCGCACCGTCAACGGCCTGCTGCTCGAGACCCTGCAGGACATCCCCGACGCGCCGATCGCCCTCAAGGTCGGCGGCTGCGTCATCGAAGTGCTGCAGGTCCAGGACCAGGCCGTGAAGCGCGTCAAACTGCTGCGCCCCGCGCCGTCAAGGCGTTTCATTGTCGCCTGAGCCACACTGCTTGTCGGCTTGAACACAGTCCTTGACGGGCTGATATCGAATCGCCGCGTGCCATCCTGTCCACGTGGCGCGCACGCATCTGTGCGGGCACGGAATCCTTTACAAATTTGATGCCTGTAGGCATCATCCAAGCATCCTTCACCCAGCACGCATCCCCTTTTCGCGTCCACGGCCCCCTCCACTTCCTATGGCAGCAGTCCTCCCCAACACGACCCAAGGCACGCCGCTGGCGGGCCTGGCGCGCGCGCTGGTCCAGGCCGGCCGCCTGAGCGTGGGGCAGGCCGACGCGCTGCAAAAGAAGGCCGCGCTGGACAAGACCGCCTTCATCGACGCGCTGCTCGACAGCGGCATCATCGAAGCGGGCGCCCTGGCCAGCTTCTGCGCCGAGACCTTCGGCTATCCGCTGCTCGACCTCTCGGCCTTCGCGGCGGACGCCCTGCCCGCGACCGCCATCGACGCCAAGCTGATGCAGGCGCAGCGCGTGATCGCCCTGGCCAAGCGCGGCAACAAGATGTCGGTGGCGCTGTCCGACCCGACCAATACCCAGGCCCTGGACCAGATCAAGTTCCAGAGCGAGGCCTCGGTGGAGCCGGTGATCGTCGCCCACGACGCCCTGCTCAAGCTCCTGGCCGGCCTGGCCAAGAGCGCCGAGGACAGCCTGAACGAGCTGGCGAGCGAAGGCGGCGAGATCGAGTTCGCCGAGGAAGAGACCCAGGCCGCGCCGCCGCCGGACCCGGCCAACGACGTCGAGGACGCGCCCATCGTGCGCTTCCTGAACAAGATCCTGACCGACGCGCTGCAGCTGGGCGCCTCGGACATCCACTTCGAGCCCTACGAGAAGTACTACCGCATCCGCATGCGCGTGGACGGCGTGCTGCGCGACCACGCCAATCCGCCGCTGGGCATCCGCGACAAGCTGGTCTCGCGCATCAAGGTGCTGGCCAAGCTCGACATCTCGGAAAAGCGCGTGCCGCAGGACGGCCGCATGCGCCTGGCGATGGGCCCGACCCGCACCATCGACTTCCGCGTCAGCACCCTGCCCACGCTGTTCGGCGAGAAGACCGTCATGCGTATCCTCGACGCCACCCAGGCGCAGATGGGCATCGACGCGCTCGGCTACGAGCCCGACCAGAAGGCCACGCTGCTGGAAGCGATCTCGCGCCCCTACGGCATGGTGCTGGTCACCGGCCCGACGGGCTCCGGCAAGACCGTCTCGCTGTACACCTGCCTGAACGTGCTGAACAAGCCGGGCATCAACATCTCGACCGCGGAAGACCCGGCCGAGATCAACCTGCCCGGCGTGAACCAGGTCAACGTCAACGACAAGGCCGGCCTCACCTTCCCGGTGGCGCTGAAGTCCTTCCTGCGCCAGGATCCGGACATCATCATGGTCGGCGAGATCCGCGACCTGGAAACCGCCGACATCGCGATCAAGGCCGCCCAGACCGGCCACATGGTGTTCTCGACCCTGCACACCAACGATGCGCCCTCGACCCTGACGCGCCTGATGAACATGGGCGTGGCGCCCTTCAACATCGCCTCCTCGGTAATCCTGATCACCGCCCAGCGCCTGGCGCGCCGCCTGTGCGGCTGCAAACAGCCGCTCGAGACCTCGCGCGAGGTCCTGCTGGCGGCCGGCTACCGCGAGTCCGACCTGGACGGCGATTGGAAGCCCTACGGTCCGGTGGGCTGCGACCGCTGCCTCGGCTCGGGCTACAAGGGCCGCGTCGGCATCTACCAGCTGATGCCGATCACGCCGGCGATCGAGGCCCTGATCCTCGCCCACGGCAACGCGATGCAGATCGCCGAACAGGCCGAGAAGGACGGCGTGAACTCGCTGCGCCGCTCCGGCCTGATGAAAGTGAAGCAGGGACTCACCAGCCTCGAAGAAGTCCTCGGCTGCACCAACGAATAAGACAGGAAGCGAAAGCGAACGACACGATATGGCAAGCCTCCTCCCCACGAAACGCCAGGGCGGCGCCCAGGTCAAGGAAAAGGTCTATGCCTGGGAAGGCAAGGACCGCACCGGCAAGACCGTGCGCGGCGAACTGCGCGCGGGCGGCGAGGCGATCGTCAACGTCACGCTGCGCCGCCAGGGCATCCTGGTCACCAAGGTCCGGAAGAAGGCCTACCGCAGCGGCAAGAAGATCACCGACAAGGACCTGACCCTGTTCACGCGCCAGCTGGCCACCATGATGAAGGCCGGCGTGCCGCTGCTGCAGGCCTTCGACATCGTCGGCAAGGGCCACGCCAACCCGTCCATGGCCAAGCTGATCATGGACCTGCGCAACGACGTCGAGACCGGCACCAGCCTGAACAACGCCTTCCGCAAGTACCCGCTCTACTTCGACCCGCTGTTCTGCAACCTGGTGGGCGCCGGCGAACAGGCCGGCATCCTCGAGGACCTCTTGACGCGCCTGGCGATCTACAAGGAGAAGACGCTGGCCCTGAAGGGCAAGATCAAGTCGGCCCTGATGTACCCGATCGCGATCCTGGCGGTGGCCTTCATCGTCACGGCCGTGATCATGATCTGGGTGGTCCCGGCCTTCAAGGAAGTGTTCCAGTCCTTCGGCGCCGACCTCCCGGCCCCGACCCTGATCGTGATGGCGATCTCGGAGTTCTTCGTCGAGTGGTGGTGGCTGATCTTCGGCTCGCTGTTCGGCGGCATCTACTTCTTCTTCCAGGCCTGGCGCCGCTCGCCCAGGGTGCAGCAGGCCATGGACCGCCTGCTGCTGCGCCTGCCGATCTTCGGCGCGGTGATCCGCAAGGCCACCATCGCGCGCTGGACCCGCACCCTGTCGACCATGTTCGCGGCCGGCGTGCCGCTGGTCGAAGCCCTCGACTCGGTCGGCGGCGCCTCCGGCAACCACGTCTACCTGGAAGCGACCCGCAAGATCCAGAACGAGGTCAGCACCGGCACCAGTCTCACGATCTCGATGCAGAACGTGAACGTGTTCCCGAACATGGTCATCCAGATGGTCCAGATCGGCGAGGAATCCGGCTCGCTCGACGCCATGCTGGGCAAGGTGGCGGACTTCTTCGAAGAGGAAGTCGACGAAGCCGTCGCCGCGCTGTCGTCGCTGATGGAGCCGCTGATCATGGTGATCCTGGGCGTCCTGATCGGCGGCCTGGTGATTGCGATGTATCTGCCGATCTTCAAGCTGGGGTCGGTGGTGTAAGGAACAACACCTACCCCCGAGCGCCGCGGCCCTCAGGCGCCGCAGGCGCTGCCCCGGGCCACCGGGAACAGGTGGTCGTAGGCGATGTTGAACAGGAAGCCGTACACCAGGTAGTAGATCACGATCGCGATATCCATCAGCAGCGCCGCCCACAGGCTGATGTCCAGGTACCAGGCGATCATCGGGATCAGCATCACGACCAGCCCGGCCTCGAACAGCAGGGTGTGCGCGACCCGCATCGCCATCGTTTTATGGACGCTGCCGCGCAGGCGCAGCAGGGCGCGGTCGAAGCCCAGGTTGAACACGAAGTTCCAGAGCGTGGCGATGGTGGCCGACACGATGCCGATCACGCCCATGTGCTCCATCGGCTGGTCGAACAGCGCGGCCGAACCGGGAATGAAGATGGCGAGGGCGACGGCCTCGAACAGGAGCGCGTGGCGAACGCGGTCGCGGAATGTACGCATGATGCTTCCTTCTACTGGTGCTGGCGCGCGGACTGTCTCGCCCGACAAGGTCCGGACGCCGGTTTGACGTTGGGGCAACATCATCGCATACTCTATAAATGCACACATAGAGGCAAAACCGCGCCATGACGCTTCAAATATGAAACACCTGAACTGGGACGACCTGCGCCTGCTGTTGCTCATCGCCCAGGAAGGCACCCTGCGCGGCGCGGCCAGGAAGGCGGGCGTGAGCCCGGCCACGATGGCGCGCCGGCTCGACGACCTCGAGGAAGCGGTCGGGCACAAGCTGGTCGAGCGCTTCCAGGGCGGCTGCGTCCCGACCGCATTCGGCGCCGACATGTTCGCCCTGGCCGAGCAGATGGGCGAGATCGCGCTGGAAGTCGAGCGCACGCGCGACCGCCAGGACGCGCATGCCGCTTCCGGCCTGGTGCGCATCAATACCGACGAGTGGCTGTCCTATTTCCTGACCACCCGGTTCGCGCGCTTCCATGACGCCTATCCGAACGTCGACGTGGAAATCGTCCCCTCGCACCGCCCCTACAACCTGGCGCGGCGCGAGGCCGACGTCGCGATCCGCCCCTACCGCCCGGAACAGCTCGACCTCGTCCCCCGCCACGTCGGCACCCTGTCCTTCGGCCTGTATTGCAGCCGCGACGTCGCGACGCGCCATGCCGACGCCCTGGCGCAGCGGGACTGGGCGCGCCTGCCCTTCGTCGGCTTCGACGAGCCGCGCGCCGAGTTCCAGTCCGACCGCTGGCTGCGCGCGCTGCCCGGGGCGCCGGCGCCGTGGATGCGCTGCAGCTACGGGCTCGGGATCCTGGATGGCGTCACGCACGGCGCCGGCCTGGGCGTGCTGGCCACCTTCCTGGCCGGCGACGCCCAGGACCTGGTCGCCGCGATTCCCCATATCCCGGAACTCGACCAGGACATCTGGCTGTCGATGCACCGGAGCG
Source organism: Massilia sp. (assembly GCA_032115075.1). Classification (GTDB taxonomy): domain Bacteria; phylum Pseudomonadota; class Gammaproteobacteria; order Burkholderiales; family Burkholderiaceae_D; genus Telluria. The sequence continues at coordinate 4,867 of DAMCRY010000280.1, forward strand.
TGCGCACCAGCGCGCGCGTCAGGGCGGTGGTGGATTTCATGGGACAGGTCTTCGGCGAATACCGGGAAACGCCGCGCTGACGCGGCAGCGGGGCACGCTAGCGTCCCGCCCCATCCTCGCGCGGCAGCAGCGCCGCCAGCACGCCCAGCAGCGGCAGGAAGGACACGATCCGGTACACCGCCTCGATCCCCTGCGCATCCGCAACCTGTCCCATCGCGGCCGCGCCGATGCCGCTGACGCCGAACATCAGCCCGAAGAAGATCCCCGCGATCATGCCGACCTTGCTCGGCACCAGCTCCTGCGCGAACACCACGATCGCCGAGAAGGCCGAGGACATCACCAGGCCGATGACCACGGTCAGCACGCCGGTCCAGGCCAGGCTGGCGTAGGGCAGCGCCAGCGTGAACGGGGCGGCGCCCAGGATCGAGACCCAGATCACGCGCTTGCGGCCGATGCGGTCGCCGATCGGGCCGCCCGCGAAGGTGCCGGCGGCGACCGCGGCCAGGAACAGGAACAGGTACATCTGCGCGGTCTCCACCTGCACGCCGAACTTCTCGATCAGGTAGAAGGTGTAGTAGCTCTGCAGGCTGACCATGTAGACGTACTTGGAGAACACCAGCATGGACAGCACGGCCAGCGCCGTGAGCACGCGCCGGCGTGGCAGGCGCG
>DAMCRY010000281.1:0-5529 GCA_032115075.1 Massilia sp.
CACGGCGCGGCTGGTGACGCTCGCCGTCGACTGAGGCGCGCCGCGCCCGCCGGGCAGCTCAGCGCGAGCCGGGCGAGGCCAGCCAGGCGCGCAGCCCGTGCGTCAGCACCAGCGGGAACACGCTCGCATGGTCCTCGTCCTCGAACACCTGCATCCGCGTCTTCAGGCCGGGGTAGCGGTGCGACCGCAGCGCGCGCTCGAACTCCTTGAGGTCCGCCACCATGTCCGCGTCCTCTTCCGAGCGCGAGCGCTTCTTGCCCGGCGCCAGCGTTTCCAGTCCGCCGATCCCGAAGAACACCGAGGCCGGCAGGTCCTTGTTTCGCGCCGCATGGGCCTGTTCGCGATCGAACATCACGCCCTTGTCGAACCACAGCGAGGGGCTGCCGAGGATGTAGTGCTCGAAGGTGCGCGGGGCGTCCAGCATGATTTGCAGGCCGAGCAGGCTGCCGTAGGAATGGCCGGCGAAGATCTTGCGTTTCATGTCGGCGCGGTAGCTGCGCGCCACCAGCGGGAACACCTCGCCGGCGATGAAGCGCCCGTAGGCGGCCGCTTCGCCGAAAGCCGGCGGGCGGCCCGGCATGTCCGAGCGGTAGGCGTGGCCGCGCGGGACGGTCGGGGTGTAGTCGCGGCGGCGGCTGTACACGCCGCCGTCGCCCTTCGCATACGAGAGGCCGACCACGATCACTTCCTCCATCCCGGCGTGCTTGTGCAGGCGCGAGGCGATCGAGTGCGTGAGCGGGAAGGCATAGTCGGCGTCGACCACGAACAGGACCGGATAGCGCTTGCCGGTGCTGCTGCCGTAGGAGTCGGGCAGGGCGACGAAGAGCTGGTAGTCGCGGCCGAGCTGGCGGGACGGAATGTCGCGTACCTCGGTGTTCCCGAGCAGGTAGCCGGAGGGGGCGGCGTCGGCGCCGCCGGCCAGGCTGGACAGGACGAGGGCGGCGGCGAAGGCGGGGGCAAAGGTGCGGACAAGAAGCGGGGCGGTGAACTTCAAGGGGTTCCTTCATGGAGTCGCGGTGAGGCGCGGGAACCGGATACTGACACGAAAAAAGGCCCCATAAACGGGTAAGATAGCGTTCTTCCGCTTTTTACCCGCATCACATGAACCAGCCATCCGACACCGCCGCGCAGCCGCGCTTCCGTCCCCGTCCCTGGACCCATCTCGAAACGCCGCAGGACGTCGAGCTCTGGATCGACGAGCACAACCGCGCGCTGCAGGAGCTGGTCAAGCCCCAGGAAACCGGGGTCGGCATCCGCTTCACGCTGGCCGAGGGCGGCGACGTCTATATGCAGACCACCGGCGACGCGGTCGTGCTCGACGTCGAGCCGGAGGCCGGCTGGATCGCGCCCCTGATCGTGGCCGCCACCGGCGCCGAGCCGCCGCGCGGCCAGGTCTGGATCCTGCCCGACGACCGCCTGGTGCAGCTGATCCTCGGCCTGTCGACCCTGGTGCTGAGCACGACGCTGGTGGTCGGCCATCCCTTCGGCGCGCGCGCCCGGCGCGGCGCCTACTGAAACCCCCGACCGCAGCGCTTGGGGTGCTTCCCGCCCGCCGGGTTTTTCGGTTATAACGTCAGCTCTACTGTCGATGGAGCGAGGATTGATGGCCAAGCACCCGAACACCCCGGCGCGGCGCGCCATCCTGGCCTGGCTCCCTGCGGCCGGCCTTGCGCTGGCGTCGCTGCTGGCGCCGGGATCGGCCCAGGCGGCCGACCTGCTGGCGGACGTCAAGAAGCGCAACACCCTGCGCATCGCGATGGAGGGCACCTACCCGCCGTTCAACTTCAAGGACCCGAAGACCGGCCAGCTCACCGGCTACGACGTCGACGTCGCCCGGCTGGTCGCGGGCAAGCTGGGCGTGCGCCCGGAATTCGTCGCCACCGAATGGGCCGCCATCCTGGCGGGACTCGCGGCCGGCAAGTACGACGTGATCGTCAGCCAGGTCGGCATCACGCCCAGGCGCGAGCAGGCTTTCGACTTCTCGCGCCCCTATACCTATTCGCACCCCCAGCTCATCGTGCGCAAAAACGACCGCGCCAGCTACGCCAGCCTGTCCGACCTGAAAGGCAAGCGCCTCGGCGTGGGGCAGGGCAGCGTGTTCGAGCAGCAGGCCAAGGCGGTGCCCGGCATCGAGGTCAAGAGCTATCCGGCGGCGCCCGAGAACCTGCAGGACCTGGCCTTCGGGCGCATCGACGCGGCCCTGAACGACAGCCTGATGGTGGCCTACCTGCTGAAGAGCTCGCAGTTGCCGATCAAGGCCGGCGCGCGCGTCGGCGCGGTCGAGCGCATGGGCATCCCCTTCCGCAAGGGCAGTCCGCAGTTCAAGGCGGCGCTCGACAGGATCCTGCTGGACGCGGAGAAGGACGGCACCCTCCGCGCGCTGTCGCTGAAGTGGTTCGGCGTCGACGCCACCCGCCCGGCCCCATGAGCGGGCGCGCATGGAGCTGATCGCGCTGCTGCGCGAGGCGGCGCCGACCATGCTCGCCGGCGCGGGTTACACCCTGCTGTTCGCGGTCGCCGCGATGGCCGGCGGGCTGGCGATCGGCTTTCCGGTGGCATTGATGCGCATCGCGCCCTGGGCCGTGCTGCGCCTGCCGGCAGGCCTGTACGTGAGCATGATGCGCGGCACCCCGCTGCTGGTGCAGATCTTCGTGATCTACTACGGCCTGCCCAGCGTCGGCATCGCGTTCACGCCGGTCACGGCGGGCGTGCTGGCGCTGTCGCTCAACAGCGGCGCCTACCTGTCGGAGAGCCTGCGCGGCGCCATCCGCGCGGTGAGCGAAGGGCAGTGGCGGGCCAGCTTCAGCCTCGGCCTGGGTTACTGGCAGACCCTGCGCCATGTCGTCATGCCGCAGGCGCTGCGGATCGCCGTGCCGTCGATGAGCAATACCCTGATCAGCCTGATCAAGGACACCTCGCTGGTCTCGGTGATCGCCCTGACCGAGCTGATGCTGGCGACCAAGGAAGCCATCGCCACCAGCTTCCAGCCGCTGCCGCTGTACATCGCGGCGGCCTGCATCTACTGGTGCCTGAGCCTGTTCTTCGAGGCGCTGCAGCGCCGCGCCGAGCGCCGCCTGAACCGGGCGCACGCCGCGCGCTGAGGGAAGGACGGACGCGGCGGCGCACCGCGGCAGGTGAGGTCTGCCGCGGTGCGACTTGCGAGGATGAAGGCAGTCTTGCTACCGGATCCTACTGCTGGCTGCCCTGGCCGCCCTGCTGCTGGAAGGCCTGGGAGGCGTCGCGCGCCGATTCGCCCTGGTTCTGGCCGTCCAGGTCGTCCAGGGCCGGCGTGCCGCCGGAGGCGTGCTGGCCGCCTTGCTGTTGTCCCGACTGCTGGCCGGATTGCTGGCTGCCCTGTTGCTGTTGCTGGCCGCCCTGCTGTTGACCGGACTGCTGGCCGGACTGCATATTGCCTTGCTGCTGCCCCGATTGCTGGTTGCCCATGTCGCCGTCCTGCTGGCCGGCGGTGGCGACCACGTCCTTGCTCGGATCGGCGACTGCCGGATCCGGACGCGTACCTTTCATGTCGTTGCCTTGGTTCTGAGCCATGTTCGTCTCCTTAGCTGTGTGCGAATCGTCATGATAGTCTTCCTGGCGTGGTACGGAATCGGACTCGACCCGGCGCCGTGGTAGGACGGTGCGCACATCTTCGCGTCGAAGCGGAAGCTATAAACGACAGCACCGCGCGACAGCACCGCGGCCAGCCGATGGCCGGTCGCGGTGCGGGAACTGCTTCAGGGAAGGTGCAGGCGTCAGCGGTTGCCGCGCTGCTTGTCGATGCTGTTGTCCTGACTGAAGTCCTGACTGAAAGCTTGCGACGCATCCTTGGCCGATTCGCCCTGGCGACCACCCAGGTCGTCCAGTGCCGGCGTCCCGCCGGAGGCATGCTGTCCGCCATGCTGCTGGCTGCCCTGTTGCTGTTGACCTTGCTGGCCCGGCTGCTGGCCGCCCTGCTGCTGGCTGCCCTGCTGCTGGCCCTGGCCGGATTGACGATTGCCCTGCTGGCCCGACTGCATGCTGTCCTGATGCTGCCCCGGATGCATGTTGCCGGACTGTTGCTGGCCACCGTTCGCGATCTTGCCGCTGGCGGTGTTGATGCTCAGGTCGTCCACGTCGTCGTCGTGGCGCGGTCCTTTGACGCCATGTCCCTTGTTTTCACCCATACCGGTCTCCTGTGCGAGTGTCGATAGGCCCATGATAGACCTCCAGCCGGCAGCGGCAATCGGAATGGGGGAGGCGCCATCGTAGGACGCCTCTCACACAATTAACGGTGGAAAACGATCAGCGACTATCCTTCGGCGGAGATCCCTCGCCGAATTGTTGACCGTTGCGCTGTCCGTCCGACTGCAGGTTGCCGGGCCGGCTGCGCTCCAGCCGTTCGCGCTGGCGGTTGACGTCGAGGTCGTCCAGTTGCTGCTCGCTCGGGCCCTTGTCGACATCCTTGGGATCCGTGGAATCCTTGTTTTCAGGCATGATGGTCTCCTTGATCGGATGATGGAAGACCCATCATAGGCTGTCCGCCGGCTTTCGCAATCGGACACGGCCCAGCCGCGGCATAGGATGCCTCGGACAGGGCCATCGCGGAACACGTCAGGGCCTTGCCGTGGCCGCCGTTTGCGCGGGCGCGATGCCGAGCCCGGTCAGGAAGGCCTGGACGCCCCGGTAGGCGCCCTGCACCTGGTCGAGCGCGAAGCCGCCGTGGCCGCCGCCCTTGATGGTCAGCAGCTCGTTCTTCACGCCGGCCTTGTCGAGCGCCGCCTTCAGGCGCACGCCATGGGCATAGGGCACCAGTGGATCGGCGTCGCCGTGGATGGTGTACACGGGCGGGCCGCCGGCGCGCACATGGCTGAGCGGCGACAGTTCGCGCGCCAGCGCCTCGCGTCCCGGCATGCTGCCGAACCAGGACACCGCGTAGGAGCGGATGTTCGGACCCTGCAGCATGTCGGCGACGTCGGTGATGCCATACCAGTTGACCACCGCGGCCACCTTCGGCGCAGGGTTCGTATACGGTCCGCTCCAAGCCGGCTCGTTCGCCGCGCACTGGTTGGTGAAGGGCGAATCCGAAGGGATCATGGCGGTGGCCAGCGCCAGGTGGCCGCCGGCCGAATCGCCCGAGGTCACGACCCTGGCTAGGTCGAAGTTGTACTTTTTCGCGTTCAGGCCGACCCATTGCAGCGCGCACAGGGTGTCCTCGACGGCGGCCGGCGCCAGCGCCACGTTGGCCAGGCGGTAGCTGACGTTCACCACCGCGAAGCCCATGTGGAGAAACGGCAGGGCCGACAGCGTGGCGCGCTCGCGCGAGCCCGCGACCCAGCCGCCGCCGTGGAAGTACAGCACCACGGGCACGGGTTGCGCGGACGCCTGCCCGCCTTGCTGCCGCTTTTGCTGGTGCTTCTGGTCCTGCGGCAGGTAGACGTCGACCTTGAGCTCCTTGCCGCTCGCGGTCAGGTAGGGGATGTCCGCCTGCACCGTGAAGCCCTGCTTGCGCAGCACGTCGCGGCGCGCCTCGGTCGGGTTGGCGTCGGCCGC
>DAMCRY010000282.1:0-5521 GCA_032115075.1 Massilia sp.
GGCCGGCGCCAGTGCCTCGGTGCGCGTCACCGGCCCCAACAATTACCAGCAAGACCTGAGCGGCCCGCAAGCCTTGTCCAACCTGACGCCGGGCAGCTACAGCGTCGCCGCCGCACCCGTGACCGTAAGCGGCGTCGGCTACACGCCCTCGCCCGCCACCCAGAGCGCCGTCGTCACCGCGGGCGGCACCGTCACCGCCACCGTCAGCTACGGCGGCGCGGCCGCCGGCATCGCCCTGAACGAAGTCGTCGCCAACCTCGACAGTCCCACCTGGCTTACCGCCCCGGCCGGCGACACGCGCCTGTTCGTGCTCGAACGCCGCGGACGCATCCGCATCGTCGAGAACGGCAGCCTGCTGGCCCTGCCCTACCTCGACATCGCCGGCCGCGTCTTCACCGGCGGCGAAGGCGGCCTGCTGTCGATGGCCTTCGACCCGCAGTTCGCCAGCAACGGCTACTTCTACCTCTACTACACCGACCCGCAGCAGAACATCGTGATCGAGCGCTTCACGGCCAGCGCCAATCCCGGCCTGGCCGACCCCACCTCGAACCTCGTCATCCTGCGCGTCGCCCACCCGGTCTACACCAACCACTTCGGCGGCCAGCTCGCGTTCGGGCCGGACGGCTACCTGTACGTCGGCACCGGGGACGGCGGCGGCGCCGGCGACCCGCTGAGCAACGCCCGGAACCTCAATGCGCTGCTGGGCAAGCTGCTGCGCATCGACGTGCGCAACGCCAGCGCCGCCCAGCCCTATACCATCCCGGCCGGCAATCCCTACCTGAACCAGCCGAACCGGCGCCCCGAGATCTGGGCATCCGGCCTGCGCAATCCCTGGCGCTTCAGCTTCGACGGCAGCCAGCTCTACCTGAGCGACGTCGGCCAGGAGCGGCGCGAGGAAGTCAACATCGTCCCGGCCTCCACGGCCGGCCTCGACTATGGCTGGAACACGATGGAGGGCACGCTGTGCTTCAACGCGGCCAGCTGCGACCGGACCGGCCTCACCCTGCCCGCCTTCGAATACGACCACGGCAGCAACGACGCCAACGGCTGCTCGATCACGGGCGGCTTCGTCTACCGCGGCAGCGCGATCCCGGCCCTGGCCGGACGCTACTTCTATTCGGATTACTGCCGCGGCTACCTGAAAAGCTTCCTCGCCAGCGGCGGCAGCATCACCGAGCAGCGCGACTGGAACATCGCCGCCATCGGCAACGTGATCTCCTTCGGCCAGGATGGCCAGGGCGAGCTCTACCTCCTGACCGCGCGCGGCAGCGTCCACAAAATCGGACGCGCGGCCACGCCATAGGTTTAGAATTGAGAAATGGCACGCTTACAACTCAACTTCCCCGAAGACCAGTTCTACTATTCCACGCCAATGTCGGTGCGGGTCACCGACATCAATGCCGCCAACCACCTCGGCAACGATTCGATGATCTCGATGATCTCCGAGGCGCGGGCGCGTTTCCTGTTCGAGTTCGGCGTCGCCGAGACCGAGCGCGACGGCACCGGAATCATCGTCACCGACCTGGCCACCACCTACCGCGCCGAAGCGCATGCGCGCGACCAGCTGCTGTTCGAAGTCGGCGTCATGGATTTCAATAAATACGGCGGCGACATCATCTTCCGCATCACGCGCCCGCGCGACCGCACGCTGATCGCCATGGCCAAGTCCGGCTTCGTGTTCTACAACTACAAGACGAGCCAGGTCGTGGCCATGCCGGACGATTTCCGGGGCAAGTTCGACCGGGTGAACTGGGTCGACTGATCCGGAAGGAGCGGCCGGCCTGCGCCGGTCCCGTTCGGCCCCCGGATGGCGGCACCGGACTGCACACCTCCAATCCTGTGCACTGAATCCATGTTTCCCCTAGAATAATAGATTCTTGTATTCAGATAGGTCGTCCGATGCCCGAATCGCCCGTGCTGTCTACGCTGGAAGCCAACCTGACCTCGACGCTCGTCGCCAAGATCCGCGATTTCGCGATCTTCATGCTGACGCCGGACGGCCGGGTCGCCACGTGGAACGCGGGCGCCGCGCGCGCCAAGGGCTATACGGCCGAGGAAATCATCGGCAAGTCCTTCGCCTGCTTCTACACCGCGGAAGACCAGGCCGCCGGGGTGCCGGCGCAGGCGCTGGAAACGGCGCGCACCCAGGGCATCTTCGAAGCGATCGGCTGGCGCGTGCGCAAGGACGGTAGCCGTTTCTGGGCCCACGTCGTCATCGATCCGCTGTACGACGACCATGGCGCCCTGATCGGCTTCGGCAAGATCACGCGCGACATCACCCGGGTGCGCGAGCGCGAAGAGCGTGAAGAACGCGCCCAGCAGGCGCTGCTGCAGGCACGCACCGAGCAGAGCCAGCACCTGCTGCGCCTGTTCGAACAGGCGCCGGGCTTCGTCTGCTTCTTCCGCGGCCCCGAGCACGTCTACGAGCTGCAGAACGCCGCCCACCACCGCCTGGCGGGCCTGCGTGACATCATCGGCAAGCCGGTGCGCGAGGCGCTGCCGGAACTGGCCGGCCAGGGTTTCTTCGAACTGCTCGACGAGGTGTACACCTCAGGCAAGCCCTACGTCGGCCGCGCCGTGCCGCTGTCCGTGCAGTCGGCGGAGGGCGAGGTGGTCGACAGCTACATCGACTTCGTCTACCAGCCGATCTTCGACGAGAACGGCGAGGTGCTCGGCATCGTGTCCCAGGGCAGCGACGTGACCGAGCAGGTCAACAACGCCCGCTCCCTGCTCGAGAAGCAGATCGAGCTCGAGCACACCATCGACGAACGCACCCGCGCGCTCGACGACGCCCGCCAGGCCCTGGCACTGGCCAACGAGCTGCAGGTCAGCAATGCCTTCTTCCAGAGCCTGTTCGAGCAGGCACCCGGCTTCATCGCCGTGCTCAAGGGGCCGGAACACGTCATCGACCTGGCCAACGGCGCCTATCGCAAGCTCACCGGCAACCGCGAGCTGCTCGGCAAGCCGATCCGGGCGGCCTTGCCCGACGTCGAGGGGCAGGGTTTCTTCGAGCTGCTGGACAAGGTCTACCAGACCGGCAAGCCGGTGGTCGGCCAGAGCGTCCAGCTGGAATTGCAGGACGGCCCGGGCAAGATCATCACGCGCTTCGTCGACTTCGTCTACCAGCCGATCCTGAATGCCCAGGGCAGGTCGGTCGGCATCTTTGTCCAGGGCAGCGACGTCACCAAGCAGAAGCTGGCCCAGGACGAAGTCCAGAAATACCAGCGCGAGCTCGAACACCTGGTCGAGGCGCGCACCGCGGAACTGCAGAGCGCCCAGGCGGCCCTGCAGCATGCGCAGAAGCTGGAAGCGATCGGCAAGCTGACCGGCGGCGTGGCCCACGACTTCAACAACATCCTGCAAGTCATCGGCGGCAACCTGCAGCTGCTGCGCGATGGCCTGCTCGGCGATCCCCAGCCGCTCAAGCAGCTCGACAGCGCCATGGGCGCCGTCGAGCGCGGCGCCAAGCTTGCCGCACAATTACTCGCCTTCGCACGCCGCCAGCCGCTGCAGCCGCGCGTCGTGAACCCGGCCACGGTGCTGCAACAGATGGACGAGCTGCTGCGCCGCGCCGTCGGCGAAACGGTCTCGGTCGAGACCATTCGCAGCGGCGGGCTCTGGAACACCTGCGTCGACCCCTACCAGCTCGAGAACGTCCTGCTCAACCTGGCGATCAACGCGCGTGACGCCATGCCCTCGGGCGGCAAGCTCACCATCGAGCTCGGCAACGCCCTCCTCGACGATGAATACGTGGCGCTGCACCACGACCTGACGCCCGGCCAGTACGTGATGTTCGCGGTGTCCGACAATGGCTGCGGCATGAGCCGGGAGACGCTGGAACGCGCCTGCGAACCCTTCTACACCACCAAGCCGGAGGGGCAAGGCACCGGCCTGGGCCTGTCGATGGCCTATGGTTTCGTCAAGCAGACCGGCGGCCACTTCAAGATCTACAGCGAACTCGGCCACGGCACCACGATCAAGATGTACTTCCCGCGCTCCTACCAGCAGGAAGCGAACGAACCGGTGGCCAAGAGCGGCCCGGCGGCCGGCGGCGACGAGACCATCCTGGTGGTCGAGGACGACCCGGCGGTGCAGGCCACGGTGGTGGAAATGCTGAAAAGCCTGGGCTACAAGGTGATGAAGGCGGACAATGCCGCCGCGGCCATGGTGATCCTCAACAGCGGCCTGCCGATCGACCTGCTGTTCACCGACGTCGTCATGCCCGGCGCCATGCGCAGCCCGGAACTGGCGCGCCGCGCGCGCGAGCTGCATCCGGGCATCGAGGTGCTGTTCACCTCCGGCTATACCCAGAACGCCATCGTCCACGACGGCAAGCTGGACGCGGGCGTGCAACTGCTGTCCAAGCCCTATGCGCGCGACCAGCTGGCGCGCAAGATCCGGCAGATGCTGTCGAAGCAGGTCGCCTCGTCCATACCGGCGGCCGCGCCGCTGCCCTCCGCCGGCGGCGGCATCCAGAAGCTGGAGACCAGCCGGCGCGTGCTCTTCGTCGACGACGATGCCGACGTGCTGGCCATGAGCTGCTCGCTGCTCGAGCTGCTCAACCAGCGCGTCGACGGCGCCGCCAGCCCCCAGGACGCCCTGGTCCTGCTCGAACGCAACCACTACGACGTCCTGATCACCGACTACGACCTGCCCGGCATGGACGGCATCGAACTGGCGCGCCAGGCCCGCACCAGGCAGCCGCAACTCAAGGTCGTGATCGCTACCGGCTACGGCCACCTCGCAGCGGCGGCCGAGGTTGGCGCGGTCACGATGCCCAAGCCCTTCTCGCCTGCGGACCTGACGCGCATCCTCGGCTGAGCGCAGGCCGGACGGCCCGCGGCCTTCCCTTCGGGACGGGCCGGGCCGGTTTCCCCACCGGTGGTCTGGTGCAAAAAACCTGGAACTTTTCGGCCCCGCCGCCGGAATACGGGTAAAGATGACAACCATGACCACGAACGAGACACCCGATGCCGAGCTGCTGCGCCAGGTCCACGCCGGGCGCGCCGACGCCTTCACGGCGCTCTACCGGCGCCACCAGGGCCCGCTGTATCGCTACGCCCTGATGCGCTGCGGCTCGGCCGATACCGCGGCCGACATCGTGCAGGAAGCCTTCATGGGCCTGCTCACCGGGCGCTTCCGCTTCGACGTCCTGCGCGGTCAGTTGCAGCACTTCCTGTTCGGGGTGGCGCGCAAGCTGATCCTGCAGCTGGAAGAAGGGCGGCGCCGCCAGGTGGCGCTGCCGGAGCCGGGCGACGAGGACGGTGACGGCGAGCTCGAGCTGCCCTGCGACGGCCCCGAACCGCTGGCGCGCCTGCTCGGCAACGAGGCCGCCGAGCAGGTGCGGCGCGCGCTGGCCCTGTTGCCGCCGCACTACCGCGACGTGGTCATCCTGTATGAACTGCATGAGCTGTCCTACCTGGAGATCGCGGCGGTCTGCCAGGTCGACATCGGCACCGTGCGCTCGCGCCTGTCGCGCGGCCGCGCCGCCCTGGCCAAGCGCCTGCAGGCGCACGCGCCG
>DAMCRY010000283.1:0-5520 GCA_032115075.1 Massilia sp.
CGCGCGCCTGCTCCAGGCGCTGGGTCGGAATGCGGTCGTCGATGCGCATCAGGAGCTCGCCCCGCTTCACCTGCTGGAAGTCCTGCACCAGCACCTCGACCACGTAGCCGCCGAGCTGGGGACTGATGATGGTCACCTGTCCGCGCACGAGCGCGTTCTCGGTGCTCTGCAGCGTGGTGCGGAAAGGCGGCAGCTTCCAGGCGTACAGCACGATGAGCACGCCAGCCAGGGCGATGGCGCCGAAGGCCAGCGCGCTCAGCAGGATGCGGCGCGAACGTTTGTTGGCGGGGGCTGTGGATGGCTCGGGCATATCGGTCGATCTCAGTCGGTGACGGGTTCGGGTGGAGGTGGCGCTCCCGGCGGGCGCGGCGCCGGCACTGCCTTGGGAGCGGAGAAATACTGCAGCCACACGGCGTGCAGGAAGATCCAGAGCGCGCTGGCGGCGGCGACCGCGGACAGCGCGAGGAAGACGTCGTTGTAGGCCAGGATGTTGGCTTCGCGGGTGGCGCTGGCGGCCAGCGAGGCCACGCCCTGGCGGGTGCGCGCGGCCGGGTCGGCGATCAGCTGCCCCACGCTCGCCGCGCCGGCCTGGATGCGGCTGGCGACCAGCGGATCGAGGCTGCTGAGGTGCTCGGCGATGATCGAGGAATGGTATTTCTCGCGCAGCACCTGGAAGGTGCCGACCAGCGAGGAGCCGAGCAGGCCGCCCAGGTTCTGCGTCAGGCCGAACAGCACCGAGAAGCTGATCAGGTTGGCCGGGTTGGCGATCACGGTGCCGATCAGGGAGATCACCAGGGGCCCCAGGAACAGGGTGCCGCCGAAGGCGAGCAGGCTCTGGCTGAAATACATCTGCTCCGGGCGGGTCTGGTTGGTGGCGTGGGCGTCGATCCAGGCGCCGATCGCCATCAGCACCAGCGAGATGACCTGGGGCGCCATCAGGTGCTGGACATTGATGGTCAGCGCGGAGACGACGATGCCGGCGATGGTCGCGCACAGCACGATGGCGTACAGGGTCTGCAGCTGGTCGTTGTCCAGCCCGACCGCGCGCAGGAAGCCGACCGCCCCCACGCTCTGCTCGGACAGCACGATGCGCACCAGGATCATCGACACCCCCAGCCGCACGATGTTCGCGCTGGTGAAGAAGCGCACGTTCAGCAGCGGATTGGCGCGGTTGTGCTCCACGCAGAAGGCGGCGGCCAGCAGGACGATCGCGCCTGCCAGCGCGACGCCGATCCAGGGCTGCTCGAACCACCACAGCACCCGCCCGAAGCTGAGCGCCGCGCACAGCAGCGCCATGCCGGGCGCGAACAGGGCGAAGGTGACGAAGTCCATCGGCCGGAAGGCCTTGAAACGGTCGCCCGGCGGCAGCTTGAGCATCAGGACGGCGCCGAGCGAGACCACGGCCAGGCCCAGCTCGAACATGTAGAGGCCGCGCCATTCGGCGATCTGCAGCAGGTCGTTGGAAAAGATGTAGGCCAGCGGCAGCGCCAGCTGCGCGCAGCCGAGCGCCAACGCCACCCCGCGCAGGCGCCACTCCTTCTTGAAGGCCTGCAGCACGTAATACAGGCCGAGCGGCGAGATCGCCGCCGCCAGCATGCCGTGGGCCGCGCGCACCGCGATGGCCGAGCCGAGGTCGTTGACGAACAGGTGGGCGAAGGTCACCAGCGCGTACAGCACCAGGAAGAACTCGGTGAACAGGCGCAGCCCGAATTGCTGGCGGAACTTCACCAGCAGCAGGTTCATCGAGGCGTTGGCCATCACGAAGGCGGCCGGCAGCCAGGCGGTCTCGGTCGAATAGGCGCCGAGCGTGCCCTGCAGGTTGACGAGGTTGACGGAGACCAGCGCATTGCCGAGGCCGCCGGTGATCGTGATCAGGATGCCGACGAACAGGTAGGCGAAGCGCAGCGGAGTCGGATGGGCGGGCGTGGAGGGAGAGCCGGGCAGCATCGGCTTTTCGTCCGGTGCCCACTCGCGCGGCGCGAATTTACTCATGGGTTGCTCATCCGCTATTCCGAATCCTCCGTTGTCACGTTCGCATCATAACCGTTCACGAAAAACCACGTCGGACACGCCGCCCGGGGCCGGCGGGAAGCGGGCGGCCGGAAATCCGTGGTCGTCTTGACACGTCACGAAAATTTACTTCGGGAATTGACTATTCGGATATTGCTCTGTGTTTTCTGCGTACCTAGAATCAACTTATGCCATGCGGAAATTTGTTCCGCATTCCCACCGGCACGCAGTCGAGACAGAGTCACCATGCATCCACGCCTCACGCTTCGCAACGTCTTCGCCGCCGCGCTCGCGGCCCTCGCCATGCTCCCGGGCATCGCCCAGCAGCAGGAGTTGCAACTCGATCATCGCATGAACGAGCATATCGTCCAGGTGCCCGCCGGGCCCCAGGGCCGCGCCATGCTCGAGACCACCGTGTTCCAGCCGAACGGCCCGGGACCGTTCCCGCTCATCATCATCAACCACGGCAAGGACCCGGGGCGGCCGAACCTGCAGCCGCGCGACCGCTTCTATTACATGGCCAGCGCCTTCGTGAAGCGCGGCTACGCGGTGATGGTGCCGATGCGCCAGGGCTTCGCCAATTCCACCGGCCGCTACCGCGACTTCGGCTGCGACATGAAGGCCAACGGCTACACCCAGGCCGAGGACATCGTCTCCACCCTCGCCTATGCGCGCCAGCAGCCCTGGGTCGACCGCGGCCGCATCGTGATCGCCGGCCAGTCCTACGGCGGCCTGGCGACCATCGCGGCCGGCACCAGGGACCTGCCGGGCGTGCGCGGCCTGATCAACTTCGCCGGCGGCCTGCGCGACGACAGCGACCGCTGCGCCTGGCGCTCGGCCCTGGTGACCGCCTTCTCCGACTACGGATCGAAGGCCAAGCTGCCGACGCTCTGGATGTACGGCGAGAACGACTCCCTGTTCGGCCCCGAGCTGGCGGCGCGCATGCACGCCGCCTTCGAGGGCGCGGGCGGGCGCGGCAAGCTGGTCGAATTCCCGGCCTTCAAGCGCGATTCGCACGGCATGCTGGCCAGCCGCGACGGCGAGAAGGTCTGGCTGGACGACACCATGGCCTTCCTGCACGGGATCGGCATGCCGACGGAGGTCGTCCACGACGTGCCGGCGCCGCCGAGCCCGCCGCGCACCGACTATGCTAAGGTCGACGACGTGGACGCCGTGCCCTTCCTGTCCGAGAACGGCCGCCGCGCCTACCAGGAGTACCTGGGCAAGATGACCCCGCGCGCCTTCGCGGTCTCGCCGAGCGGCGCCTGGACCTGGGCCGAGGAAGGCGAAGACCCGGACGGCCGCGCCCTGGCCACGTGCACCGCCAAGAGCACCGAGCCGTGCCGCCTGTATTCGGTGGACGACTACGTGGTCTGGACCGGGGACCTGGACGCGGCCGAGAAGGCGGCCGTCACCGCTTCCGTGACGACCGAGCCGAAGCCGGCGGTGGATGCGCTCAACTCCGCGCCGACCACTTCCATCGGCTCGAACAAGGCTACGAACTAACGTAGGGTGGACGGGGGCGCCCAGCCGGCTTCGAAACGCGTGCCCGACACCCGCCAATCCTCCGACCCAGCGCAAACCGCACGCATCCGGCAACTCCGACAATGGGCCTGACGCCTTCTCGGAGACTTGCATGTTTCGCATCATTCACGCCCTGCTCGCGCTGGCCGCGCTGTGCACCTGCGTGCCCGGCCTTGCGCAACATGCGCAAAACGCGCAGAACAACCACCCGGTGGTCCTGGTCCACGGCTTCCTCGGCTTCGGCCCGGACACCTTCGAGCACAGCGGCTTCAACTACTGGGGCGGCTATGGCGACATCGCCTCGCACATGCAGGTGTATCGCGGCCCGCGCACGGTGTTCGCGGCCGTGGTCGGCCCGGTCAGCTCCAACTGGGACCGCGCGGCCGACCTCTACGCCCAGATCAAGGGGGGCTGCGTCGACTACGGCGCCGCCCACGTGCGCAAGTACGGGCTGCCGGGCCAGCAGCAGAAACCGGCCGGCAAGTGCTGGGCCGCCGACCCGAAGAACAATCCCGAAAACCATCCACTCGCCCTGTATCCGGCATGGGACGCCGAGCACCCGGTCCACTTCATCGGCCACAGCCAGGGCGGCACCACCATCCGCGCCCTGGTCGAGCTGCTCGAGCACGGCTCGCCCGACGACGAAGGCGGCCACACGCTCTACCAGGGCGGCAAGGTGGGCTGGGTGCGCAGCGTGACGACGATCTCGACGCCCCACAACGGCACCACCTTCGCCGACGCCGTGCTGAACGTGACGCCGGCGCTGCAGACGCCGCTGGGCGACCTGCTCAAGCACCGCTGGGCCAACTGGGAACTGTCGCCGGATGGCGCGCGCGAATTCAACCTGTGGGCGCGCACCTCGCCGCACATCTATTATTTCTCGGTCGGGACGGTCGCGACCGAGGGCGGCGCCTGGTGCTGCAACGGCACCGACCGCATGATCGCCCCGGTCCAGACCACCTATTACCAGTACCCGCGCCTCGACATGATCCCCGCCTTCAAGGGCGTGGCGGGCGAATGGATCGTGCCCTCGACCCTGCAGAACGGGCTGGGCGGCTATACCCAGCAGGGCGCGGGACGGGTGCGCATCGACAGCGACTGGTTCGCCAACGACGGGGTGGTGAACACGGTGAGCATGCGCGCGCCCGGCGGGCACCCGGTGCGCGAGTACGACGGCAAGGCGGTGAAGGGGGCATGGAACTTCCTGGGGAACTACCGGGGCTACGACCACTTCGACATCCTGAACTGGCCGAATCCGGGGCCGTCGGCGAACCCTGTCTACGAGCGCATCAGCGACATCGTCTTCGGCCTCTGAGGGCGCGAACGCGGGTGCTCAGTGCACGCTGCGCAAGCCCCTTGCCAGGTCCGACAGCCGGTACGGCTTGCTCACGAAGGTATAGTCCCCCAGACGGTGCTGGTCCAGCTTCAGCGCCGGCTGCGGATAGCCCGACGCCAGCATCACCTTGATGTTCGGGTAGTTCTCGCGCGTGAACTTGGCCAGCTCGATGCCGTTCGGCCCGTTCGGCATGACGATGTCGGTGAACAGGATATCGACGTCGCGGCTGGCCAGCACGCCCATGGCGTCGCTGCCGCTTGCCGCGGTCATGACGTCGTAGCCCATGCTCATGAACAGCGCCGAGGCCACGTCCAGCAGGTCCGGCTCGTCTTCCACGATCAGCACCGTCTCGGATTCGCCGTGCGCCGGTTCGCGGTCCTGGTCGTTCACGGCCGGCAGGTAGATGGTGATCGTGGTGCCCTCGCCCAGGGTGCTGCGGATGACCACCTCGCCGCCCGACTGCTTGATGAAGCCGTAGACCTGCGACAGGCCCAGGCCCGTCCCCTTGCCGGTTTCCTTGGTGGTGTAGAAGGGTTCGAAGGCGCGCTGCGCGGTTTCCGGGCTCATGCCGGTGCCGGTGTCGGCCACCGCGATGCGCACGTAGGCCCCAGCCGCCAGGCCGGGCACTTCGCCGTCGCGCAGCGACACCG
>DAMCRY010000284.1:0-5513 GCA_032115075.1 Massilia sp.
CGGGCGCCATCCAGCGGTCGGCGCGGGCGGATCGGAGTCGGCGGCCGGGACCGGCCGCATCCTTCCGCGACGGCCAAGGTCGGGCCCCGGCAGGCCGTCCACAAGCAGTACGCCGGTTGGATGCTCGCCAGGCCATATTGGATTGTATCGACCGCTTCGCCGAGAAGCGGCGGCTTCACTCAGGGGTAATGTCATGCGCAAGATCGTTCATCTCACGTCGGCCCATCCTCGCAACGACACCCGGATCTTCATCAAGCAGTGCCGCACGCTGGCGGCGCACGGCTACGACGTCACCCTGGTGGTCGCCGACGCCCAGGGCGAGGAACGCCGCGAAGGCGTGACGATCACCGACGTGGGGCGCCTGCCCGGCCGGTTCAAGCGCATCTTCACGACCACGCGCCGGGTACGCGACAAGGCGCTCAGCCTGGATGCCGACATCTACCAACTGCACGACCCCGAGCTGCTGCCGGTCGGCCTGGCGCTGAAACGGCGCGGCAAGAAAGTGATCTTCGACTCGCACGAGGACGTGCCGCGCCAACTGCTGAGCAAGCCCTACCTCGGTCCCGTATCGAGCCGGGTCCTGTCGCTGGCCGTCGCGCTGGTCGAGCGTTACGCCTGTTCCCGCTTCGACGGCATCATCGCCGCGACCCCCTTCATCCGCGACAAATTCCTCAAGTTCAAGCCGGGGACCGTGGACGTGAACAACTTCCCGCTCGTGGGCGAACTGGAGAGCGAGGTCCGCTGGTCGCACAAGCGCAACGAGGTCTGCTACGTCGGTGGGATCGGCGAGATCCGCGGCATCCGGGAACTGGTCGCCGCCGGCCGCCACCTGCAGTCCGCGGCGCGCATCAACCTGGTCGGCAGGTTCTCGGAACCCGCGGTCGAGGCCGAGGTCAGGGCCGATCCGGGATGGCAGCGCGTGAACGAACTCGGCTTTCTCGACCGCGCCGGCGTGCGCGGGGTGATGGAACGCTCGCTGGCCGGCATCGTCACCTTCCACCGCCTGCCGAACCACGTCGACTCGCACCCGACCAAGATGTTCGAATACATGTCCGCCGGCATTCCCGTCATCGCCTCGGACTTTCCGCTGTGGCGCGACATCATCGAAGGTAACGGCTGCGGCATCTGCGTCGACCCGGCCGACCCCACGGCAATCGCGGCCGCGATCGACCACCTCGCCGCCCATCCCGAGCAAGCCAGGGAGATGGGCGAGAACGGCCGCCGGGCGGTGCTGAAGGAGTACAACTGGACGGTCCAGGCACGCAAGTTAACCGATTTTTATGGAGCGCTATCCCATGTCAGGCACGCTGTCGCACATGTTTGATCTTGCAATCGATATTGCAAAGCTCCCCGTCGCCAGTCTCGAATTCCGCCTGGACCTGAACCCCGACGACGTCCGGCGCCTGCACACGCATTGCACCAAGCCGCATCCGAAATACCGGATATTCCAGAACAAATCCCTCGGGGCCGCCCTGATCGACCTGCGGCGCTATGAGAGCCCCGACGACTATATGCGCAGCATCAAGGGGCGCAACTCGGCGGAACATCATGCTAGGAAGGCGCGTTCACGGGGCTACGTGGTCACCGAAATCGACCGCAACGACTACGTCGACGACCTGTATGCCATCAATACCTCGCTCGACTCCCGCCAGGGCCGGCCAATGGACGAGGCATACCAGGTCAAGCAGACCCGGTACGCGCACGAGAAGAACTACAAGTATTTCGGCGTCCTGAACTCGGCCGGCAAACTGACTGCGTACAGCAACCTGGGCTTCTATGGCAACTTTGCAGCGTTCGACCGGCTGCTGGGCCTGCGCAACAACGATGGCGCGATGCATCTGATGCTGACCGAGATCGTCTGCCAACTGATCGCGGCGCGCACGCACACCTATCTGATGTACGACACCTATTTCGGCGCCAACCCCGGGCTGCAAACGTTCAAGAAAATGATCGGTTTCGAACCCTACCGTGTCAAGTACTCACTCCAATGAAAGCATTACTGCAGCGGCTGTACAGCGACTACGGCATGCCCTCGCGGCTGTGCACGTATGAAAAACTGGTCCGGGCCGCACACGGCGCGGGTTTCGTCCAGACCTCGGTCCGCGACTTCTTCGACCGGGCGCTGGCCGGCCAGCTGGCGGGAAACAAGTTCATCGTGCACCGCCACGACATCGACACCGACCTGCGCACGACCAGGAAACTGTTCGAGATCGAAAGGAAGCATGGCATCCGGTCCAGCTATTATTTCCGCCTGTCGACGCTCGACTTTGGCCTGATGCGCGAGATCGAGGCCTACGGCAGCGAAGCCAGCTACCACTACGAGGAGGTAGCCGCCTTCGCAAAAAAGCACAAGCTGAAGGACCCCGCGCTGGTCCGGCAGCGGCTGCCCGAGATCCGCGAGGTCTTCCGCGAGAACTTCATCTGGTTCGAAGGGCAGCTCGGCAGGAAGATCAGGACTGTCGCTAGCCATGGCGACTTCGCGAACCGGCGCCTGAAGCTGAACAATGCGGAAATCCTCGCCGACCAGCAGCTGCGCCAGGATTGCGGCATCGAGTGCGAGGCCTACGATGCGGCCCTGCTGGACCATATCGACCTCTACATCGCGGACCGCCCGCCTCCGCAATACTACTGCCCGGCATCGCCTTTCGACATGCTCGACAAGCACGACAGGATCTGCCTGGTCACCCACCCGCGCCAGGTCGAAACGAACTGGGCGGAAAACACCAAGGCCAACCTGTTCCGCTTCTATGAAGCCGTGACCTGGTGAACGCCGCAGCGGCAATCCTGCCTCCCGTCCGGCAACCGGAGCTCTCCATGAAACCGAATCCATCCCCGAAAAAAATCGTCACCGTGATCGGCGCACGCCCCCAGTTCATCAAGGCCAGCGCCGTCTCGGCATGCCTGCGCGCGTCCGAGCGCCTGCAAGAAGTGGTCGTCCATACCGGCCAGCATTTCGACGCGAACATGTCGGACGTGTTCTTCGCCGAGCTGGGCATGGACCCGCCCGCGCACCAGTGCGCGATCCACGGCGGCCACCACGGGGACATGACGGGACGCATGCTGATCGAGATCGAGAAGCTGATGCTGGCGGAACAGCCCGATGCCGTGCTGGTCTACGGCGACACCAACTCGACCCTGGCCGGCGCCCTGGCCGCGGTCAAGCTGCACATCCCGGTCGCCCACGTCGAGGCGGGCCTGCGTTCATTCAACCTGCGCTCGCCGGAAGAGGTCAACCGCACCCTGACCGACCGGATCGCGCACTGGCTGTTCACCCCCAACGCGGGCGCCGGCGCCCATCTCTTGCGCGAAGGCGCCGCCCCCGACAGGATAGCCCAGGTCGGCGACGTCATGTACGACGTGGCGCTGCACCATGGCGACCGGGTCGATGCCGATGGCGGCGTCCTGGGCGTGTTGCGACGCGTCCATGGCGTCCAGGCCGGCGCCTACTGCCTGGCGACGATCCACCGCGCCGAGAACACCGACGATCCCCACAGGCTGGCCGTTCTGGTGGAGGCCTTGACGCGCTTCTCGCGCGAACTCAAGGTCGTGCTGCCCCTGCATCCGCGCACGCGCCAGGTGCTCGCGCGCGCAGACCGGCTGGAGGCGCTCGAGCGCGCCCTCGTGCTGGTCGAACCGCAGTCCTACCTGGACATGGTGCGGCTCGAAAAATATGCCGCGCTCATTGCAACCGACTCCGGTGGGGTGCAGAAGGAAGCCTTTTTCTACCGCGTACCCTGCGTGACCTTCCGTGACGAGACCGAGTGGGTCGAATTGCTGGAAGCGGGCTGGAACCGCCTGGCGCCACCCGGCGATGTCGCCTCGGTGCTGGGACACCTGCATGCGGCGCTGGGCAGCATCGGGGCGGAAGTGGCGCCCTACGGCAGCGGCGATGCCGCGCGCCGCATCGTCCAGCGCTTGTGTGCGGACCTGGGCTGAGTTGCGCCAGCCGCTGCGCGGTGCGGTCGAAGGTCCCTGCTCCCTGCAAATGCCTGCGCGGCGGCGCCTGCCCCTGGCGCGCACGTTCGAGCACCACCGTACGGCATTTCACGCGCGCCGATGGCGTGCGGCGAGTGCCTCGCGCCGCACGCGGCCGCCTGTGTGCCCGAACACGGGGATGCGTGCGCTCAAACGCCGCTCCTTGAATACGAGGCAGAGTCTTCCTGCTGATGCATGCAAGCGCAAGACTCCGCATATCGCGGGGCGCCTGGCAACCCGCATTTCGTTGCTGCCGGCGCCACTCGCCCGGCAGCCCCCGAGACCACGGAAATACTGATGAGAACGACAGCCAAACCGATTTCCAGGATCCGTATCCTGGCAGGCATCCTGTGCCGCACACTGTACGCATGCATCGCCTCGAGCGCGACCCGCAAGGACCGGGACGCCGGGCCGCCCGCTCCCCGCCGTGGCGGCGACGCCCGTGTCCCGCGTGGCCGGGCGCTGAACCGTCTCGTCTGGTCGGGCGGACTCGCCGCCCTGCTGGCCGCCTGCGCGCCTGGCAAGCACCTCTATGTCGCCCCCGACGGCGACGACGGCAATTCCGGGACCAGGTCGGCGCCGTTTTCCACGATCGGACGCGCCGATGCCGCCGCGGCGCCCGGTTTCACCATCCATGTAGCGCCCGGGACGTACGAAGTCTCCGCGCCAGGCGCACACAGCGCCGGGATCATCACCCAGCGCAGCGGCACCGCGGCCGAGCGCATCAGGTTCGTCTCCGACGTGAAGTGGGGGGCGAAGATCGTCGTTACGGGCACCGGCACTGCCTGGCGCTCGAAAGGGAATTATGTCGACATCGAAGGTTTCGACATCAGCGGCACCGGCCGCCATGGCATCCTGGCGGACGGGGCCAACCTGACCATCACCAACAATTTCGTCCACGACCTGACCGTCAGCGGCGGCTGTACCGGCGCCGGCGGCGCGGCGATCGACACCAACGGCGGGCCCGGGAACGTCCTCATCAAGGGCAATGTGGTGCGCAATATCGGCCTCGCCATGCTGGGCAACTGCAGGACAGTGCAAGGGATCTATATCGCCAACCCGCATAATGTGGTGGTGAACAATGTGGTGTCCGGTGTCGCCGCGGTCGGCATCCAGCAGTGGCACGGCGCCACCGACTCGACGATCGTCCACAATACCGTTTTCCACTGCAAGATCGGCATCCTGATCGGTGGCGGCGACTCCGGCACCCTTCCGAACGGATCGCAAAATAACTACGTCGCCAACAACATCGTGTACGACAACCTCACCTACGGCATCGTCGAGGGCGGCAAGGTCGGCGCCAACAACCGTTACGTCGACAACCTGGTGCATGCGAGCGGGACGGCCATCCGCGTCAAGGGCGAAGTCAGCGGCACCATCGCGGCGGACCCGCAATTCGTCAACTACCAGCCCGACGGAAGCGGCGACTACCGGCTGAAGCGCACCTCTCCCGCCCTGAAAGCGCCGGCGGTGCTGCCGGCAGCCGCAGCGATCGCGCTCCCGGCCTCGCAAGCGCTGCGCGATGCGCCGCCGCAGCT
>DAMCRY010000285.1:0-5505 GCA_032115075.1 Massilia sp.
GCGGCCGACCCGATGCCGGTCGTCCCGCTGCTCGAGAACTACGACCTCCCGCCGGCCGGTTCGGCCGTGGACGTGATGGTCGACCACCTGAAAGTCCTGGCCGGCAAGGAGCCTGAGCGCGTTGCCGAAGTCGTCAAACAATGGGTACAGAAAAAACATGGCCGAACTGAATAACGCTGACGGCGCTGAAAGCGCACTGAGCCCGGTCGAGCAGGCCGCCATCGTCCTGCTGTCGATCGGCGAGGAAGGCGCGGCCGCGGTGCTGCGCTGCCTCGAGCGCGAAGAATTGCTGGAACTGACCCAGGTCATGTCGCGCATGAGCGGCATCAAGGTCGACTCGGTGAAGTCGGCCGTCCAGAACTTCTTCGACGATTACCGCCAGCAGAGCGGCCTGCACGCCGCCTCGCGCAGCTACCTGAAGCGCTCGCTCGACCTGGCGCTGGGCAGCGACATCGCCAACAGCGTGCTGAACACGATCTACGGCGACGCGATCCGTCCGATGATGGCGCGCCTGCAGTACGCCTCGCCGAAGTGGCTGGCCGAATTCGTCTCGAGCGAGCACGTGCAGATGCAGGCCGTGTTCCTGGCCTTCCTGCCGCCGAACCTGGCTTCGCAGATCCTGGAAGCGCTGCCGGAAGACGGCCGCGAACTGGTCCTGCTGAACATGGCGCGCCTGGACGAGATCGACCGCGACGTCCTGCAGGAACTGGAAGAGCTGGTGAACCGCTGCCTGTCCGCCCTCGATACCCAGAGCGCGAGCGTGGAAGGCGTGCGCCAGGTCGCCGAGATCCTCAACCGCCTGCAGGACAACCGCGCCGGCATGGTGGAGCTGCTGCGCGCCCACGATCCGGAAGTCGTGTCGCAGATCGAGATGTCGATGTACGACTTCTTCATCCTGTCGCGCCAGACCGAACAGGTCATCACCCGCCTGCTCGACGAAGTGCCGCTCGAGCAGTGGGCGATCGCGCTCAAGGGCGCCGAGCCGGCGCTGCGCGACGCGCTGCTGGGCGCGATGCCGAAGCGCCAGGCCCAGAGCTTCGAGGACCTGATGCGCCGTTCCGGTCCGGTGCCGATGTCGCGCATCGAGCAGACCCGCCGCGAGATCATGGCCACCGTCAAGGAACTGGCCGACGCCGGCGAGATCGACATCGCGCTGTTCGCCGAGGCGACCGCCGAATGAAGCAGTTCCGGCCCTATCACTTCCCGCCGCTGCACCAGCTCACCAGCGCCCTGCCGAAGGGCGCCGCGGGTGCGGGCGGCGCCGGCTCGGCCGAGGAATGGCAGGCCGCGCTGGCCGACGGCTATCGCCAGGGCCAGCGCGAAGGCTACGAGGCCGGCCTGGACCAGGGCCGCGCCGAAGGCTTCCCGGTCGGACAGAGCGAAGGCCTGCAGCGCGGCGTCGAGGAAGGCCGCGCCATGGCTTTGGCCGGCCTGGAGCAGCTGGCCAAGCCGGTCGACGCCATGCTGAAAAGCCTGAAGAAGCTGAAGACCGAGATGCGCGACGCCCAGCGCAAGGAAGTCGTCGAGCTGGTCGGCAAGATCGCCCGCCAGGTGATCCGTGCCGAGCTGGCGCTGCAGCCGGTGCAGCTGCTCGCCCTGGTGGAAGAAGCGCTGGCGGTGATGCCGGCCTCGCGCGACGGTGTCGAGGTGTTCCTGAATCCGGAAGAACTGCGCCGCGTGCTCGAACTCGATCCGAAGCGCGCCAAGAAATGGACCCTGCTGCCCGACCCCGCGCTCGAGCCGGGCGAATGCCGCGTGCGCTCGGGCGACCATGAAGTCGACGCCGGCTGCCAGGGCCGCCTGAGCGCCGTGATGGACCAGGTGCGCGACCAGCTGCTGGACGACGAGGAGGAGGAAGCGTGACCGCCCTCGCCCAACGCCTGCGCGCCGTCGAACTCGGCGCGGTGCCGGTGGCCATGCCCACCGGGCGCCTGGTCGGCGCCCAGGGCCTGCTGCTGGAATCCGTCGGCTGCCGCCTGCACACGGGCCAGCGCTGCCGCATCGAGACCGTCGACGGCGGCTGGCTCGACGCGCAGGTGGTCGGCTTCAAGGAGAAGATCTCCTACCTGATGCCGTTCAAGAAGGCGACCGGCCTGGTGACCGGCGCGCGCGTCCTGCCGGTGCAGGAAAAAACCGAACTGATGATCGGCCCCTCGTGGATGGGCCGCATGGTCAACGGCATGGGCGAGCCGATCGACGGCCTCGGCAAGCTCGGCGGCGACCAGCCGCTGTCGACCACGCCGCCGAAGGTCAATCCCCTGCGCAAGGCGCCGGTGGACGAGCCGCTCGACGTCGGCGTGCGCGCCATCAACAGCATGCTGACCATCGGCAAGGGCCAGCGCGTCGGCCTGATGGCCGGTTCCGGCGTCGGCAAATCCGTGCTGCTCGGCCTGATCACGCGCCAGACCGTGGCCGACGTGATCGTGGTCGGCCTGATCGGCGAACGCAACCGCGAGGTGCGCGAGTTCGTCGAGAAGTCGCTCGGCCCCGATGGCCTGAAACGCGCCGTGCTGGTGGTGGCGCCGGCCGACGAGTCGCCGCTGATGCGCGTGATGGCGACCGAACTGTGCCACTCGGTCGCGGCCCATTTCCGCGACCGCGGCCAGAACGTGCTGCTGCTGTGCGATTCGCTGACCCGCTACGCGATGGCGCTGCGCGAGGTCGCGCTGTCGCTGGGCGAGCCGCCGGCCACGCGCGGCTACCCGCCGTCGGTGTTCTCGAACCTGCCGCAGCTGGTGGAATCGGCCGGCAACGGCGAGAACCCGAAGGGCAGCATGAGCGCGATCTATACCGTGCTGGCCGAAGGCGACGACCAGCAGGATCCGGTGGTCGATTCGGCGCGCGCGATCCTGGACGGCCACATCGTCCTGACCCGCGAGCTGGCCGAGCGCGGCCACTATCCGGCCATCGACGTGGCCCAGTCGATCTCGCGCTGCATGGCCCAGGTTGTGCCCCAGGAGCACGCCCTCGCCGCGCGCAAGCTGAAGGCGGCGCTGGCGAAGCATGCGCGCGTGCGCGACCTGATCCCGCTCGGCGCCTACGTACCCGGCGCGGACCCGGAAACCGACAAGGCGGTGCGCCTGCATCCGCACATCGAGGCCTTCCTGTGCCAGGGCACGCGTGAAGAGGCGCCGATGACGGCCTGCGTCGAACAGCTGAAAGCGATGATGGCATGAGCGAGGGTTTCCAGTGAAGCGCGAACAGACCATCGCCAGCCTCGGCACCCTGGTGCAACTGCGTTCGCTCGACGTCGACCGCCTGCAGGCCGACCTGGCCAGCCAGGAAGCGACGCGCGTGCGCTACCAGAACAACCTGGCGCGCCTCGATGCGCTGACGGCCGGCAGCGGCGCCACCGGCGCTCTGCCGCCGGCGCTGGCGCTGAACTGCGGCGCCTACAAGCAGAACGTGCTGGCGATGGCGGACCTGCACCGCACCGACCTGGCCCTGCACGAGGCCAACATGGCGGTCGCCCAGCGCAAGCTGAGCGACGCCTGGACCCGCCGCGAGCTGCTCGGCAAGGTGCTGGAGCAGCAGGAAAGCGCATTGGCCAAGGAGCAGGACCGTATCGCGCGCAAGCGCGAGGACGACATTGCCATCCAGTCGTGGATGGCGGGACGGGCCGTTTAGGCCGCGTACACCAGGAGAGAAAAATGGCGATTACCAGTCCAATCTATGACCCGACCAGCACCGCAGCCGCGCTGGCGGAAAAGTACGTCGCAGGACGGCAGCAAGTCCTCGAGGCCCAGTCAGCACGTGCCGGTTCGACCGAAAAAGGCTTGTCCAGCCTGAGGTCCGCGCTCAGCAGCTTTCAGACCGCGCTCGCGAGTCTGACCGGGACGAACAAGACGATGTACGCCCAGTCCGCGAATTTCAGCGACACGACCGTTGGCAGCGCCACCGCCAAGTCGACGGCGGCTGCGGGCAGCTATTCGTTTTACGTCGAGAGGCTTGCCACGGCGAGCCAGGTGTCGTATTCGTTGAAAGCGGACAGCCCGGTGTCGGGGGAACTGGTCGTGAACGTCGGCGGTACCGCGATCGCGATCGATCTCGCCAAGGCCGACACCGAAGGCAGCGACCCGCTGACTCCGCGTGAGATCGCGGCGGCGATCAATGCGTCGGACAAGAACACTTCCCTGGTGACGGCTTCCGTGATCGGAACTGGCGATGGCGAGTACGAACTGGTGCTGACGGCAAAGAACACTGGCCTTGCCAGCGCGCTGTCGGTGACGCATGACGACGGAACAGGTGACCCATCACCTTTCGACAACGTCAACACTATCGTCCAGGAGCAAAACGCGCTGATCCGGATTGGTTCAAAGGATGGTACGCCGATCACGCTGGCGACCAATACCTTTACCGGCATCGAGGGGGTGACTGCGACGTTCACGAAAACATCGACTGCGCCCGTCACTCTGACGGTGGGAGCGGACACCGGTGCGACCAATGCAAACGTGCAGGGCTTCGTCGATGCCTACAACAAACTCAAGAGCGCAGTGGACGCGCTGACCGCCCCGGCCGATCCGGCAAAAGGCATCGCAGGCGGTGCGTTGGCCGGCGACAGCGGCATCGTGGCGCTGCGCGAACGGTTGGTGAGCCTGGTGCGTCCGACCAGCGGCGACACCCTCGCCACCTATGGCATCACCGCCAACCGCCAAGGTTCGTTGACACTCGACACAACTCGTTTGAACAAGGTCCTGGCGACAAATCCGACCGGTCTGGACACCTTGATCGGCAGCGCGGCCGGACTGCCCCCAACCGGGCTTGCAGGCAAGCTCGACACGTACCTGAAAGGCTGGACCAGCTCGACGAATGGCCAGCTCAAAGCCCGCCAGGATGAGGTCTCGAAACAGCAGGTCGAACTGACCAAGCGCCAGACACTGATCGACAGCCAGTACGAAACCGCATACCAGCGCTACCTGAAGCAATTTACTCAGCTGCAAACTCTACAGAGCCAAATGACGAACAACAGTTCGATGTTCGATGCACTGTTCAGCAGCGATAAAAAATAGACGAGATAACCATGTCCTACGAAGAAGCCTACGGCGGCTACCACGCCGTCAACCTGGATGCCCAGACCTCGCGCGCCTCGCCGATCGAGCTGGTCCTGCTGCTCACCGACGGCCTGCTCGACGAGCTGGCGCGCGCGCGCGCCCACATCGTCGCGCGCCGCTACGAAGCCAAGGCGAAGAGCATCGACAAGTGCGTCGAGATCATCAACGGCCTGTCGAGTTCCCTGGACTTCGACCAGGGCGGCGAGACCGTCGCCAACCTGGCGCGCATCTACGACTTCTCCGCCCAGCACCTGCACGGCGCCGGCATCAAGATGGACCCGGCCATGGTCGACGAAGTGGTGCGCGTCCTCGGCACCATCCGCCAGGGCTGGAAAGGCGTCCAGGAACGCAATGGATAGGTCCGGCGCCATCGACCGCCTCGCCGCGGTGCTGGCCCAGGCCGGCGCCGGCGCGGACTGGGAGCTGCTCGGGCGCGCCGCCGGCGAGTTCGCCC
>DAMCRY010000286.1:0-5459 GCA_032115075.1 Massilia sp.
GCCGCCGCCGAGCGGCACCAGCAGAACGTCGAGCGGACCGGTTTCCTCGAACAGTTCCTTGGCCGCCGTGCCCTGGCCGGCGATGACGTCCGGGTGGTCGTAGGGCGGAATCAGGGTCATGCCGCGTTCCTCCGACAGGCGCCGGCCGATCTCCTCGCGGTTCTCGGTGTAGCGGTCGTAGGTGATGACTTCGCCGCCGTATTCCTTGGTGGCCTTGACTTTCAGCGCGGGCGCGTCGAGCGGCATGATGATGGTCGACCGGATGCCGGCCAGCTTCGCCGACAGGGCGATCGCCTGCGCATGGTTCCCCGACGAGAAGGTCAGTACGCCGGCGGCGCGCTGGGCATCGTCGAACCTGGCGATGGCGTTGTAGGCGCCGCGGAACTTGAAGGCGCCCATGCGCTGGTAGTTCTCGCACTTGAAGAACAGCTCGCCGCCGCTGAGCCGGTTGGCGGTGGTCGAGGTCAGGACCGGGGTACGGTGCGCCGCGCCCTGCAGGCGCTCGGCGGCCAGTTCGATGTCGCGGTAGGAGAGATTGGTGGCGGTGTCGGTCATGGCGGGCTCGCGATAGTCAAAGCCGACAGTATAGCGAAGCGAAGCTATGCGCCGCAGATGGTGAATTGCGAGGATCGTCGTTAAAATTGCCTTAAGGAACTAAATTGACCGCGCAGCGTGCGCAAACAGAAAGACGGGAAGGGAAGTACATGAACGAAGCGCTGTACTCGAAGGCGGTAGCCTATATGCTTGTCACGCAGGACACCTCATGCGCCGGCCTGCAGCGCAATCTGCAGGTAGGCCACGGCACGGCGCAGGCGCTGCGCGAGCGCCTGGTCGCGGCGGGCATCATCGCCGCCGCCGGCCAGCCTGCCGGCCAGGCCCGGCAGGCCGAGCCCTTCTTCATTCCCTGGGTAGGCGCGCGCTACCTCGAGGCGGGCAAACGCCTGCTGATCCTGGGCGAATCGCATTACAGCGACGAGGAACTGGACCGCCACGCCACCATCGACCTGACCCAGCAGTACATCGACGGCTGGAACCACCGCTTCTGGACCAACCTGATGCAGATCGTCCGCGGACAGGCGCATTGGGAGATCGAGCGCGGCCAATTCTGGGCGGAGGAAACGGTCGGCGACTCGCCCGGCATCGCCCCGACCGACGCGATGTTCGCCGCGGCGAAGGAGCCGTTCCAGGCGGTGCTCGAGCGGCTGCGGCCGCATCGCATCCTGGTTCTGTCGGCACGCCTGTGGGACCGCCTGGCGCCCGGGGGCGAAGCCGGCCCCGCGCTGGCGTTCGGCGGTCAGGTGCGCGACACCCTGGTCTACCGCCACGCCGGC
The DNA here is from genome assembly GCA_032115075.1 of Massilia sp. Lineage (GTDB taxonomy): Bacteria > Pseudomonadota > Gammaproteobacteria > Burkholderiales > Burkholderiaceae_D > Telluria. The sequence continues at coordinate 1,332 of DAMCRY010000286.1, forward strand.
GGCACCGCGCTGGCGTCGTGGATCCCGCATCCGTCCCGCATCGGCTGGAACACGTGGCATCCGCTGGTGCCGGCCTTGCTCGGCATGGAGGCGCGGCTGCCCGATGCGGCATAGGGACTCAGTCCACCGTCAGCCGCCCATGCGGTTGAACACCTCGCGCGCCGCCAGGCCGCCACCACCGATCAGCAGGGCGAAATAGAACATGGTGAACAGGTTGCCCACGTGCCCCAGCAGCACGCACACGCCGTCGCGCTGCAGCAGGCCGATGGCGAGGAAGAGCAGGGCTACGGCCGGGAAGGTGTTGCTGAAGGGGATCAGGCCGAAGGGCATCATCAGCAGCACGGCGCCCAGCACCAGACCGGCGTCGTTCAGGTACTGGATCGGTCCGTTTGCCACCAGCCACTGGATGCGGTTGGGGCGGCTCACGCGCTCGATCCTCACCATCCAGGGCAGCGCCTTGCGCAGCAGGGGCCGCAGCTTGCGGGTGCCGATGACGCGGTGCTTCAGGCGCTTCGGCACCCACAGCTCGCGTCCGGACAGGCGGCTCAGGCCGATCAGGAGGATGGCGGCGCCGAACACCGTGCTGACGCCCGGGATCGACACCGGGATCAGGAACACCAGGGTCAGCAGGCCGGCCAGGATCAGCAGGCCGTCCTTGCCGACCAGGTGGATCAGTTCGCTCAGGGTGATGCCGGTGCGCGGCAGCGAGCGCACCATGGAGCGGATTTTCTGGGACAGCGGAATGTTGTCGAGGAGCTGTTCTTGTTGGTGGTTCATCGGCTTTCCTGGATGGACGGGGTGTTCGGTCGCTACGGTGCGATAGTATAGGGGAGGACGGGCGCCGGTCTTGCGCCCGCCCGGTTCACGGGGCCAGCGGCAGCGCGATCTGCAGCAGCAGCCCGCCGCCTTCGCGATTGCTCACCGTCAGCTCGGCATTGTGGCGCGACAGCACGCGCTCCACGATCGCCAGGCCGAGGCCGGCGCCGTTGGCCTGGCCGCGCGCGCTGTCCAGGCGCGTGAAGGGCTTGAGCAGCTGGGCGATCTGGTCTTCCGGCACGCCCACGCCGTGGTCGCAGATCTCGATCACGGCGCGCCGCCCGTGGCCGGTCGCCTTCACCCGCAGCACGATGGCGATCTCGGTGACGTCCTGGCCCGGCGTCTTGCCGTACTTGCGCGCGTTCTCGATGATGTTGTTGACCACGCGCCGCAGGTCGGTCGCATTGCCCATCACGTGCACGCCAGGCATCAGGTCGACCTGCACGCGCAGGTCGCGGATGCGGCCCGCCTCTCGGCCGATCTCGGACAGCATCTCGGACAGGTTCACGGCTGCGAAGGTCGCGGCGTCGCTCGGCTTGGCGAAGTCGAGGAACTGGCCGATGATGGCGTCCATCTGGTTGATGTCCGACTGCATGCCTTCGCGCGCATCCTGCGCCAGGCTGGCCATCTCGATCTCGAGCTGCATGCGCGCCAGCGGGGTGCGCAGGTCGTGCGAGATGCCGGCCAGGATCAGTGCGCGGTCCTTCTCGACCTGGGCCAGGTCCTCGACCATCTGGTTGAAGCTGCGGTTGGCCTCGATGATCTCCTGCGACCCTTTTTCCGGCAGCGGCGCCGGGCGCTCGCCCTTGGCGATCGCGCGCGACGCCGCCGTCAGGCGCGCCAGCGGGCGGTTCACCAGCGAGGACACGAAGGCCGCGCCGAGCAGCGACAGCAGGCCCACCAGCGTGGCCCAGCCGAGCCACTGCACGCGCGTCAGGCCCGCCAGGCGCTCGCGTTCGAGCATCAGCCAGTACTGGTCCTCGTCGATGTTGAAGCTGATGTAGAAGCCCGGCACGCCGTTCACGCCGCTGGAAAAGCGGGTCTGCTTGCCGAGGCGCTCGCGCACCGCGGTGGCGATGTCCGCCATCAGCGGCGTGTTCGGCGGCGGCTCGACCACGTCGGTGTCGTTCAGGGTGAAGATGCGGATGCCCTCGTTCGACACCAGCTCGAACAGCAGCTCGCGGCGCAGGTCCGGCGCCGAGTGGGTGAGGGCGGCCTTGGTCAGGGTCACCACCGACACCACCATCTCGGCCGTCTGCTGCACCTGCGGGCCGCGCTGGAACATGTTGAGCATGCCGATCCACGAGCCCATCGAGGCGGCGGTCAGCAGCGACATCAACAGGAAGGTGCGCCAGAACAGGCCGCTGCGGTACCAGGCGAAGCGCGCGGCGCGGCGCGCCGCGGAGAACGGGGCGAACACTAGCGCGGCTGTCCTTCAGGGATGAACACGTAGCCCAGGCCCCACACGGTCTGGATGTACAGCGGGCTCGAAGGATCGGGTTCGATCAGCTTGCGCAGGCGCGAGATCTGGACGTCGAGCGAGCGGTCGAACACCTCGTATTCGCGGCCGCGCGCGAGCTCCATCAGCTTCTCGCGCGAGAGCGGCTGGCGCGCATGGCGCGCGAACACCTTCAGCACCGAGAACTCGCCGGTGGTCAGGGGCACGGTCTCGCCGTTCTTCTTCAGCGTGCGGGTGCCCAGGTCGAGCACGAAGTCGCCGAACTCGAAGGTCTGCGGGGTCTCGCTCGGGGCGCCCGGGATCTCGTCCGGACCCTTGCGGCGCAGGACCGCGCCGATGCGGGCCACCAGCTCGCGCGGGTTGAAGGGTTTCGGCAGGTAGTCGTCGGCGCCCATTTCGAGGCCGACGATGCGGTCCACGTCCTCGCCCTTCGCGGTCAGCATGATGATCGGGGTCTGGTCGCCGGCGCCGCGCAGGCGGCGGCAGATCGACAGGCCGTCCTCGCCGGGCAGCATCAGGTCCAGCACCAGCAGGTCGTAGCGCTCGCGCAGCCACAGCTTGTTCATGGCCGGCGCGCTTTCCGCCGTCACCACCTGGAAGCCCTGCTCGGTGAGGTAGCGGCGCAGCAGGTCGCGCAGGCGCACGTCGTCGTCCACCACCATGATCTTCGCGGAGTGGCCGCCCTGGGCGCCGGGGGCCGCATTGTTTGCGGAGTTGTTCGTAGATGGATTCATATGGATTCCAGAATTGTCAGAAGCATGTCGCTATGGTAACGTCTTATCGCTTGAACATCTCGCTCGAATGGCTCAGTCATTACATTGTGTTACAAACTTTACCCAATCAGGCTTACACCTCGGACGGTATGCACATACACTGGCGGCAAGTGGAAATCACAGCTTATCTGTTTATATGGCATCGCGGAAGAGGGACACCATGAACGACGCGCTCATTACAATTCCAGCAGCAGGCGGCGCCCAGGCGGCCCCGCGGTTCGCCCGTCTTGTGCGGCATGGCGTCGTCGCATGCGTCCTGGCCTGCACCGCATTCGGCGCGATGGCCCAGGGCCAGGAGCGCAGCCCGCGCCGCGACGAGGCGCAGCAGCAGGCCATGCGCGAACGCTACGAGGCCCGCATGCAGGAACCGCGCTTCGACCCGCGCGTCTACGAGCGCGAGGACGAGCGCCGCCGCGAGATGCAGATTCAGGAGCGGCGTGCCGACGAAGGCCGCCGCAGCGGCCGCCTGACGCCGGACGAGCGCCGCGACCTGCGCCGCCAGATCAACGAAGCGGGTGTGGACCTGTACCCGAACGCCCGCCGCCGCTGAAGGCGGCCGCTCACCGGACGACGGCGCCTGCGGGCGCCGTTTTCTTTGCCGCGCCACCCGCCCCTCCTGTAGGGTTTCTTGTGAGAAGTGTTGTTGCTATATGTTTATTTGAGTATCGCAACATGTTATCGTAGCGCTCACTAGACCACTGGAGGGCGCCATCGTGTCCGACTCCGCAGCATCGATCGTGCCGGGCATGCCGGCTTCGCGCGCTTCCTCCGCCGCTTCTTCAGCCACTCCCGGCGCCGACGGCTGCATCGTGCGCCGGGACGACGGCGTCTATGCCGACGTCGGCGCGCTCGGTCCGGCGATGGTCGCCGCGGTCGACGCCATCTTCCTGAAGAACGCGTACTTCGCCGGCCTCGATTATGCGGCGCTGATCAAGGCCCTGTTCGGCCACGGGCCGGAACTGCGGCGCCAGGCGCGTGCCGCGCATGGCGAGTCCCTGGTGCGCCTGGCCGACGCCATCCTGCCCTTCGACCCGGCGCGCCGCGCCCTGTACCGCGCGGTGCGGATCGCCGACGGCCAGG
>DAMCRY010000287.1:0-5442 GCA_032115075.1 Massilia sp.
TGGCGCTGGTGCAGGCGCTGGGCGGCGGTTGGCGCGCGGGCCAGGACCCGGCGTAGAGTGGGCGGCGCCGGGGCCGGCGCCGCTGTCGACGCCCGTCATTACGCCGAAAAACGACCGCATGCAGACGTAACAAAGTTATACTCCCGGCTGCTTTTTTATTCACCTGGGGTCAACCTTGTTCAAATCTCTTGTCCTGCCCGTCGCCTTGATGGGCGTGGCGACCGTCGCGGTTGCCGACGAAGGCCAATGGCAGCCGCACCAGCTGCCGCAACTGAAATCCGAACTCAAGCGCATCGGCATCACGATGCCGGCCGAGAAGCTGGCCGACCTGAGCAAACACCCGATGAGCGCCATCGTCTCGCTGGGCGGCTGCTCGGCATCCTTCGTGTCGCCGGACGGCCTGGTCGTCACCAACCACCACTGCGCCTACGGCGCCATCCAGCGCAATTCGACCCCGGAAAAGAACTACATCGTCAACGGCTTCCTGGCCAAGACCCGGGCCGAGGAACTGCCGGGCGGCCCGAACACCCTGGTGTACGTGACCGAGAAGGTCGAGAACGTCACCGACCGCGTGCTCAAGGGCCTGTCGCCCTCGATGTCGGGCCGCGAGCGCCACGAACTGGTCGAGTCGCGCATCAAGGGCCTGATCGCCGAATGCGAGACCGACAAATCGACGCGCTGCTCGGTGCCGGCCTTCCATCGCGGCCTCGAGTACTACCGCATCAAGCAGCTGATGATCCGCGACGTGCGCCTGGTGTACGCGCCGTCCGACCGCATCGGCAACTTCGGTGGCGACATCGACAACTACGAGTGGCCGCGCCAGACCGGCGACTATTCCTTCCTGCGCGCCTACGTCGGTCCAGACGGCCGCCCGGCGGACCCGTCGCCGAACAACGTGCCGTACAAGTCGAAGGACTTCCTGGTGGTCTCGGCCGAGGGCCTGAAGAACGGCGATCCGATCCTGCTGGCCGGCTACCCGGGCCGCACCAGCCGCTACAAGCTGCCGAGCGAGATCCGCTTCGCGCGCGACGTCGAGCTGCCGGGCCGCGCCGCCAGCATCACCGCCGACCTGTCGGTGATCTCGGCCGCCACCATGGGCAACCCGGCCTGGGACGTGCGCTACGCCAGCGTGGCCAAGAGCCTGAACAACGTGCTGAAGAAGACGCAGGGCCTGATCGACGGCTTCGCGCGCAAGGACATCGCCGCGGTCAAGGACGTGCAGGACGCCGAGTTCCGCGCCTGGCTGCTCAAGAACGGTGGCGCGGCCGGCAACGGCGCGAAGAACCTGCTGGCCGAACTGGACGGTGTGATCGCCCAGGACATGGCGCAATCGCGCCAGGAAGGCGCTTGGGCGGAGGCCACCCACAGCGACCTGCTCAAGAGCGCGCGCACCCTGTACCGCCTGGCGCTGGAACGCCAGAAGCCGGACGCGCAGCGCGAAGCCGGCTACCAGGAACGCGACCTGTCCTTCATCAAGGCGCGCCTGACCCGCCTCGAACAGTCCTTCGTGCCGGGCGTGGACGAAGCCCGCTGGGGCGCCGCGCTGGCCCGCTACGCCCGCATCGACGCCAAGCTGCGCCCGCAGGGCCTGGACCCGCTGCTGCCGGCGCCGAACGCGATCAACGCCATGTACAAGTCGACCGAACTGGCGGACACCGCCAAGCGCCTGGCCTGGATCGGCAAGGACGCGGACGCCTTCCGCAAGTCGAACGATCCTTTCATCGCGCTCGCCGTGCGCCTGCACGACACGGGCCTGGGCCTGGAGAACCGCCGCAATGAGATCGACGGCAACCTGGAGCGCGTGATCCCGCAATACATGGCGGCCGTCATCGCCTGGAAGAAGTCGCAGGGCAAACCGGTCTACCCGGATGCCAACTCGACCCTGCGCGTGACCTACGGCACCGTGGCGCCTTACGCGCCGCGCGACGGCCTGGTCAAGGGTCCGTTCACCACCGTCGAGGGCATCGTCGAGAAGGCGACCAGCAAGGATCCCTTCATCGTACCGGCTGCCCTGAGCGAGGCGATCAAGGCCAAGCGCTACGGCGTGTTCAAGGATCCGGTGCTGAAGACCGTGCCGGTGAACTTCCTGTCGAGCGCCGACACCACCGGAGGCAACTCGGGTTCGGCCGTGATGAACAAGCGCGGCGAACTGGTGGGCCTGAACTTCGACTCGACCTACGAGTCGATCACCAAGGACTGGTACTTCGACAGCGACATCACGCGCGCGATCCACGTGGACATCCGCTACATGCTGTGGGTGATGAAGGAAGTCGACCGCGCCGACAACCTGCTGAAGGAAATGACGATCAAGTATCCGAAGAAGTAAGCGGAGCGAGGTCATGGAAAACCGCCGCCGGAGCCGATCCGGCGGCGGTTTTTCGCATCCTGGTCGCCGCGTCCTACTTGAGGTGCTTGGCCAGGAAGGCCTCCAGGCGCGTGTAGAACTCGGTGACGTTCTTCGGGTCGTAGAAACCGTGTCCCTCGTCGGGCGCCAGGAACCACTCGGGCGCGTTGCCGGCCTTCGCCAGGGCGTCGCGCATCCGTTCGCCATGTTCGATCGGTGCCCGCTTGTCCTTGCCGCCGTGGACCAGCAGCACCGGGGCCTTGATCCTGGCGGCCTGGTTGACCGGCGAAATGCGGTCGATCTGCGCCTTGTCGGCGCCGATGAACTTGCGCACCCAGCTCGCCTTGCGCTCGTCGTTGCGGTTGTTTTCGGGCTTGGCCAGCAGGTTCAGGTCGTAGACGCCGATATAGCCGACCGCGCACTTGTACATGGACGGCTGCAGCGCCGCCTGCATCATGGCCGAGTAGCCCCCGAAGCTGGCGCCGTACACGCACATCCTGCTGCCGTCGACCGCGCCGCTGGCGACGGCCCAGCGCACGCCGTCGACCAGGTCGTCCTGGATCTTGCCGCCCCATTCGAGGTAGCCGGCGGATTCGAAATCTGGCCCGCGGCCGCCCGAGCCGCGGAAGTTGACCTGCAGGACGGCGTAGCCGCGGCTGGCCAGGAACTGCGCGTCGACATCGAAGTACCAGCTGTCGTAGGGCCCGTGCGGACCGCCGTGCGGCACCAGCACCAGCGGCGGCTTGGCCCCGCCCGCGCTCGCTGGCGGCATGGTCAGGAAGCCGTGCAGCACCAGCCCGTCGCGCGCGGCGAAGCTGATCGGACGGCGCTCCGCCATCTTCTCGGGCTCGATCGATTCGCCCACCGAAAACAGCAGGTCGGCCTTCATGGTCTTGCGGTTGAACACGTAGTAGGAACCCGGATCGCGGTCGCTGGCCACGCTGAACAGGAGCATCGAACCGTCGTCGCTGTAGTGGACGAAGGTGACCACGTGGTCGGGGAACTGGGCGCTGATCGATTTGTGGAGCTGGGCGTCGGCGCCCTGCTCATTGAAATAGCGCGCACGCGGGCGTCCGACCGTGCCGCTGGTGCCGAACGGATCGCCGAAGCGCGAACCGTACATCAGGCTGGTGAAGCTGGCGACCGGGTCCTCGAACAGGACGGTGCGCTTGCCGGTCGCGAGCTCCTCGCGGATCAGCCGGTCCGGTCCGCCGTCCGACTGGAGCACCAGCAGCGCGCTGTCGTCGGCATAGAAGCCGAACGGGACGTAGCGCTTGCCGAGCCCGTTGCCGCTCTTTTCCCAGCGGCCCGAGGCATCGTCGCGGCGCAGCAGCACGGCGTCGGCATTGTCGTCGACGCCGTAGGCGAAGCGCGGCTTGCCGCTGCTCGACATCACGAACTGCATGTCGGCTTGCCCCACGTCGGCCAGCAGGGCGCGCACCGCGGTGCGCGAATCGATGTCGTACAGCTGGCTGCGTTTGCCGTCCCACAGGTGCGAGGAGACGAACAGGCGGCCGTTGCGCTCGCGCGGCACGTCCTCGATGATGCCGAATCCCTGGTCGTCGCCATAGCGCTCGCCCCGGCTCGAACGCTTGTACATGTCGTAGCCGAACAGGTATTCCTGCTTGGTGCCGTCGATATCGATCGCCAGGATCTCGCCGGTGGGCACCGGCCGCTCGCGCGAGCCGAGTTCGCGGCCGTTGGCGATCGCCAGGCGGGAATTGGTGACCCACCAGTAATCCGCCGGCACGTCGAAGGCAGGCATGCGGAACGCGCCGACCTGGCGCATCTCGGGAATGGCGTACATCACCACCACCGGAACGGTGCGGCGCTTGTCGGGCAGGCGGACCGTCACGGCGACGTGCTTGCCGTCGGGCGACAGGCGCGGATTCGACATCTGGTCTTCGTAGACGAAGGCCGACAGCGGTATGGTCGGCGCGGCCGGGGCGGCGGTGGCGGCGCCGGGAAGGCACAGCGCGGGAAGCAGCGAAAGGCACGACAGGGCAAGGCGCAGGCGCATGGGAAGTCCGTGATCGATAGTCGGTAGTCGGCTTTCCATTATCTGAAAATTTACAGCAGAAATTTTCACGCTTTGTCACGAAGAGGCCGGCTCCTCGCCATCCGCGCACCCTACTGCGGGTCGGGGAAGCGGATCTCGAAGCGGGTCTCGCCCTGGCCGGTGGAGGCCAGCGAGTAGGCGAAGCCGTGGCGCATCAGGACTTCGCGCACGAACATCAGCCCGATGCCCTGGCCGCCCTGCTTGGTGCTGAAGAAGGGAGTAAACAGCTGGCGCGGCGGGACTTCGCCCAGCAGGTCGGCCGAATCGCTCACCGCCAGCACGGTTTCTCCGGCCTGCCGTTCGAGCGACAGTTCGACCCAGCCTCCCGCCACCCCGGCCGCCTGGCGCGCCAGCACCGCCTCGACGGCGTTCTTGACGACGTTGAGCAGCGCCCCCTCCATCAGTCCCGGATCGAGCGGCAGCGCCGGCGCCTCGTCGCAGCGGCGCCAGCCGAGCCGGATGCCGGCGCGCGCGCATTGTTCCCGGTTGAGCCACAGGATGTCGTCGACCATGGCCCGGATGCTGGCCGGGCGCAGTTCCGGCGCCGGCATCTTGACCACGCGCGTGAAGCGGTCGATGAATTCGCCGAGGCTGACGTTGCGGCGCTTGACCGCCTCGATGGCGGTGGCGAAGTCGGCGGCGTCCGATTCGCCCAGCTGGCGGCGGTAGAACAGCAGGGAGTCGAGCACCGAGCGCGTCGCCGCCACAGTGTTGTTGACCTCGTGGGCCAGCACCCGCACCAGCTTGGCGTAGGTGGCGCGCTCGGAATCCTCCAGTTCGGCCGTCAGTTCCTCGACCATCAGGAAGTGGCGGGCGAAGCCACGGTCGAAGAAGCGGCCGCGCTGGGCGCGGTAGCGCCGTCCCTCGGTATCGGTCAGCATCCAGCGCTCGCCCGGCGGCAGCGCGTCGAGCTGGGCGACCAGGTCGCGGCAGCGCGCCCGGGCCCGCGCATCCAGGCCCGCCGCGAACTCCGCCGCTTCAAGCAACTGATGGAAACCGGCGAGGTCTCGACCTCCAAGGCGCCTGACGCCGCACCTCG
>DAMCRY010000288.1:0-5398 GCA_032115075.1 Massilia sp.
GTGGAGCGGGCTCCGGCTCCGGTTGCGGCTCGGGCTCGGGGGCGGGCGGCGGCGGCAGTTCCGGCGCGGCGGCGGTCTGCACCGACATGTCCCACACCTCGGCCTGGACCGCGACCGGCTCGCTGGTCTGCCAGCTGATGCCGAACCACAGGAAGCCCAGCAGAACGGCGTGCACGGCCACTGCCAGCATGAAGGCTGGCAGGCGGCTCGGTTCTGGCGGCACGCGGTAGGGCGCGCCGGCGGTGACAGGCTTCATTGCTGACATAAATCTCTTATTTGGTGGCCAGTCCCACCCGGTTGATGCCCATCTTCTTCGCTTCGGAAATCAGCTGGATCACGTCGTCGTACTTGCTGTCGCGGTCGCCGGCGATCAGGACCGGATAGTCCGGATTCTCTTCGTGCAGGGCGCGCAGGCGCTCGAGCAGGGCGGTGCGGTCGGCCACGTCTTCCATGGCGACCTTCTGCTTGCCGCCGACGCCGATCGACAGGCGGTTCTCGGGCTGGACCGAGATCTGGATATAGGTATCCGGCGGCAGCGCCGACTTCTCGGCGCTCGGCAGGTTCACCACGCTCGGCGCCTCGTTGGCCGGCACGGCCATGAAGATGATGAGCAGCACCAGCATCACGTCGATGTAGGGTACGACGTTGATCTCGGACTTGAATTTGCGTTTGCGTCCGCCGCGCAGGCTGCTGCTGGAAAAAGCCATGACCGGTCTCCTCGTCAGCGCGCCTGGCGCTGCAGGATGTTCGAGAACTCTTCGACGAAGCTCTCGAAGCGGATCGCCAGGCGATCGATGTCGTGGGTGAAGCGGTTGTACGCCACCACCGCGGGAATCGCGGCGAACAGGCCGATCGCGGTGGCGATCAGCGCTTCGGCGATGCCGGGTGCGACCACCGCCAGGGTGGCCTGCTGCACGTTGGCCAGGCCGCGGAAGGCGTTCATGATGCCCCACACGGTGCCGAGCAGGCCGATGTAGGGCGAGACCGAGCCGACCGAGGCCAGGAAGTTCAGGTGCAGGTCGAGGGCGTCGAGTTCGCGCTGGAAGGAGGCGCGCATGGCGCGGCGCGAGCCGTCCAGTACCGGGCCCATGTCGTTGGCGTCGCGCGCAGCCTGCTTGCCCTTGATGAACTCGCCCATGCCGGCTTCGAAGATGCGTGCCAGCGGGCCGCTCTGGTCACGCTGGGCGCTGGCGCTCTGGTGCAGGGTATGCAGGTTGCCGCCGGCCCAGAAGCTGCGTTCGAACTGTTCGGTCTGGCTGCGGGCGGCACGCAGGGCGAACACCTTGCGGAAGATGTAGGTCCAGCTCACCACCGACAGGATCAGCAACAGGGCCATGATCAACTGGACCAGGATGTGGGCATTGCTGATCAGGTGAATGAACGAAAGGTCTTGGGTCGCGGTCATCGATTGGGATAAGTTGTCTGATTATTCAGTTGTACTATGCGGCGCGCATTTTATCAGCAGCATGCTCGGGAAGCGAACGCGGACGCATCGTGACGGTGTCCACGCAGCCGACCTTCACGCTGGCGCTGGTCAGCAGCACCTCGCCCTTCCAGGCCTGCTGGGAAAACTGGACCGAGGCGCGGCCGAGCTTCTCGACCACGGTGCGGATGGTCAGCACGTCGTCCAGGCGTGCCGGCGCATGGTAGTCCAGGGAGGCGCTCTTGACGACGAAGGCGGCGCCCTCGGCATCCAGCAGGTCCTGCTGGCCGACGCCGGCCGCGCGCAGCCATTCGGTGCGCGCACGTTCGAAGAACTTCAGGTAATTGGCGTAAAAAACGATGCCACCGGCGTCGGTATCCTCGTAATAGACCCTGACTGTCCAGTCAAAAGCTGAAGGCATTTCCCCTGCCATTTAAATGTAAATAGGAAACATTTTACGCGATTTTTGCGCTGCTTATGTACGCTTCCGTACATATGGCAGAGAAAAGGTGAACCATGCCTTGTGAACAAGGCGAGCGTTGCGGCAGTAGTAGACGTGAAATAGTGCCGAAAGGCCAATTACTGTAACACTTTCTCACAATTGCTGAGTGTCCGTTACGAACAGTCAACTCATTGCGGTGGCCGGAGTCCGACCACCGCCTGCGATCATCCGCGCTTGATGGCGAAGGGTGAGAAACCCTGGCAGGTCGGCATCAGCTCGATGCTGTTGACGTTCACATGCGGGGGCAGGGTGGCGATCCAGTAGGCGGTGTTGGCGATGTCCTCGGCGGTCAGCGGCACGGTGCCTTCGTAGACCTTGGCTGCGGCCGCGTCGTCGCCCTTGAAGCGCACGTTCGAGAACTCGGTGCCGCCGCACAGGCCCGGCGCCAGGTTGGTGGCGCGCACGCCGGTGCCGACCAGGTCGGCGCGCAGGTTGAGCGTGAACTGTTCCACGAAGGCCTTGGTCGCGCCGTAGACGTTGCCGCCCGGGTAAGGATAGTGGCCGGCCACCGAGCCCAGGTTGATCACCAGGCCGCTGCCGCGCGCCACCATGCTTGGGAGCACGGCGCGGGTCATCGTCACCAGGCCCTGGCAGTTGGTGGCGATCATGGTCTCCCAGTCTTCCAGCGGCACCTCGTGGGCCGGCAGGGTGTTCAGCGCCAGGCCGGCATTGTTGATGAGCACGTCGATGTCGCTCCAGCCGTCCGGCAGCGCGGCCAGCGCCGCCTCGATCGAGGCGCGGCTGGTCACGTCCAGGGTTACTGGCAGGGCGGCCTCGCCCAGTTCGCTTGCCAGGTCGGCGACACGGTCGCTGCGACGCGCGGCCAGGATGGCGCGGTGGCCGTTGCGGACGAAGGTGCGCGCCATCGCGGCGCCGAAGCCGGCCGAGGCGCCGGTAATGAAGACGATCATGGTCTGTCCTGACAGGAGGGTGGTGGGTAAACGGTAAAAATTGTAGCCGAAATGGCCATGGTCCCGCTGGCAGGGCCCTCGACGATGACGGCTTGTAAGGAAGACAGCAGTTTCCTTGCCCTAAGGAGCGTAGATCACATACAATTTGGTGAATTTACGTCTCACGTAACTGGCGAAATGCCGGGCGCGGCGGCTTGCCGCGACGCCTGGCCAAGGTGGGCACCCACCGGGGAACGTGAGGCATCACCGCCGTTCGCCTGGGCAGCCATCGACTGGACCGCGTTGAGATGCGTTCGGGAGGCGCTTGCCCGAGCCCCCGCCACATCACGCCAACGCTGCCCGTTGCCTGGTATTTCTCTCGATTGGAGTTTTACATGTTTGCAAAAGACCATACGCTCGCCAATGTCGACCCGGAACTGTGGGATGCCATTCAAAAAGAAAACGTTCGCCAGCAAGACCACATCGAACTGATCGCCTCCGAGAACTACACCTCGCCGGCCGTCATGGAAGCGCAGGGCTCCCAGCTGACCAACAAGTATGCGGAAGGCTATCCGGGCAAGCGTTACTACGGCGGTTGCGAATACGTCGACGTCGCCGAGCAGCTGGCGATCGACCGCCTGAAGCAACTGTTCGGCGCGGAAGCGGCCAACGTGCAGCCGAACTCGGGCTCGCAGGCCAACCAGGGCGTGTTCTTCGCGATGCTGAAGCCGGGCGATACCATCATGGGCATGTCGCTGGCCGAAGGCGGCCACCTGACCCACGGCATGGCCCTGAACATGTCGGGTAAATGGTTCAACGTCATTTCCTACGGCCTGACCGAGCAGGAAGACATCGACTACGAGCAGATGGAACGCCTGGCGCGCGAGCACAAGCCGAAGATGATCATCGCCGGCGCCTCGGCCTTCGCCCTGCGCATCGACTTCGAGCGCTTCGCCCGCATCGCCAAGGAAGTCGGCGCCTATTTCATGGTCGACATGGCCCACTACGCCGGCCTGATCGCCGCCGGCGAGTACCCGAACCCGGTGCCGCACGCGGACTTCGTCACCTCGACCACCCACAAGTCGCTGCGCGGCCCGCGCGGCGGCATCATCCTGATGAAGGCCGAGTACGAAAAGCAGATCAATTCCGCGATCTTCCCTGGCATCCAGGGCGGTCCGCTGATGCACGTAATCGCAGGCAAGGCCGTCGCCTTCAAGGAAGCGCTGTCGCCGGAGTTCAAGGAATACCAGAAACAGGTGGTCAAGAACGCCAGCGCCCTGGCCAACACCCTGACCGAGCGCGGCCTGCGCATCGTCTCGGGCCGCACCGAGTCGCACGTGATGCTGGTGGACCTGCGTTCGAAGGGCCTGACCGGCAAGGAAGCGGAAGCGATCCTCGGCCAGGCACACATGACCTGCAACAAGAACGGCATCCCGAACGACCCGCAGAAGCCCTTCGTCACCTCCGGCATCCGCCTCGGCAGCCCGGCCTTCACCACCCGCGGCTTCAAGGAAGAGGACGCGGTCAAGGTGGGCCACCTGATCGCCGACGTGCTGGACAATCCGCACGACGCCGCCACCATCGAGCGCGTCAAGGCGGAAGTGAAGCAGCTGACCGACAAGTACCCGGTCTACGCCAAGTAAGCAACCCTGGGGCCGCATACAGCGGCCCTTTTTGAACCCCCGGCGCCCATGAAATGTCCGTTCTGCCAGCATGAAGATACCCAGGTCCTCGACACCCGCGTGTCGGAGGAGGGGGACGCGATCCGCCGGCGCCGGCGCTGCGCGAAGTGCGACAAGCGCTTCACCACCTACGAGCGCATCGAGCTGTCGATGCCGATCATCGTCAAGAAGAACGGCAGCCGCACCGAGTTCTCGTCCAACAAGCTGCGCGACAGCCTGATGCTGGCGCTGCGCAAGCGCCCGGTCGCCGCCGAAGCGATCGACACGGCCGTCGCCACCATCGAGGAAAAGCTGCTCACCAGCGGCCGCCGCGAGGTCGATACCGGCTATGTCGGCGAACTGGTGATGCAGGAACTCAAGCGCCTCGACAAGATCGCCTACATCCGCTTCGCCTCGGTCTACAAGAACTTCGAGGACCTGGCCGAGTTCCAGGAAGCGCTGGCCGAAGTGGGCCACCCGCGCAAGTAAATCAAGGCCAACTGGCCGCCCCGGGGTCCGCCCCGAGTTCCGTCCATCCGATTGGGCCAGCTCATGGCTCGCCTGTGCTCGCCTGATAACTTCGCAGCTCGCAACCGGTGCGCCATGATGGGTGCGCCGGTCCGCCAACGCCGTCGGAGATCGGGAGGTGGCCGTGCACGGGCAGTACAGGGGATGTGGGCGTGGGTTCACGCTGGTTGAAGTGCTGGTGGCGCTGTTCGTGCTGGCGGTCGGCATCGTCGGCGCGGGCGCGGTGCAGCTCACGGCGGAACGCACGCGCCAGCAGGCGAGCCTGCGTTCCGAGGCTGCCCAGCTGGCCGCTTCGCTGGCGGCCCGCATGCGCGTCAATCCCGCCATCGCCACGCTGCCGGACGCCGGCAATCCCTATCTCTCTTTCAGCCATGACGCCGCCGGCAGCCTGCCC
>DAMCRY010000289.1:0-5366 GCA_032115075.1 Massilia sp.
ACCACCCAGGCCGGGCGGGCCGGCTCGGCGGCGTGGCGCACGCTGGCCGCGGGCGCCCGCAGATGGCCGACGGTGCCCTTGGCGGTGCCGTGCGCGGGCGTGCCGAACTGTGCTTCCGGCGCGAAGTCGCGGATGATATCGAGCGAGGCATTCTTCAGGCTGACCGGGCGCGGCAGCGGCGCCAGCAGGCCGTCTTCCAGGCGCAGCAGCGCCAGCTCGTCGGACAGCAGGCGCCAGCCGCGCAAGACCAGCGCCGCGCACAGGGTACTTTTTCCGGAACCCGGCGGGGCCGGCAGGATCACCGCGCGGCCGTTCTTCTCGACCACGGCCGCGTGCACGATCAGGTAGCCGTGCGCATGGTTCGACACGCACCAGTTCATGACCCATTCGAACATCGGCCAGGCATGCCCGAGCGGCAGCGGGGTGAACGGCGCCAGGCCGTCGTGGTCGAACAGCGCCTGCGGCCGGAACCAGTGCCGCCAGCCGCGCGAACGCAGCAGGTTGACGTGGAAATGGGCGAAGGCTTCCGGGTCCTCGACCGGGTAGTCGGCATACAGCCGGGCCAGCCCATCGGCGACGTGGCCGATGTCGCTGCGGATGCGGGTGGTAAACGGACCGGTGCGCAACACCAGGGCGCCCTCGCGCAGGCGCCGCGCCAGCCCGGCGCGCGTCAGACTGGAAACGGTCAGCATGGTTCGATCAAGTCGAGCCTGGCCAGGGTATCGAGCATGGCGTCCAGCTCGGCCGGCAGTTCGTTGGCGTCGATCTCGAACTCGGCCGCGAGCGCGGCCGCCAGATCGTCGGTGCCGGCGGGCCCGGCGCCCAGCACGTCGAGCAGCAGGGCTTCGCCCGGACCCAGCAGGTGGGTCGCGCCGGAAAGGGAGTTGAACAGCACGCGCTCATCGTCCCACTGGCGGGACACGAGCGCCTGGCCGGGCGGCACCCGCCACATCGCAAGCTTCAATAGTGCGTCGAACTCAGGTAGTACTTCAGTTGCTGGGCATTCCAGACGACGCCGGGCGCGGCCTGGTAGCCGCCGCGCTGGATCTGCATCCACATGTCGATCACGCGTTCCTCGGTCAGGAAGGAAATCTTGCGCGACAGGACGTTCAGGTAGGCCGCGACCAGCTCGGCGCCGATGCCATAGCTGTCGAAGTGCTTGCCTTGCAATATGTCCAGCATCGACACCTTGCCGTAGGTGAGCTTGTTGTTGCCGCGGCAGGGGAACACGCTCGCGAACATGACCTTGTCGCTGCACGGCCAGAAGTGGCCGAGCGTGCGCCAGACCTTGGGCGGCCAGCCCTGGCAGGTGGAGCGCTGGCCATAGCTGCTCTTCAGGCCAGTCGACAGCGAGCCGGAAGGTGGCGCACAGGTCATGCCCTGGTTGAAAGTGGCCTTGCTTTCGAGGGTCCACAGGATGCCGGCGGCGCCGACCCCGGCCTTGGCCAGGCGACGCCGCGTCGCGCCGCGCTTGCCCAGCGAAGGCTGGGGCGGCTGCGGCGTCGTGTTCGGTTGGTCTGGTCGATGTTCGTTAGCCACGTTTGCGTCCTCGGGAACGGCCGCGGAACGGCCATGATCCAGCATAAGCAAGAAGCGCGCCGGAAATACAATAAAGAAAAATTTATTGTCTAAAAACAATAGCTTGCAGCACATGGCTGCAAGCGCATCACGATGATTGTAGTGCCGAACGCTGCACTATGTAAGAAAAATCGACAGCGAATCAGAAGAAGCTCTCGGGGATGATCAGCACGTCACCCGGGCGCATCGCCATGTTCGCGGCAATGTCGCCGTCGCGGATCAGGTCGTTCAGGCGAACCGGCACTTTTTCCTGCTTGCCGTCTACCGTGCGCACGATGGTGGCCTTGTTACCGGCCGCGAACTCGGTAATGCCGCCGACGGCGATCAGGACGTCCATTAGAGACATGTCGCGGCGGTAAGCCAGCGCCTGTGGACGGGCCGCCTGGCCGATCACGCGGATCTGGTCGCTGTAATTGCCGACGAAGTTGGTGACGACGACGGTAACCACCGGCTGCTGGATGAACTTGGCCAGTGCCTGTTCGATGTCGCGGGCGAGTTGGGTCGAGGTCTTGCCGGCGGCCGGCAGGTCTTCGACCAGCGGGCTGGTGATCTTGCCGTCCGGGCGCACCGGCACCGAGCCGGACACTTCAGGATTGCGCCAGACCGTGATCGTCACGTTGTCGCCCGGTCCGATCAGGTAGTCCGGGTTGACCGGCGCCAGCGCGGCGGCGCTCGGCGGCGTAGGCGTGGCGCATCCCGCCAGCACCAGGGAGGCGGCGGCAACCATCGCCAGGGCGACCTGTTTCATCATCTTGTTCATGCTCACGTCAAATCCCTTCCCGACAGGCTGGCTTGTGCGGCGCACACGACCGGCCTGCTCATCAAATTGTTGTTTTGCCATGAATGGCCAAGTTGTATTGTATAACGACTATTTCCGAAAGGCTGAGCACGATACGTCGCGTGTGCTCATTTTTGTTGCAATAGTGCGTGGACGTGGCGTACCGGGACCGCATAGGTGATGCCGCTCGGGTTCGTGATCGCGGTTTCCTTGAGCCCCTTGACGAACACCATGTTGATGACCGCCTGCACCACGCCGGTATCCGGGTCGTATACCGGGCTGCCGCTGTTGCCGGGATACGCCGTGCCGTCGAGCTGGTAGACGTCGAAGCTGGCGCGCTGCAGCTGGGCGATGGCCCGCGGGTCGAGCCGGCGCGAGCTGAGCGACGGCGTCACCACCGGCGTGATGGCGGCCAGGGTCGCCCGATGGGTGGCCGGATGCAGGCCCAGCGCCATGCCGAGCGGGAAACCGGTGAACGCCAGGTCCTGTCCCTCCATGGCGCGGTCCGCCTCGGCAAGCTGCAAGGCCGGCAGCGGTGCGCCTTCCAGGCGCAGGTGGGCCAGGTCGTGCTCGCGGTCGAGCGCCACCAGGCGCGCCGGCCGGAAGGCGACCATGGCGCCGTTCGGCAGCACGATGCCGAGCTCCTCCTTGCTGGCCGGATCGGACAGCGGCACCACCACGTGGGCATTGGTGATCACGCTCAGGCCGTCGCCGACCACGAAGCCGGTGCCGAAGAAGGCGATCGCCGGGCTGCGGGTCCTGAGCTGGGTGCCGACGCCGACCACGGCGCGCTTCACGAGGGGGATCGTCTTGCTCAACTGGGCCTGTGCCGGTGCGATGGCGCCCAGGGTCCAGGCCAGCATGGCGAGCAGGACCGGAAGCCAGTTCTTTGTCATCCGCATATCACGAAAGGGGTGTAAACAAGGTTGGGGGAAGGGCTGGACAATCGTGCAAGCTATTTCGGTTAATCAACACTACAATACCAAAATTCGATCCGGCCACGTCTGTACATCAGGCTCGAAAGACTGCCGCACGGCACGAAACAGTAAAAAAATTGCAATTTCAATTGCTGTGTTATATTTTCGAAATTGCAATTCTTAGCTTGCATATAGGCATCTTTGTGGCGTAATTGACGTTGCTTAGCAGAATTTGTGTGGCAAATCTGGTGTATTTGGCACCGAATGCACGCCATGTTCCCGCACGCAATTGCAATTGCAAAGACTACAAGCGATGATGCGAAATCTTTATTTGTTGAGCCCGGCGCTCCCAGGCCGGCTCGGATGGCGAGATTGACGAGATGGCAGAATTACAAACGCTGTTACTGAATTTCCTGAAGGCCATTGGCAAGTACCGCTGGCATGCGGTGGTCATCACCTGGATCGTCGCCCTGTGCGGATGGGCCGTCGTGCTCAAGCTGCCCAACCAGTACGAGGCCTCGGCCCGCGTGTACGTCGACACCCAGAGCATCCTGAAACCTCTGATGTCGGGCATGACCATGCTGCCCAACCTGGACCAGCAGGTGATGTTCATGCGCCGCACCCTGATCAGCCGCCCGAACGTCGAGCGCGTCATGCGCATGGTCGACCTGGACGTGAAGACCGCCAACGCCAAGGAACACGAGGCGATGGTGGACAAGCTGATGTCCGAGATCAAGATGGCCGGCACCGAGCGCGACGACATCTACACGATCAGCTACACCGCCCCCGACCCGCAGTTGGGCAAGGAAGTGGTGCAGGCCTTCCTGACCATCTTCGTCGAGGGCTTCGGCGGCAAGCGACAGGATTCGGAAAAGGCTGTCCAGTTCATCGATGACCAGATCCGCGGCTACGAAGAGAAGCTGGCCACTGCCGAGAATGCGCTGAAGGAATTCAAGATCCGCAACATGGGCCTGCTGCCCAGCGAAGGCGCCGACTACACCTCGCGCGTAAACGCCACCACCGAAGCGCTGGCCCAGGCGCGCCTGGAGCTGGCCGAAGCCCAGCAGGCGCGCAACGCGATCCGCCGCCAGATTTCCGGCGCCCCGGCCGCGCCGGGCGAGAAGGCGGTGCCGGCCCCGGTCGACGCCGAACTCGAGTCGCGCATCGCCACCACCACCAAGAACCTCGACGCGCTGCGCCTGCAGTACACCGAGCAGCATCCGGACATCATCGCCAACCGCCGCCTGCTCGAGCAGCTGCTGGCGCGCAAGGCCGAGGAAGCCAAGCGTCCCAAGACCGCCCTCGACCCGGGCGCCAGCTACAGCCCGATGATGCAGCAGCTCAACGTCTCGCTGTCCGAGGCGGAAGCGCGTGTGGCCTCGCTGCAGGCGCGCGTGAACGGCTACAACGAGCGCCTGGCGCGCCTGCGCACCCAGAGCGCCTCGGTGCCGGAAATCGAAGCCCAGCTCGCCCAGCTGAACCGCGACTACGAGGTCAACCGCCAGAACTACCAGAAACTGGTGGAACGCCGCGAATCGGCCAAGCTGTCGGGCGACCTGACCTCAGCCACCGACATGCTGAGCTTCCGCGTGGTCGACCCGCCGACCGCGCCGCTGCTGCCGTCCGGTCCCAACCGCATGCTGCTGTTCTCGGCCGTGTTCGTCGCCGCCCTGGGTGCCGGCCTGGTCGGTGCGTTCCTGTTGAGCCAGCTGCGTCCGACCTTCCTCAGCCAGTCGACGCTGCGCGAAACCACCGGAGTCCCGATCCTGGGCTCGGTCAGCATGAACTGGACCGGCGAGCAGACCGTCCTCCGCAAGCGCCGCCTGCTGATGCTGGGCGCCTCGGTACTGGTGCTGTTCGCCCTGTATGGCGCCGGCGTCGCCGCCATTCTCGTGCGCCCCACGATGTAAGGCGCCCCAAGGAGTTATCGTGAGCATTATCGAAAAAGCAGCAAGCCGCATCGACCGGCAGCGCAGCAGCGCGGTCGCCGTTCCCGTCACCCCGGCCGAGGCCGAGATCCAGGTCGCTGCGCCGGCCGTTGCCGTCCTCGACGAAGCGGTCGGCGCACCTGGCGCCGCACCTGCCGCCATCCC
>DAMCRY010000290.1:0-5353 GCA_032115075.1 Massilia sp.
GAACTTCCGCGACCGCGACAGCCACTTCATCTTCGGCGACGCCTGCACCGCGGTGATCGTGGAAGCGGCGGAAACGGCCACCAGCGCCCACCAGTGGGAAATCCTGGACAGCCAGCTGAAGACCAAGTTCTCGAACAACATCCGCAACAACTTCGGCTTCATGAACCGCTTCGACGAAGCCGGCATCGGCGCGCCGGACAAGCTGTTCCGCCAGCAGGGCCGCAAGGTGTTCAAGGAAGTCTGCCCGATGGCGGCGGCGACGATCGCCGACTCGGTGCAAAAGGCCGGCCTCGAGATCGCGGACGTGTCGCGCTACTGGCTGCACCAGGCCAACCTGAACATGAACCTCCTGATCATCCGCACCCTGCTGGGCCGCGATGCGACGCCGGAAGAGGCGCCGGTGATCCTCGACACCTATGCGAATACCTCGTCGGCGGGCTCGATCATCGCGTTCCACAAGTACCAGGACGACCTGCCGGCAGGCGCCAATGGCGTGATCTGCTCGTTCGGCGCCGGGTATTCGATCGGCTGCGTGGTGGTGCGCAAGAAGTAAGGCGACGCTTGCGGAACCTGGATCCCCGCCTGCGCGGGGATGACGTTCCAGTGTGCGAGTAAGTTAAGTTAGCGCTTTAGCCCGAGCCCGCAGCACGTCGTTCCCGCGCAGGCGGGGACCCAATTTTTTTCAGCGCAGCCACCAGCAACATCAAAGCCGCGCCGCCAGCTCCGCCCCCTCGCGGATCGCCCGCTTCGCATCCAGCTCCGCCGCCAGCGCCGCCCCGCCGATCTTGTGGAAGCGCGGCCCTCCGCCCTGCCCTTCCGCCGGCATCAGCTCCGCCAGGCTCTCCTGCCCGGCGCAGATCACCACATTGTCCACTTCCAGCAGGCGCGCCTTGCCGCCGACGGTGATGTGCAGCCCCGCAT
This sequence comes from Massilia sp., assembly GCA_032115075.1. GTDB lineage: Bacteria > Pseudomonadota > Gammaproteobacteria > Burkholderiales > Burkholderiaceae_D > Telluria. Next base: position 922 of record DAMCRY010000290.1, read on the forward strand.
CGTCGATGCGTTCGTACTGCACGCCCGCCAGCATCTGCACGCCGTTGCGGACCAGGGTCGCGCGGTGCACCCAACCCGAGGTCTTGCCCAGGCCCGCGCCCGGACGCGTGGTCTTGCGCTGCAGGAGCCAGACTTCACGCGGCGGATGCGGCTTCACGGGCGGCGCCAGGCCGCCCGGGGTCGCGGATAGCGGATCGACGCCCCACTCGCCCATCCAGTGCTCCTTCGGCACCGGCAGCGGCACCGCGGGGTCGTGCACCAGGAACTCGCCCATGTCGAAGCCGATGCCGCCCGCGCCGATGATGGCCACGCGGCGCCCGACCGGCTTCCGGTCGCGCAGCACGTCGAGGTAGCTCAGCACCCTGGGGTGGTCGATGCCGTCGATCCGCGGCTTGCGGGTGGTGATGCCGGTCGCGACGATGACGTCGTCGAAGCCCTCGGCCAGCAGCTCCTCGCGCGTCACCCGGCGGTTCAGGCGCAGGTCCACGCCGGTGAGCGCCAGCTTGCGGCCGAAGTAGCGGATGGTCTCGGCGAATTCCTCCTTGCCGGGCACCTGCATGGCGACCTTGAACTGGCCGCCGATGCTGCCTGATGCCTCGAACAAGGTCACCCGGTGCCCGCATTCGGCCGCCACGGTGCTCGCGGACAGGCCGGCCGGGCCGGCCCCGACCACCGCCACGCGGCGCGGGCGCGCACTCCTGCGAAACACCAGTTCGGTCTCGTGGCAGGCGCGCGGGTTCACCAAACAGCTGGCGCGCTTGTTGGAGAAGGTGTGGTCGAGGCAGGCCTGGTTGCAGGCGATGCAGGTGTTGATCTCGTCGACGCGTCCGCCCGCCGCCTTGTCGACCCACTCGGCATCGGCCAGGAAGGGACGCGCCAGCGACACCAGGTCGGCGCTGCCCTGCGCCAGCAGCGCCTCGGCATCGACCGGCATGTTGATGCGGTTCGAGGCCACCACCGGGATCGTCACCTCCTTGCGCAGGCGCCCCGCCACCTCGGAGAAGGCCGCGCGCGGCACCGAGGTGACGATGGTGGGAATGCGCGCCTCGTGCCAGCCGTAGCCGGTATTCAGGATGGTCACGCCGGCCGCCTGCAGCGCTTGCGCGACCGCTACCACCTCGTCCCAGGTATTGCCGCCTTCGACCAGGTCGAGCACGGAATGGCGGTACATGAGGATGAAATCCGGACCGACGGCGGCGCGGATGCGGCGCACCACCTCGACGGCCAGGCGCATGCGGTTCTCGATCGGGCCGCCCCACGCATCAAGGCGCTTGTTGGTGCGCGCGCACAGGAACTGGTTGAGCAGGTAGCCTTCGCTGCCCATCACCTCGACGCCGTCGTAGCCGGCCATCTGCGCCAGCCTGGCGCAGCGCGCGTAGGCGGCGATGGTGTCCTCGATGCCGGCCGCGTCCAGCGCCTTCGGCTTGAACTTCGAGATCGGCGACTTCACGCCGGAAGCCGACACCACGAAGGGCTGGTAGCCGTAGCGGCCCGCGTGCAGGATCTGCAGCACGATCTTGCCGCCCTCTTCGTGCACCGCGCGCGTGACCCGGCGGTGGTTCGGCACGTCGCCCAGGAAATTCAGGGTGCCGCCGAAGGGCAGCAGCCAGCCCTGGCGGTTCGGCGAGATGCCGCCGGTGACGATCAGGCCGACGCCGCCGCGCGCGCGTTCGCGGTAGAAGGCGGCCAGCTTGCCGTAGTTGTAGAAACGGTCTTCGAGCCCGGTGTGCATCGAGCCCATGATCACGCGGTTCTTCAGGGTCGTGAAACCGAGGTCGAGCGGCGCGAGGAGATGGGGATAGGTGGGGTGCGTGGTAGCTTGCGTCATCACGGCATTACACCGTGATTTCGTGGAGGCGTGTTTCTAAACTGTCAGGCGAGATGGCTGTCGCGCTCGCGCAGCTCGGCGAACGCGGCGATGCTGCCGATGTTGACGACGACGGGATTCAGGCTGGCGCCCGGCGACATCGAGCGCCAGGCGAACTGCCATTCCTTTTCGCGCGACATGCCCAGGCTCTTCGAGAATGCCGCGCCGAGCGGCGAACGCGCGCCGTAGGCGACCTGGCCGTCGATGCCGGCCCAGTTGGGCAAGGTGCGCTGCACCGCGCGGTGCAGGCGCTCGCCGAACTCCTCGGTGTTGTGGATCACCAGGCAGCGGTCGGCGGGGCTGAACACGTCGAACAGTCCCTTGTCCCAGGCGGTCGAGAAGGACAGGGACAGGAAGCCGCCGTCGGGAAGGAGGCGGAACTGGCCGCGCAGCGCGGCTTCGAGTTCGTCCTGCGGCGCGTAGCGGTACAGGGTGGGAGGGCGTTGGTAGTCGTGCATGAGTAAGAACCGTTCGGTGAATGTGCGCTAGCGCGGCGGCTGCAGCGATTGCAGGTGCTGCATGCGCATGAAGCGCGAGGCGATGAAGATCTCGCGCAGGAAGTAGACGAAGCTGCTGATCAGGCCGATCATCGCGCACACGAACAGGCCGGCGATGTACTGGTCCAGCGGCAGGTTGGTGGTGTCGCCCAGGAACAGCATCGCGATGACGAGGCAGACCAGCAGGCCGCAGGCGGTGCTGGAGGTGATCGCGGTGTTGATCAGGTGCGAGCGCGTATAGAGCGTTTCGAGTTCGGCCGAGAACTCGGCGTTCGGGCTGACCTTGAGGCGGTCTTCGAGCACGCGGGTGCGGTCGATGATGCGCGCCAGGCGGTTGGTCAGCACGGTCAGCTTGGTCGCCACGCCGGTAAGCAGGAAGACCGGCGCGATCGCCAGCTGGATGACGTGGCCGATGTCGCTGATCTGGATATTCATGGGTACACGTAAGGTAACTGTTGTAATTGTTGTCGGTGTGGCCTTAGTGTAGCAGGCGGCACGCAGTGCCGGGAGGCAATCGCGCTCTATGGTTCTACCTGCGCCTTACTCGAAGCGGCCGTGGCGCTTGAACTGCTCGGTGGCGGTCACCAGCGCCCGCGCGATGCCGGTCTCCAGCGCGCCGTGGCCGCCGTCCGGGATCATGTGCAGCTTCGCGCCCGGCCAGGCCTGGTGCAGGCGCCACGCCGACAGCGGCGGACAGATGACGTCGTAGCGGCCCTGCACGATGGTGGCCGGCAGGTGGGCGATGCGCCCGATGTCGCGCACCAGCTGGTCTTCTTCCATGAAGGCGCCGTGCAGCATGTAGTGCGATTCGAGGCGGCCGACGCCGAGGTCGAGCGCATCGGACGAGGCTTCCTCGGGCTGCGGCAGCAGGAACACGCGGCGGCCCTCGAAGCGGCTCCAGGCGCGCGCGGCCGGCCAGTAGCGGTCCGGATCGTCGCACAGCAGGCGTTTCGTGTAGGCCTGGAGCAGGTCGCCGCGCTCCTCCTGGGGAATCGGGGCGACGAACTCTTCGTACAGCTCCGGATAAAACCATTTCACGCCGTTGATGAACCAGTCCACTTCGGCCTTCGTGCACAGGAAGATCCCGCGCAGCACGAAGCCGAGGCAGCGCTCCGGATGCGCCTGCCCATAGGCCAGCGCCAGCGTCGAGCCCCAGGAACCGCCGAACACCAGCCACTGCTGGATGCCGAACATCTGCCGCAGGCGCTCGATGTCGTCGATCAGGAGCTGAGTGGTATTGTTGCGCCATTCGCCCAGCGGCGTGGACTTGCCGGCGCCGCGCTGGTCGAACAGGATCACGCGGTAGGCGCTCGGATCGAAGAAGCGGCGGTGCTGCGGCGACAGGCCGGCGCCCGGCCCGCCGTGCAGGAACAGCACGGGAATGCCGTTGGGATTGCCGACCTCTTCCCAGTAGATCGTGTGCAGTTCGTCGACGGCGAGCATGCCGTGGCGGATGGGCTGGATCGGCGGGAACAGGGACGGCGGCGTGGCGGGCATACGGTACTCGTTTGAGGCGGCTGGAAGCCGATTGTAGCGCACTGCCCGGCGCTTTCAGAAGAAGGTGTTCAGTGCCTGGGTCACGGTATAGGCATCGTCCACGGCCAGCAGCACCTGCCACTTGTCGAACGTGGTGCAGGGGTGGGAGATGCCGCAGCCGACCAGGTCGCCGATCTTCAATTCGTCGCGGATGGGACCTTCGGGCAGCGACAGGTAGGCGTGCTGGTCGTTCATCTTGACGATCGCGCAGCCGGGCGGCAGCGCGGCCGGGCCCTGCGCCTCGCTGCCGGGGCGGTGCGTGTACACGGGAACCGGCAGCGCCTCGTCGTAGGAGGCGTCGCGCTTGCCCATGGTGAGGATGGCCAGGCCCGGTTCGGGGCGCGACTGCACCATGCTCCAGACTTCCAGCGCCGGCCGCAAGCCTTCTTCGGGCCGCGCTTCGCGCCCGTCGAGCCGGGCCAGCAGGCACCGGTAGGAGCCGTGGTCGCTGGTCAGGTAGCAGCCGCTGCGCAGCACGGCGCGCAGCGGCCGCGACAGTCCCACCACGCCGGCGAAGCCGCGCAGGCCACCC
>DAMCRY010000291.1:0-4365 GCA_032115075.1 Massilia sp.
GGTGGCCCAGGACACCCTGCGCGCGCTGGGCGTGGCGCCGGATGCCGAGGTCGCCGAGATCCTGCCCGCCGGCGCAGGCAGCGAAGAGGCCTGAACGCCACATGCCCCGCCGCACGCGGGCCAGCCCATGGTATCCTCCATCCTGTTGCGGAAAACCGTTCTGGCGCCCTGGTGCCCTGGCGCGCGCTGTTCCGCGGACCGCATGACGAAGCCCTGTTTCGACAGGGCTTTATATTTTGAATCGACGAGCCGGCCTCGACGCGCGGCGCCGCGCCGGCCGGCCCGTCTTCGGCAGCAATGGAATTCTCTTATGGAAATCAAGGTCAACTTCCTCGACAAGCTTCGCCTGGAAGCGAAATTCGACGACTTCACGGTGATCGCCGACCAGCCGATCCGCTACAAGGGAGACGGCTCGGCGCCGGGCCCCTTCGACTACTTCCTGGCGTCCTCGGCCCTGTGCGCGGCCTACTTCGTCAAGCTGTACTGCAACACCCGCGACATCCCGACCGAGAATATCCGCCTGTCGCAGAATAATATCGTCGACCCGGAAAACCGCTACAAGCAGATCTTCAAGATCCAGGTCGAGCTGCCGCCCGATATCTCGGAGAAGGACCGCCAGGGCATCCTGCGCTCGATCGAGCGCTGCACCGTCAAGAAAGTGGTGCAGACCGGGCCCGAATTCGTCATCGAGGAGGTCGACAACCTGGACGCCGACGCCCAGGCCCTCTTGACCCTGCAGCCGGACGCCGCGGCCGCCACCACCATCCCGGGCAAGGACCTGCCGCTCGAGCAGACCATCGCCAACATGTCGGCCATGCTGGCGTCGTGGGGCATCAAGATCGAGATCGCCTCGTGGCGCAACATCGTCCCGAACGTCTGGTCGCTGCACATCCGCGACGCCCACTCGCCGATGTGCTTCACCAACGGCAAGGGCTCGACCAAGGAAAGCGCGCTGGCCTCGGCCCTGGGCGAGTACATCGAGCGCCTGAACTGCAACCACTTCTACGCCGGCGTCTACTGGGGCGAGGACATCGCCCGGGCCGACTTCGTCCATTACCCGAACGAGCGCTGGTTCCAGGCCGGCCCGGACGATGCGCTGCCCGCCGGGATCCTCGACGACTACTGCCTGGAGGTCTACGATCCGGACGGCGAGCTGCGCGGCTCGCACCTGGTCGACACCAATTCCGGCAACGCGGCGCGCGGCATCGTGTCGCTGCCGTACACGCGGCAGTCGGACGGCGCGACCGTGTACTTCCCGTCCAACCTGATCGAGAACCTCTACGCCAGCAACGGCATGAGCGCCGGCAACACCCTGGCCGAGGCCCAGGTGCAGTGCCTGTCCGAGATCTTCGAGCGCGCCGTCAAGCGCGAGATCCTGGAAGGCGAGATGGCCCTGCCCGACGTGCCCCAGGAGGTGCTGGCCAAATACCCGCGCATCGTGGCCGGCATCCAGGGCCTGGAAGAGCAGGGCTTTCCGGTCCTGGTCAAGGACGCCTCGCTGGGCGGGCGCTACCCGGTCATGTGCGTGACCCTGATGAACCCGCGCACCGGCGGCGTGTTCGCCTCCTTCGGTGCCCACCCGAGCTTCGAGGTGGCGCTGGAGCGCAGCCTGACCGAGCTGCTGCAGGGCCGCAGTTTCGAAGGCCTGAACGACCTGCCGCCGCCCACCTTCGCCAGCGAGGCCGTGACCGAGCCCTACAACTTCGTCGAGCACTTCATCGATTCCAGCGGCCTGGTGTCGTGGCGCTTCTTCAGCGCGAAGTCCGAGGTCGACTTCGTCGAATGGGACTTCTCCGGCGCCGGCGCGGACTCCAACGCCGAGCAGGCCGCGACCCTGCTCGGCATCCTCGAAGAGATGGGCAAGGAAGTCTACATGGCGGTGCACGACGAACTGGGCGCGGTCGCCTGCCGCATCCTGGTGCCCGGCTATTCGGAAATCTACCCGGTCGAGGACCTGGTCTGGGACAACACCAACAAGGCGCTGCTGTTCCGCGAAGACATCCTGAACATCCACCGTCTCGACGACGACGCCCTGAACGCGCTGCTCGACCGTCTCGAGAACAACGAGCTGGACGAGTACGGCGACATCGCCAGCCTGATCGGCATCGAGTTCGACGAGAACACCGACTGGGGCCAGCTGACCGTGCTCGAGCTGCGCCTCCTGATCAACCTGGCGCTGGGCGCGCTCGAGGACGCCCACGAGCTGGTCGGCGCCTTCCTGCAGTACAACGACAACACGGTCGAGCGCAAGCTGTTCTACCGCGCGATGGATGCGGTGCTGTCGGTGGTGCTGGACGAGGAGCTCGAGCTCGACGACTACGTGGTGAACTTCCGCCGCATGTACGGCGACGCGCGCATGGATGCGGTACTGGGCTCGGTGGACGGCGGCGTGCGTTTCCACGGCCTGACGCCGACCAGCATGAAGCTGGAAGGCCTCGATCGCCACCACCGGCTGATCGACAGCTACCGCAAGCTGCATGGCGTGCGGGCCGCGCGGGCAAGCAAGCAGCCCGCCTGATTTCGCTTCCGGCGCGCTTCAGGGCCGGGCCGCGCAGGCTGCTTGATCTGACAGGTGCAATCCCGTCCTTCCTGGCGCACAATGCATGTGTCTACCACGGAGGACGCGATGCACGAAAAGCGGGATGCGGTCATCATCGGCGCCGGCCACAACGGCCTGGCGTGCGCCTTCTACCTGGCCCGCGCCGGGCTGAAGGTGACAGTCCTCGAGGCGCGCGACGTCGTCGGCGGCGCCGCCGTCACCGAGGAGTTCCACCCGGGCTTCCGCAACTCGGTCGCCGCCTACACGGTGTCCCTGCTCAATCCCAAGGTGATGCGCGACATGGACCTGGCCGCGCACGGCCTGCGCATCGTCGAGCGCCCCCTGTCCAACTTCCTGCCGCTGGACGACGGCCGCTACCTGAAGGTCGGCGCCGGCCGCACGCAGGCAGAGGTGGCGCGCTTCTCGCAACGCGATGCCGAGCGCCTGGACGCCTACGGCAGCCACCTCGACAGCGCAGCCGGACTGCTGCGCGAGCTGGTGCTGGAAACCCCGCCGAACCGGGTCGAGGGTGGCTGGATGGCGGCGCTGCCCGAGCTGCTCAAGGCGGGCCGGCTCGGCAACCGGGCGCGCAAGCTGCCGCTGTCCACCCAGCGCGAACTGCTGGACCTGTTCACCAAGTCGGCCGGCGACTACCTGGACGGCTGGTTCGAAAGCGCGCCGATCAAGGCCGCCTATGGCTTCGACAGCGTGGTCGGCAACTATGCCAGCCCTTACTCGCCCGGCTCGGCCTACGTGCTGCTGCACCACGTGTTCGGCGAGGTCAACGGCAAGAAGGGGGCCTGGGGGCACGCCATCGGCGGCATGGGCGCGATCACCCAGGCGATGGCGAAGGCGGCCCGCGGCCTGGGCGTGGAAATCCGGACCGGCTGCCCGGTCGGCGAGGTGCTGCTCGAGCGGGGCCGCGCGCAGGGCGTCGTCACGCAGGCGGGCGAGCGGGTCGACGCACGCGTGGTGGTGTCGAACCTGAATCCGCGCCTGCTGTACACCCGGCTGGTGGACCCGGGCGCGCTGCCGGCCGACTTCCTGCGCCGCATGCAGGCCTGGCGCTGCGGTTCCGGCACCTTCCGCATGAACGTGGCGCTGGCCGAGCTGCCCGACTTCAGCTGCCTGCCGGGCAGGACGGCGGCCGAGCACCACGGCAGCGGCATCATCATCGCTCCGAGCCTGCAGTACATGGAGCGCGCCTACCACGACGCCCGCAGCCTTGGCTGGTCGCGCGAACCGATCGTCGAGATGCTGATCCCTTCCACCCTGGCGCCGGAACTGCCGGACGGGTCGAGCTGGGACCAGCATCGCGAGCGCGTGGCCGACCTCATGATCGACACCGTCGACCGTTATGCGCCGAACTTCAAGGCCGCGGTGCTCGGCCGGCAGATCATGAGCCCGCTGGACCTGGAGCGCACCTTCGGCCTGGTCGGCGGCGACATCTTCCATGGCGCGCTGGGCCTGGACCAGCTGTTCGCGGCCCGGCCCATGCTGGGGCACGCCGACTACCGCGGCCCGATCGCGGGCCTGTACACCTGCGGATCGGGTACCCACCCGGGCGGCGGCGTCACCGGGGCGCCCGGCCACAACGCCGCGCGTGAAGTGCTGCGCGACGTCGCCCCGCGCGGCAAGGTGCGGCGCGCCGCCTGAGGGCGTGCCGCCAGCGTCAGAGAGCTTCGGCGCGGCCGAAGAAACCGTACTGCAGGCTCGTCGTGATGCGGCGCGCCGCCGCCAGTCAGAGCGGGCGGACCCAGACGTTGCGGAAGCTCACCGGATCGCCGTGGTCCTGCAGGCGGATCGGCAGGGGGCCGTGCGGGCGG
>DAMCRY010000291.1:4382-4979 GCA_032115075.1 Massilia sp.
TTCGCCATGCAGCGCGACGTGGTTCTGCACCAGCACGCCGTTGTGCAGCGCGGTCACGTAGGCGGGCGCCAGCAGGGCGCCGTTGGCGCCGAAGCGCGGCGCGGTCCAGATCACGTCGTAGCTCTGCCATTCGCCGGGCGCAGCGCAGGCGTTGACCAGCGGGGCGTGCTGCTTGTAGAGGCTGGCCGCCTGGCCGTTCACATAGGTCTTGTTGCCGGCGCAGTCGAGGATCTGGATCTCGTAGCCGCCGCCGTTGGCGGTCGAGGCGAGGAACAGGCCGCTGTTGCCGCGGCCCTGGCCGCTGCCGGGCAGCCCTGCCGGCACGCGCCATTCGAGGTGGATCTGGTAGTCGGTGAAGGTGCGCCGGGTCTGGATGTCGCCGCTGCCGCCGCGCACGGTGAAGGCGCCGTCGGCCACGGTCCAGCCGGCGGGCCGGGCGGGCGCGCCCGCGGCGGCCCACTCGCCCAGGTCCTTGCCGTCGAACAGCACCACCGCGTCCGAGGGCGCGGCGGCAAGGGATGCGGGAACCACGCGCCGGGGCTCGGGCGCCCACGCTTCCGTGTCTTTCGGATCCGCCTGCTGCGCTTGCCGGGCAGC
>DAMCRY010000291.1:5132-5346 GCA_032115075.1 Massilia sp.
CCGCGCAACCGTCCGACGAGGCTTTCTTCGCCGAGCTGTACCGATCCACCCGCGACGACCTGCGCACGCTGCTGGCCGACCCGCGCTACATCGAGGGGCTGATCGCCGCGCAGCGCGATGCGCAGGTGGCGGGCTACCGCGCGCGTTACCCGGCCGCCGTCTACGAGGTGCTGGAGCTGGACGGCGTGGCGGCCGGCCGCCTGGTCACGGCCGC
>DAMCRY010000292.1:0-5345 GCA_032115075.1 Massilia sp.
TCGGCAGCTGCAGCGCGTCGCCGACCACGACCACGACCGCACCCGCCAGCGCCGCGACGGCGTACACGTCCGAGCGCATCACGGCCGGCACTTCCGACAGCAGCACGTCGCGCGCGACGCCGCCGCCGATGCCGGTCAGCATGCCGAGCAGGGCCGCCATCTCGGGTTCCAGTCCGAACACCAGGGCCTTCTGCGAGCCGGCGACGCAGAACAGGGCCAGGCCGGCGGCGTCGAAGACCAGCACCGGGCTGCGCAGGCGCTGCACTGTCGGGTGCCAGAAGAAAATCGTCACCCCGGCCAGCAGCGACACGCCCAGGTAGCGCCAGTCGCTGAAGGCAGCCGGCGGCGTGGCGCCGATCAGGAGGTCGCGCACGATGCCGCCCGAGTTGGCGGCGACGAACGAGAGCACCAGCACGCCGAACAGGTCGAGCCGGCGGCGTACCCCGGCCGCCGCGCCGCTGAGGGCGAACACGAAGGTGCCGATCAGGTCGAGCGTCAGCACGAGCGTTTTCATGGCGGCGCCCATGTCGAGCGAAAGAACAGCGAACACCTGGGGACTCCGGGAATGGTGGCGGCCTCCCAGAATGGATGAGGCCGGTGGGTCAAACCCGTAAGTATAGTGGCTGTTGCCGGTAGTCCGCCAGCGCCGTCGTGCATGCGCCGGCGACGGGCGCCGCATGCGGACGCTCAGGCGCTTGCGTCGTCCTTCACGTCCGCGCCGTCGAGCCAGTCGAAGATGGCCGGCCAGATCCGCGCATGGGCGCCGGCGCCGACCAGCACCCCCACGTGCTGCAGGTTGACGCCGATGTCGCCGCCGTAGCGCAGCAGGCACTTGCGTTCGCTCGCCGCCGCCTCGTGGAAGGGGACCACGGCGTTCCACGGGATCACCCGGCTGCGCGGATCGACGACGCTCACGAGCGGCGCCGCCAGGTCGCGCGGGCCGATGCGGCGCCCGCCGACGTCCAGGCGCCCGGCCATGAAGTCGTCGTTGCGGTAGAGCGATTCGACGATGTCGGTGAACAGCCGGCCCGGCAGCGCGAATTCGTCGTGGGTCCAGCGCTCTTCCCGCATGTGGGTGGCCATGGCCTGCGGATTGCCGAGCGAGAGGTAGCGGTCGGTCATGCGTTCCCAGCCGAAGGCCTGCGGTTCGGCCAGGGCGCTCATCATGTTCAGGAACACACCCGGCACCTGGCGGAAGGTCGCGGCGAGCTGGCCGGCGTGCGGGACCGCCCGTACCAGCGGGCGGAAGCAGCAGGAGCCGGCCTCGAAATGCAGTGGCGACTCGAGCAGGATGGTGGCGCGCACCTGTACCGGATGCAGGCAGCTGTAGATGGCGGCCAGGATGCCGCCCAGCGAGTGGCCGGCGATGACCAGGCGCTGCTCGCCGCCGTCCTCGCAGCCGTCCCTGTCAAGATCCTGGACGATGGCGCGCCGGCAGGCGGCCAGCAGGCGGTCGCCGTAGTCGTCGAGGCCGAACTGTTCGCCCTGGTCCTCGCCCTCGGGCAGCGGCGTCCACTCGGCCAGGTAGACGCGGTGGCCGCGCGCCAGCCAGCGCCGCACGACGCTGACCTCGGGCGCCAGGTCCCAGATGTAGGAGCGCTTGATCGGGGCCGGCACCAGCAGCACCGGCGGGCCGTCCGCCCTCTCCGGCGTGTAGCGGCGCAGGTTCAGGCCGGGCTCGGCGTGCAGGATGCTGGAGGGCGTTTCCTGCGGGCCGTAGCCGGCGCGGTCGAGCAGTTTGCCGCGCGCCTGGCGCGCGCGGTCCATGCTCTTGAGGGCTAGGGCGCCGAAGGAGGCGAAAGAGGCGAAGGGGGCGATGGCCGGGGTGGCCGGGATGGCTGGATTGGCTGGATTGGCGGTCGGTGCGTGCATGGCGGTCTCGTCTGGGTCGGAAACGAGACTCTACGCCGGCTGCGCGGGCGCGCCAATCGTGCGACGATCGAACCATGCGCGGGTTTGCGGCGCATTAAGGACGATCCCGCCATCTTTCTTCAGAGACCTTTCATCAATGCTATATCGCTTCCTCGCCGACGCCGTGCTGCTCGCCCACCTGGCCTTCATCCTGTTCGTGGTGTTCGGTGGCCTGCTGGTGCTGCGCCGGCGCCGCCTGCTGCCGCTGCACCTGCTGGCGCTCGGCTGGGGCGTGGGGATCGAGGTGCTGGGGGCGGTGTGTCCGCTGACCCATGCCGAGAACCGGCTGCGCCTGCTGGCCGGGGATGCCGGCTACAGCGGCGGCTTCGTCGAGCACTACGTGGTGTCGCTGATCTATCCGGGCGCGCTCACGCGCGGAATGCAGCTCGGCCTGGCGGCCGGGCTGCTGCTCGTGAACGCGCTGGTCTACGGCTGGATGCTGTGGCGGCGCGCCGGGGGCCGGGAGCACCGACCACGCCGCGCCGGCGCGCCTTACTCGACCCAGGCGAAGCCGTCGCGCGCCAGCAGCGCGAAGGATTCCGCCGGGCCCCAGGAGCCGGCCGCGTAGGGATGCGGCTTCTCGTCCAGCGTGCTCCAGCCCTCGATGATCGGATCGGCCCAGGACCAGGCGGCTTCCAGCTCGTCGCGGCGCATGAAGTGGGTCAGGCGGCCCTTCACCACGTCGATCAGGAGGCGCTCGTAGGCTTCCGCGCGGCGCTGCTGGAAGGCCGACTGCAGGTCGAGGTTCAGCGCCACCTGCTGCATCTGCATGCCGCTGCCCGGCTGCTTGGCCATGATCTGCAGCTTGATCGCTTCTTCCGGCTGCAGCTCGATCACCAGCCGGTTGGCGACACCGCCCGGCATGTCGGGGAACAGCGGGAAGGGCGGGTTCGCGAACTCGACCACGATCTTCGAGGAGCGGCGCGCCATGCGCTTGCCGGTGCGCAGGTAGAAGGGTACCCTGGACCAGCGCCAGGTGTCGATGTGGGCGCGCAGGGCGACGAAGGTCTCGGTCTTGCTGTCCGGCGGGACGTTCTTTTCTTCGTGGTAGCCGCCGACCTCCTGGTTGCCGCTGACGCCGTGGCCGTACTGCCCGCGCACGGTGTCGCGCGCGATGTCGGCCAGCTTGAGGCGGCGCAGCGAGCGCAGCACCTTCAGCTTCTCGTCGCGTACCGCGTCCGGCGACAGCGAGGTCGGCGGTTCCATGGCGACGATGCACAGCAGCTGCAGCAGGTGGTTCTGGACCATGTCGCGCATCGCGCCGGTGCCGTCGTAGAAGCCGGCGCGGCTGCCGACGCCGACTTCCTCTGCCACCGTGATCTGCACGCTCGAGATGTTCGGGGCGCGCCACAGCGGTTCCAGGATCGAGTTGCCGAAGCGCAGCACCATCAGGTTCTGCACGGTTTCCTTGCCCAGGTAGTGGTCGATGCGGTAGATCTGCGACTCGGCGAAGTGCTTGCCGACGGCTTCGTTGATCTCGACCGCGGAGGCGAGGTCGTGCCCCAGCGGTTTTTCCAGCACCACGCGGGCGTTGGCGTCGACCAGGCCGCAAGCGGCCAGCTTGTCGCAGATGGTGGTGAACAGGGCCGGCGCGGTGGAGAGATAGAACACGCGCTGGGCGCCCGGGTGCGCGGCCTGGGCCAGGGCGCCGAAGTCGGGGGCGGCCTGGACGTCGAGGCGGACGTATTCGAGCAGGGCGAGGAAGCCGTCCCAGGTCTTCTCGTTGAAGTTGGCGCTGGCGATGAAGCTGCGCGAATGTTCTTCGACGTGGGCGAGGTAGGCCTTGCGATCGAATTCCTGGCGGCCGGTCGAGATGATGCGGGTGGCGACGGGCAGGTTGCCGTGCAGGTAAGCCATGTACAGCGCGGGAAGCAGCTTGCGCATCGCCAGGTCGCCCATGCCGCCGAAGATGATCATGTCGAGGGGAAGACCGGTGTCGTTGTCTGTCGAAGGGGTCATGTCTGTGGCCAAATAAGTTAATGAAGTCCTGTGGTGCCGGCATCCGCGCTGCGGGTCGCCGCCCGGCCGCACGCAGGCGCGGCGAAGTGCGGCGATGGGCGGCGAGGCCGTGGCGCCGTTCATACGGTAGCAGAACGACAGCGGATGCGCACGAACCGTCCCGGCTTGTGGCCGGCCGGGATCGCCGGGGAGGGGATGCGTCCCCGGCGTTCGCCAGCACGCATGCTGGACCGCATAGCTTACATGCTGGGAAACAATTAGGAAATGACAATTTATGGATGAGCGGCGTGCGCTGGTCACCGCGTGCACAGGAAGTATGGCCTGCAGGCTTGTCATGCAAATATTATTTGCACCGGCTGCGCTCCAGGCAAATATCCTGTGCAGGCGCGCCGCTGCCGGATTCGCCGTCTCCGGCAGCGGAACCGGGCGATCGCTTATACTTCCCGCATCCTCACAGTCCAGTTCGCCATGCGCCTCCCGACCCTTGCCGCCGCCCTGACGCTCGCCATCCTCGCCGGATGCTCCCATGTGAATCCGTATTACGACGCGGGCAAGCCTCACCACCGGCCGCAAGGTTTCGCCAACAACTACCCGTCCAACCCGGCCTATGCGCGGCCGCCCCAGGGTTTCTTCGCCGGCTGGGCCGGACGCCTGAAGAACTGGACGGACGACGGCAGCGCCCGCGCGCCGCTGGCGCCGGTGCCGGTCGTGCAGCCGGACCTCGCCTTCCTGCACGCGAACCGGACCGAGCCGGCGCTGACCTGGATCGGCCACGCGACCTTCCTGTTCCAGCCGGGGAACGGCCTCAACATCCTCACCGATCCGGTGTTCGAGGAGCGCGCCTCGCCGCTGTCCTTCGCCGGCCCCGAGCGCCTCCAGGCGCCGGGCGTGGCGCTGGAGGACCTGCCGCGCATCGACGCGGTCCTGGTCAGCCACTCGCACTACGACCACCTGTCGGTCGATTCGCTGCGCGCCCTGTACCGCCAGGCCGGCGGCCCGCCGACCTTCTACGTGCCGCTCGGCATCGACCTGTGGCTGGCCGAGAACGTCACGGGCGGCGACCGGCGCCACATCGTGCGCTTCGACTGGTGGGACAAGGCGGCGCTCGGCAACCTGGAACTGCAGCTGCTGCCGGTGCACCACTGGTCCGCCCGCACGCCCTGGGACCGCAACGCGACCCTGTGGGGCGGCTGGGCGGTGACGCGGCCGGGCTTTTCCTTCTTCTTCTCGGGCGACCTCGGCTACTCGAAGGACATCCAGGACATCGCCGCCCGCTTCGACGGCTTCGACCTGGCCGCGATCGGCATCGGCGCCTACCAGCCGGTCTGGTACCGCAACTCGCACGTCAGCCCCGACGAGGCCGTGCGCATCCACCGCGAGCTGCGCGTGCGGCGCAGCGTCGGCATGCACTGGGGCACCTTCCCGATGGGCCAGGAACGCATCGACCAGGCGCCGCGCGACCTGGCGGCGGCGCG
>DAMCRY010000293.1:0-4783 GCA_032115075.1 Massilia sp.
AGCCCGTGCTTGATCGCGTTCTCGACCAGGGTCTGCAGCATCATGGTCGGGAACAGCACCCCGCGCAGCGCATCCGGCACGTCCACCTGCAGCTGCAGGCGCGGACCCATGCGGATCTTGAGGATGTCGAGGTAGGCCTGGGCGCGCTCCAGCTCCTCGCCGATGGTCGAGGGCGCGTCCTCGGTGCGCGGCAGCGAATGGCGCAGATACTGGATCAGGTTGCCGAGCATCTCGTCGGCGCGCGCCGGGTCGCTGCGGGTGAGCACCTGGGCGCTGGCCAGCGTGTTGTACAGGAAGTGCGGCTCGACCTGGGCGTGCAGCAGGTTGAGTTTCGCGACCGTGAGTTCCTTCTCGGTGGCGGTCTGGCGCACCTTGGCCGCCTCGCCCCGGCGGCGCTCGGCCACCCGGCGGGTGATGGCGCGGCCGATGGCTTCGGCGTTTTCCAGGTTGGTGCCGTGGTCGACCAGGAACAGGTCGGTCCAGGCCGCGCCTTCCGGCTCGCAGATCAGGGTGACGCTGCCGGCGTCGTCGCCGTTCGGCGTGACCGTGGCCAGGATCTGGTTGCGGCGCGCGCCGAAGTGGTCGAGCGCCCAGCTGGACACGCGGCTGCCGTCGTGTCCGCGGCCGTTGGCGCTGTTGCCGCCGTAGGGATCGATGCGCGCGACCTTGGCGCGCACCTGCAGGCTGTCGCGCGCCGACTCGACGATCTCGGCGCCCGGCAGTTCGCGGATCGCGGCGTCGATCAGGTCGAAGGCTTCGCCGGCCTCGAAGGGAATCTCGATCTGGCGGCGCTGGCGGTTCGACAGCGTGCCGCCGTTGACGGCGCCGGCCACCAGGCGTACGCGGCGGATGTGCGAGAACACGCCGGACAGCACCCAGATGCCGAGCAGCAGCGCCACCACGGCGAAATAGCCGCCCGGATCGCGGTCGAGCGGCTCGAAGATCGCTTCGTTGATCAGGATGCAGAGGAAGAGATAGCAGGACAGCCATGCTGCGAGCAGGCGGCCGGTGTGGAATATGCTTGAAATCATGGTCTTCTTTCAGTGGTCGGGGCAGCGCCAGATTAGTCCCGGTCTCGATTGCCGGGTGACATTATGCGACGGAGCCGGGATAGCGGCGACGAAACCGCGGCGGACGAGCACAAAAAATCCGTTGTATGGCGCCCTCACCCGCCTCGCATTCTTTACTGCCGTGGAGCAACTGCCGCTACAATGCCGGGCTGATCCCATCCCCAAGGTTCCCAGCATGGTTCACAAGCAAATGCGCAAGCACATCCTCTTCGCCACCCTCGCCCTCGCGGCCGGCGCCTCCGCCCGCGCCGAGATCGGCGCCGCCGTCACCGCCGACCTCGGCACCACCGGCGCCGGCTTCCACCTGGTGGTCCCGATGGAAACGTACCTGAACGGCCGCTTCGGCGCCAACTACTTCCAGCACGACTTCGACAAGCGCTCCGGCCAGGTCGACTACAAGGTGGACGGCAAGCTGCGCACCTTCGACATGCTGTTCGACTGGTACGTCATCCCACAAAGCAATTTCCGTCTGACCGGCGGCATCGTCTACAACGGCAACCGCCTGACCGCGGTCGGCAAGGCGGGCGCGAACGGCCGCTTCACCTTGAACGGCAACACCTACACGACGGCCGACGTCGGCACCCTGAACGGCGAAGTGACCTTCCGCCGCGCCGCGCCCTACCTCGGCATCGGCTGGGGCAATGCCCTGAACCCGAACAAGCGCTGGAACGTCAGCACCGACATCGGTGTCTTCCAGCAGGGCAAGGCCCGCGTCAAGCTGGTGTCGCTCGGCTGCGTGACCTCGAACGCCGTGTGCAACAAGCTGGCCGGCGACGTGGCCGTCGAGAAAGCGCGCCTGGCCGAGGACGCATCCGACTTCAAGCTGTATCCGGTACTGCGCGCCAGCGTGTCGTACAGCTTCTGATACCATTTTTGTATGCATCCTGGACGCGGAGCGCGGTATGATGACGATTCACTGAAAGGAGCCGTCATGCACCCGCGCCGCGTCCTGATTTCCGCCCTCGTCCTCGCCTGCCTGGCCTCCAGCCTGGGCGGCTGCAAGGACCAGCGCGAACCCGCCAAGCCCATCGTCGACCTGTCGATCGTCGTGGGCTGAGGCCCGCGCCGGCCCACCCTCGCTCGCGGTTCCCCGCCCCGGGCTGCGGCAAGGTAAACTACGGCCTGTCAATGTTCTCGCCGTAAGGTTTCCATGCCCTTCGCTTCCCTCGGACTGATCGACCCGATCGTCCAGACCCTCGCATCGCTCGACTACACCACCCCGACCGCCGTCCAGGAACAGGCGATCCCCGCCGTCCTGTCCGGCAAGGACGTGATGGCCGCGGCCCAGACCGGCACCGGCAAGACCGCCGGCTTCGCCCTGCCGATCCTGCAGCGCCTGTTCAAGAAGAGCTCGAAGGCGAGCCCGAACTCGGCGCGCGCCCTGGTGCTGGTGCCGACCCGCGAGCTGGCCGAGCAGGTGCACGAGAGCTTCCGCGCCTACGGCGCCGGCCTGGAGCTGCGCACCATGGTGGCCTACGGCGGGGTCAGCATCAATCCGCAGATGATGAACCTGCGCAAAGGGGTGGACGTGCTGGTGGCGACGCCCGGCCGCCTGCTCGACCTGCACCGCCAGAACGCGGTGAAGTTTGGCGAAGTGCAGACCCTGGTGCTGGACGAGGCCGATCGCATGCTCGACCTCGGCTTCTCGAAGGAGCTCGACCAGGTGTTCGCGGCCCTGCCAAAAAAGCGCCAGACCCTGCTGTTCTCGGCCACCTTCTCCGATCAGATCCGCGCCATGGCCAACCGCCTGCTGCGCGAGCCGGTGCGCATCGAGGCCACGCCGCGCAACACCACCGCCAGCGCCATCAGGCAGTGGCTGGTCCCGGTCGACAAGAAGCGCAAACCGGAACTGTTCCTCTACCTGCTCAAGAAACACGCCTGGCCCCAGGTGCTCGCCTTCGCCAAGACCCGCAAGGGCGTGGACGAGCTGGTCGGCCTGCTCGAGGCCAAGCGCATCGCGGCCGACGCCATCCACGGCGACAAGCCGCAGCCGGCGCGCCTGCGCGCGCTGGAGCGCTTCAAGGCCGGCGAGGTGAAGGTGCTGGTGGCGACCGACGTCGCTGCGCGCGGGCTCGACATCAGCGACCTGCCTGTGGTGGTCAACGTCGACCTGCCGATCGTGGCGGAAGACTACGTGCACCGCAGCGGGCGCACCGGCCGCGCGGGCGCTTCAGGCGAAGCGGTGTCCCTGGTGTGCGCGGACGAGGTCGAGCAGCTGGCGGCGATCGAGGCGCTGACGCGCCAGACCCTCGAGCGCATCGACGAGCCGGGCTTCGAGCCGGATCACCGCGTGCCGATGACGGAAGCGGGCGGGAAGATCGTCAAGAAGCCGAAGAAGCCCAAGAAGCCGAAGGGCGACGCCAAGGTGGTGCAGGAGGATGTACGCTTCAGAAGGTGAAATATTCTTTCATTGATGTTTCTGATTTGAAATAATATTTCACAGCCCGCTGGTCCTTTGTAGGGGTGGTCCGGTCCGGTAGCCCGGACCACGCTTCGCCGGCCGCGCGTTCGACTCCGGCGCGGGTCGTGGCGGCGCACGTTGGCTGGACGGCGCCTACAACACCAGCCGCATCTCGCGCATCCCCTCCTCGTCCTTCGTCTTCACCGTAAAGCCGAGCTTCTTCACCATGCCGGTGATGCGCGAATTCTGCGGCAGCGCCTCCCCCACGATCTCGCGCGTGCCGCGCGAAC
This sequence comes from Massilia sp., assembly GCA_032115075.1. Lineage (GTDB taxonomy): Bacteria > Pseudomonadota > Gammaproteobacteria > Burkholderiales > Burkholderiaceae_D > Telluria. The sequence goes on from DAMCRY010000293.1 coordinate 3,762, forward strand.
GGCAGTAGTCGATCAGCTTTTGCATCATGATCTTGCCCAGACCCATCCCCTTGAGGTCGGAGCGCACCGTGACCGCGAACTCCGCCGTGATGTTGTCCGGGTCCGCCACCACCCGTCCCACCGCCAGCGTCTCCGCCACGCCCTGGGCGTTCGGGCGGGTCGCGATGAAGGCCATCTCGCGGTCGTAGTCGATCTGGGTGAAGCGCGCCAGCTGCGAAGGCTGCAGCTCGCGGATGCGCACGAACATCCGGTAGCGCACGTCGTCCGGCGTGAGGGCGTCGAAGAAGGCCAGGTGCGCCGGCCCGTCCTCCGGCCGGATCGGCCGCAGCAGCAGCGCGCCGCCGTTCCACTCGATGGTCTCTTCCAGCTCGCGCGGATAGGGACGGATCGCGAGCCGGTCCAGTGTGCTGCCCGAGCGGTCGGCCAGGGCCAGGCGCATGCGGGCGTCGAGCACCACCGTCCCCTTGCTGTCGGCCAGCAGCGGATTCAGGTCCAGCTCCACGATCTCGGGAATGTCCGACACCATGCGCGAGACCTGCACCAGCGCGGCCAGCAAGGCGTCCATGTTGACCGCCGGCCGGTTGCGGTAGCCCGCCAGCAGCCGCGCGATGCGGGTGCGGTCGACCAGGTCGCGCGCCAGCACCAGGTTCAGCGGCGGCAGGCCGACCGAATGGTCGTCGGTCACCTCGACCGCCACCCCACCCTGCCCGAACACGATCACCGGCCCGAACACCGCGTCCAGCGCCGCGCCCACGATCAGCTCGTGCGCGTTGCTGCGCCGGACCATGGCCTGCACCGAGTAGCCCTCGAAGCGCGCCTGCGGGAACAGCTCCTCCAGGCGGCGGCGCATGCGCTGGGCCGCGGCGCGCACCGCTTCCGGGCTGTCCAGGTCGAGCGTGACGCCGCCGAAGTCGGACTTGTGCATCACGTCCGGCGTGAGGATCTTGACCGCCACCGGATAGCCGATGTGCTGGGCCGCGGTCACCGCCTCTTCGACCGTGGCGGCCTGGCGGGTCTCGACC
>DAMCRY010000293.1:5032-5300 GCA_032115075.1 Massilia sp.
GGGCGCGCGCCGCCGCGCGGTCGGGCGCCACCGTGCCCGCCATCGAGGGCGGCACTTCCATCAGCAGGTTCTGGTTGCGGCGGTAGTGCACCAGCTGCAGGAAACCGGCCACCGCGTCTTCCGGCGTGCGGAAGGCCGGCAGGCGCGCGCCGGAGGCGATGGCGCGCGCTTCCATGACCTGGGCCCCGCCCAGCCAGCACGAGAGCAGGGTCTTCGAGGCGGTGCGCACCAGCGGCGCGATGGCGTCGGCGACGTCGCGGCTGGCCAC
>DAMCRY010000294.1:0-5265 GCA_032115075.1 Massilia sp.
GCCTGGCGCGCCGCAACCTCTCGCGGCAGGTAGCGGCCGGCTTCGGCCTCGGCCTGCTGGTGTTCGCGGGCATGGGCGCCCTGCTGGCCTGGGAACTGCACGCGGGCGACTACCAGACCAGCGCGCAGCTCGAGCGCCAGCGCGCCGAGTACGAACTGCGCTACCACCGCTTCGCCAGGCTGCCGCAGCCGCGCATCACCGACGTCAGCCTGCAGGTGCAGATCCATCCCGAGCGGCGCGCGCTCGACGTCAAGGGCGTCTACCAGCTCGCGCCGCTCCAGGACATCGTCCTGTACCAGCAGCGCGGCGCCACCCTGAGCGCGCGCTTCGCGCAGCCGGCGCGCCTGCTCACGGCCGACCCGGAACACGGCTTCTACCACTACCGCCTGGCCCGGCCCCTGCCGCCCGGCGCGCGCACCGCCTTCGACTTCACCGTATCCTATGCGCCGGGCGGCCTGTTCGGCATCGGGCGCGACACCCCGGTGGTGGGCAACGGCACCTTCTTCACCAACGAGGTCATGCCGCGCATCGGCTACCAGCCCACGGTGGAACTGCGGGACGAGCGCGACCGCAAGCGCTTCGGCCTCGGCCCGAAGGATCCGCTGCCGGCGCGCGAGGACCCTGCCGCCCGCGCCAGCAACTTCCTCGGCCAGGACGCCGACTGGATCAGCTTCGACGCGGTGGTCGCCACCAGCCCGGACCAGATCGCGATCGCGCCCGGCACGCTGGAACAGGAATGGGTCGACAAGGGCCGCCGCTGGTTCCACTACCGGATGGACAGGCCGATCCTGAACTTCTACGCCTTCCAGTCGGCGCGCTACGAGGTGCGCCACGACCGCTGGCAGGACGTGACCATCGACGTGTTCTACCACCCGGGCCACGACGACAACGTCGAGCGCATGATCCGCGGCGCCCAGGCCACCCTCGACTACGCCTCGCGCAGCTTCGGCCGCTACCAGTTCCGCGAGCTGCGCATCGTCGAGTTCCCGCGCTACACCCGCTACGCCCAGGCCTTCCCCGGCACCATCCCGTTCTCGGAGAGCGCCGGCTTCATCGCCCGCATCGACGACGATTCGCCGAAGGACATCGACTATCCCTTCTACGTCAGCGCGCACGAGGCGGCGCACCAGTGGTGGGGCCACCAGGTGGTCGGCGCGAATGCGCGCGGCGCCACCGTGCTGTCCGAAAGCCTGTCCGAGTACACCGCGCTGATGGTGATGAAGCGCACGGTCGGCGCCCGCAAGATGCGGCGCTTCCTGCGCTACAACCTCGACGCCTACCTGATGGGCCGCGCCACCGAACGCCGCAAGGAACTGCCGCTGGCCCAGAACGAGAACCAGGACTACGTCCACTACCGCAAGGGCAGCCTGGCCCTGTACCTGCTTGCCGACCTGCTGGGCGAGGACACCGTCAACCGCGTGCTGCGCAAGCTGGTCGACGAGCACGCCTTCAAGGGCGCGCCCTACCCGACGGTGTCGAACCTGGTCGACGCGCTGCGCGCCGTGGCCCCGCCCGACAAGGCCTACCTGGTCGAGGACCTGTTCGAATCCATCGTCCTGTACGAGAACCGCGCCGACCGCGCCACCGCGCGCCAGCGCCCGGACGGCAAGTTCGAGGTGACCATCAGCGCCCACGCCGGCAAGGTGCACGCGGGAGAACTCGGCGACGAGCAGCCGGCGCCGCTGAAGGACTACATCGAATTCGGGGTCGACGACCGCAACGGCAACCCGCTGGTGCGCGAGCGCCGGCTGGTGGACCGGGCCGGGCAGACCGTGACCCTGGTGGTGGCGGGACGCCCGGCGCGGGCCGGCATCGATCCCGACAATAAATTGATTGATAGAAAACCAACAGATAACATGGTTCCTGTCGACAACCTTTGATTCTCAAGCTATCATCGAAGTACATTTGCCTACGAGGGACAATCATGTCGAACATAGTTGCCGAGATCGCTGAAAAGATCCAGCTGCTGAGTGCAGACGAAAAACATGCGCTGGTCCGCATGCTCGTCCAGGACATCGATGCTCCGGACGAGGATGCCGACGAAGCCTGGCGTAACGAAGTGGTGCGCCGGGTGAAGGCGATCCGCAATGGCGAGGCGGCGATCCGCGCCCTGCAGGAGTGGCAGGAATAACATTCCACCGGCGCGCTTCGTGTCGATCCGAAGAACCGCGGCCCGTCCGCGGTTTTTGCATTTGAACAGCCGAGGTTCCCGATGAAGCGACGTTCCGTTCTGCTGTTGCCCCTGTCGCTCGGCCTCCCGGCGCGCGCCGCGGCGCCCGCGCCCGCGCATGCTTCCCGGTATGCCTCCCTTGGCCGCACGCTGGCGGCCCTGCAGCAGCGCTCCAGGCTGCCGGGCTTCGGGGTCGCCGTCGTGTCGGGCACGAAGGTGCTGTACCAGCACGGCTTCGGCCTGGCCGACGTCGCCTCGGGGCGGCCCTATACCGACGAGACGCTGCAGAACGTCGGCTCGGTGAGCAAGACCGTGGTCGGGGTGGCGCTGGTCAAGGCGATCGAGCTCGGCTACTTCGGCCTCGATACCGAGATCGAGCGCATCCTGCCCTTCGCCGTGCGCAACCCGCACAGCCGCCTGCCGATCGCGGTGCGCCACCTGGTCACGCATACTTCCGGCATCCTCGACGACGACCTGGTGTACGGCCACAGCTACACCATCGCGCCGGGCGCCGACCGCAAGGGTCCGCTGTACCGCCAGTTCGAGCGCGACTTCACCCTGCCGGGCCGCGGCGACACCAGCCTCGGCGCATTCCTGCGCAACTACCTGTCGCCGGACGGCGCGCGCTACCGGAAGACCAATTTCGCCAGGGCGGCCCCGGGGGCCGCCTACCACTACTCGAACATCGGTTCGGCGCTGGCCGCCTACCTCATCGAAGCGAAAAGCGGCCAGGGCTTCGACGCCTTCACCAAGCGCCACATCTTCGACCCGCTCGGCATGCACGCGACCCGCTGGCATCCCGACCCGGCGCTGGCCGCGCGCCAGGCCAGCGTCTACGACCGCCGCCAGCGGCCCTACCCGCGCTACGGCCTGATCACCTATCCGGACGGCGGCCTGACGACCTCCGTGGGCGAGCTGGCGCGCTTCCTGATGGCGATGGTGAAGGGCTACCAGGGCGGCGAAGGGGTGCTCACGAAAGCCGGCTTCACCCTGCTGTTCGCCCCGCAGTTCGCGCCCGACGCGCTGCCGGCCGGCAGTCCGAAGGGAGAGCCGAACAGCGGCGTGTTCTGGCGCATCCGGCGCAACGGCCAGGTCGGCCACACCGGCAGCGACCCTGGCATCGTCGCCTTCATGTTCATCGACCCGGCCAGCGGCACCGGCCGCATCCTGATGACCAACACCGAATTCAGCGGCGTGGGGGAAGACGACGACCCGCAACTGGTGCGGCAGTTCCGCGAGGTCTGGGCCGCGCTGGGCGAGGTGCGCCAGGGTGGCGGCTTCGACTGACGGATGAACCGTATCGCAAGGTATGGCCGCCCGCCCTACGGCTGCGTCCAGTAATCGACGACCAGCGAGCGCGCCAGGCAGCCGCCCAGGGTGCCGACGAAGCGCTCGTGCGCCGGGTGGACCAGGTAGGCGTCGCGGTCCTCGTTGCTGGCGAAGCTCAGGGTGAAGCAGTGGGTGAAACCGTCGTTCAGACCCTCCGGGCTGACGTTGGTGCCCCACTCGTAGGACACGATGCCCGGGATCTCACCGGGCAGCTTGCCGAAGTCGGCGACGACGGCGTCGACGCTTTCCGCACTGGCGTCTTCCTTGAACGAGAACAGCACGACGTGCCGCAGCAGGGGATTGGCTGGCATGGGATTCCTTCTCATGGTTGGGTGGATGTTCGTCGAAGCTCAACGCGCCCACGCGAGCGCCTGCAGGTAGGCGGGGCTGTCCGAGATCGTATTGTGCCCGGCGCCCTCGATGACCCGCATGGTGGCGACGCCGTGCGGAAAGCGCGACAGCAGCCGTTCGCTGCTCCAGGACGGGATGATCTCGTCCTGGCCGGCGGCGACGATGAGGGTGGGCGCCGTCACGCGCGGAGCGTGGCGCCAGGAATCGTAGCGGTCGCGCAGCAGCCAGCGCACCGGGAAATACGGGAAATGCTCGGCCGCCAGGTCGCGCAGGCTGTCGAAGGGCGTGACCAGCACCAGCCGGCGCACCGGGCGCAGGGTGGCCAGCTGCACGGCCACGCCGGTGCCGAGGCTGCGGCCGACCACGACGATGTCGCCGTGCACCGGCGCCACGTGGTCGAACAGCGCCTGGGCGTCGCGCACCAGGTCCTCTTCGTTCGGCTTGCCGCTGCTGCCGGCATAGCCGCGGTAGTGCAGCAGGTAGAGCGCGCGCTGCGGGAAGGCGGCGTCCAGCAGGGGCAGGCTGGCCGTCACGTCCTCGGCATTCCCGCCCAGGTAGATCACGGCGCCATGGCCGCCGGCGGGACGCTCGGATACCTCCAGGAGGGCGCCCGGCACTTTCAGGGTCGAGGTGTGGGGCGCCGGATAGGCCGCGGTGGCCGGCGGGTAATAGATCAGGGAGCGCTGCATGAAGAACAGCGCCAGGCAAGCCACCGCGTACGCGCCGATCGCTACCATGAGAAGGATGGCCAGGGTTTTCTGCATCGTCCGTCGTCTTCCTTCCTGGTCCGGACGTCAGGCGCCGATGCGCTGCATGCGCAGCGTGTACTGCTGCTCCCTGCCGTCCGCCGTCCAGTGCTGGGTCGCTTCCAGGGTCGACTCGTCGACGCGGCGCCACGAGAAGCGGCTCGGCGCGCTGAGCGGCTCGAAGTCGGCCGAGTCGGGGCCGATGCGCGCGGCGCGCCAGGTGTAGTCGTTCCACTGCGAGACCACCTCGCCGTCGCGGAAGGAGATGGTGGCGCCGTCGCTGCGCCCGGTGAAGCCGGCATCGGGAAAGCGGTGCGACTGGAACACGCCCGGTTCGGGGCGGTCGTACTCTTCGAAGAATTCCTTGCCGTCCGGGCTGCTGCCCTTCCAGCGACCTTCCAGGAACCGCAGCTGCGCGAACTCGTCGAGGCTGAACATGGCGTATCTCCTTGCGAGGAAGAATGAGCCGCCGGCCCCGGTGCAGCGGTCAGCCCGGGGGCGGCGAAGTGTCAGCCATCATACACGCAGTTGCGATGCGCTCCGCTCACACGACTTCGCCCATCTCGGCGGAGTCCGCGGCGCGCAGTCCGCTGCTCCGGGGCGGGCGTGCGCGCATGGCGGCGCGCGTCGGCTTTTGCGGACGCGGCAGTGCCGGCTGCCGCCGGGCAG
>DAMCRY010000295.1:0-5235 GCA_032115075.1 Massilia sp.
ACACGTGCGGCGGCAGCCAGCGCATGCCGCAGGCGCGCGCGGTCTGCTCGAGCGGCGCCAGGAAGTCTTCCAGCGGCCGTTCGTGGCGCCCGCCGGGCCGGTAGTCCTCGGGCCGGCTGTTGCAGGCCACCGCCGCGAAGGCGAACTTGCCGGCCAGGCGCGGACCGGCGCCGACCCATTCGGGCGCCATCACCGTGTCGAACCATTCCTTCAGCAGGGCCGGCATCGCGTACCAGGCGAGCTGGAACACGAACACGACCAGGGGCGCGGACGCCAGCAGGGCGCGCTCGCGCCGTACGTCGATGTAGAAGTCGGGATACAGCTGGTAGAGGTCGCGCACCGCCACGCCCTCCAGTCCCGCGGCGGCATCGGCCACCCGGCGGCTGATGCGCGTCCGGTGCAGCGAGGGGTCGGCGAAGACGACCAGGGCGCGCAGACCGGCGCTGTCGGGAATGTCGTTGGCGGTGCTCATGTGGGATTGGACAATGGTGGCGCCTCGATATTACCTTGGCATTGTAATTTTGCAACGGTTGTGTCATCGGCGCGTACGTACGAGACACACTATTGTTCCGGGATTGGCCCCAAGATATTACAATTGTTCCTTTCGCAAAAACGTATTGATCCAGCATGGCGCATCCGGCAGCAGCAGTTCCCCGGTCCTTCGCTCACGGCGGAGGCCAACTTGGCAAGATCATCGATGCATTCGACTGGAGCGCCACCAGTCTTGGTCCCATCGCCGCCTGGCCCGCGGTCGTGCGCGACACGGTCGCGCTGATCCTGCGCTCGCCGGTGCCGATGGTGACGATGTGGGGCGAGGACGGGATCATGATCTACAACGACGGCTACGCCAGCATCGCGGCCGAGCGTCACCCGCAGCAGCTGGGCGCGCCGGTGCGCGCGAGCTGGCCCGACGAGGCGGACTTCAACGACAACGTGATGCGCACCTGCCTGGGCGGCGGCACGCTGTCCTATCGCGACGTCGAGCTGAGGCTGCGGCGCCACGGCGGGCCCGGCCTGGCGCCGGACCAGGTCTGGATGAACCTCGACTACTCGCCCATCGTCGGCGAGGACGGCGCCGTGGCCGGCGTGCTCGCCCTGGTCACCGAGACGACGGACAAGGTGCGCGCAGAGCGCTACCTGGCCGGCGAACGGGAGCGCCTGCGCGCCATGTTCGCGCAGGCGCCCGGTTTCGTCGCCATGCTGGTCGGCCGCGAGCACCACTACGAGCTGGTCAACGAGGCCTACCTCGGCCTGGTCGAGCGCACGGACGTGGTCGGCCGCACCGTGGCCGAGGTCTTGCCGGAAGTGAGCGCGCAGGGCTTCATCGCCCTGCTCGACGGCGTCTATGCGAGCGGCCGCCTGCACAACGGCGAGGCGACCGAGATCTGGCTGACCGCGGCCAACGGCGAGAGCCGCCTGCACTACCTGGACTTCGTGTTCCAGCCGGTGCGCGACGAGGCCGGCGCCGTGATCGGCATCTTCGTGCAGGGCAACGACGTCACCGAGCGGGTGCTGGCCGAGCGCGCGCTGCGCGAGAGCGAGGCGCGCTTCCGCACCTTCGCCCAGGCAATGCCGAACCAGGTCTGGGCCGCCGACGCGCACGGCCGCCTCGACTGGTTCAATGACGTGATCTTCCAGTACAGCGGCTACGACCGCGCCGCCCTGGCGGGCGACGGCTGGGGGCGCATGGTGCACCCAGGCGACCTGCAGGCGATCCGTTCGCGCTGGACCGAGGCGGTCGCCACCGGCAGCCTGTTCGAGGCCGAGGTGCGCCTGCGCCGTGCCGACGGCAGCTACCGCTGGCACCTGAACCGCGCCGTCCCGCTGCGGGGAGAGCATGCCGAGGTGATCGGCTGGGTCGGCACCAACACCGACATCGAGGAGCAGAAGAACACCGCCCAGCGCTACGCGGCGCTGAACGACGACCTGCAGGGCCAGGTCGCGCTGCGCACGGCCGAGCGCGACCGCATGTGGCGCCTCTCCAAGGACATCCTGCTGGTGTGCCGCTTCGACGGCCGGGTCGAGGCGATCAGCCCGGCCTTCGGCGCGCTGCTCGGCTGGTCCGAGACCGATATCCTGGGCCGCAACTTCCTCGAGCTGGTGCACCCGGAAGACCGCACCGGCACCATCGCCCAGATGGCCGCGCTCGGCCGCGGCGGCTATGTCTACAAGTTCGAGAACCGCTACCGCCGCAAGGACGGTTCCTGGTGCCTGCTGTCGTGGACGGCGGCCCCGGACGAGGGCTTCGTGCATGCGATCGGACGCGACATCACGGCCGACCGCGAACAGGCCGAGGCCATGCGCCGTACCGAACTGGCGCTGCAGCAGTCGCAGAAGATGGAGACCATCGGCAAGCTGACCGGCGGCGTGGCGCACGACTTCAACAACCTCCTGCAGATCATCTCGGGCAACCTGCAGCTGCTGCAGATGTCGGGCCAGGCCAGCCAGGACAGCCTGCGCTGGATCGGCAACGCGCGCTCGGCGGTCGAGAAGGGCGCCAAGCTGGCCAGCTACCTGCTGGCTTTCGGGCGCCGCCAGCCGCTCGAGCCGAAGGTGATCAAGATCGGACGCCTGGTCTCGAACATGGAAGACATGCTGCGCCGCGCGCTGGGCGAGGAGATCGAGATCGAGATGGTGATCTCCGGCGGCCTGTGGAACACGGCGGTCGACGTCGCACAGGTCGAGAACGCGCTGCTGAACCTGGCCATCAATGCGCGCGACGCCATGGACGGCAGCGGCCGCATGACGATCGAAGCGAACAACGCCGTGCTGGACGACCTGTACTGCCGCAGCCACGGCGACGTGCTGCCGGGCCAGTACGTGATGCTCGCCGTGACCGACACCGGCTGCGGCATGCCGCCGGAAGTGGCGAACCGCGCCTTCGAGCCCTTCTTCTCGACCAAGGAGGAAGGCAAGGGCACCGGCCTGGGCCTGTCGATGGTCTATGGTTTCGTGAAGCAGACCGGCGGCCACGTGAAGATCTACAGCGAGCCGGGCCAGGGCACCACGGTCAAGCTCTACCTGCCGCGCAGCACGGCGGCCGAGGAGCCGATTGGCCCCGTCGAGCAGCAGGGCGCGGTCGGCGGCACGGAAACCGTGCTGGTGGCCGAGGACGACGAGGCGGTGCGCGCCACCGTGGTCGAGATGCTCACCGAACTGGGCTACCGGGTGCTGAAGGCGTCCGACGCCGCCAGCGCCCTGGCCGTGATCGAAAGCGGGGTGCCGATCGACGTGCTGTTCACCGACGTCGTCATGCCCGGCACCCTGCGCAGCCCGGAACTGGCGCGCATCGCGCGCGAGCGCCTGCCCAACCTGGCGGTGCTGTTCACCTCGGGCTATACCGAGAACGCCATCGTCCACGGCGGCCGCCTCGATCCCGGCGTCGAGCTGCTGGGCAAGCCCTATACGCGCGAGCGGCTCGCGCGGCGCATCCGTTCGGTGCTCGACAAGCAGAAGGGCAAGGGCGGGCAGGCCGCCGTGGCGCCGGCGGCGGAGCAGGCGAGCGGCGAGGGCCTGTCGATCGTGCTGGTCGAGGACGAGGAAGCGATCCGCAGCAATACCGCCGCCCTGCTGGAACACCTCGGGCACCGGGTGCGCGCCGCAGGCGACGCCGAAAGCGCGCTCGGCATGATCAGCGACGACACCGACGTCCTGATCACCGATGTCCAGCTGCCCGGCATGTCCGGCGACGCCCTCGCCGCGCAGGCGCGCAGCAGCGCCCCGCGGGTGCGCATCGTGTTTGCGACAGGTAACGGGGAAGTGGCGAACTGGCCGGATGCGGTGGTGCTGCGCAAGCCCTACGACCTGCAAAGCCTGGTCGCGGTACTGGGGCGGCAGGCCGTCGTGGCCTGATGCACCGGGTGTGAACCGGACGGCGTCGGGCCCGCTCCTACACGGCGTCCGGGCCTGCGCCTATTCGTGCGCGGCCCCGGCAGGGCTATGATGGGTGTCGAATCCACGCAACGAGGAGGCCATATGTCGATGCAAGCCGAAGGCGACGACGCCAAGGGACGCAACTACCACCAGACCACGAAGAACGGCACCGGCAGCGCAGCCAGCGTCGGTACCGGGGGCACCGGGGCGACCAGCGATATCCGTTCGATGGGAACCGAGAACGGCGAGCGCGGAAGCCAGCAGAAGGAAAGCCGCAGCGACGACCTGCTGGCCGGCGATACCACCGCCCAGGAAGCCGACCAGGCCTTCAGCGGCGGCAGCCAGGGCGGCACGATCCAGACCGGGATGGAAGGGATCGGCAAGGGCGATGCCGGCAACCGGCAGTCGGGGCAGCAGAGCCGCCAGGGCGAGGGCGAGCTGGCCGACAGCAAGCATACCGACGTCGACCAGTACGACCAGGGCACCGCCAAACGCGAGCGCTGAGCGGCGTTTCAGCGCCTTGCCGGGGCCCGCGCGTCCGCGCGGGCCAGCCGGTACAGCACGTGCCGCGACAGGCGGTGTTCCGGCGGCAGCGCCGGGTGCGCGAATGCGCCCCCGGCGTCTTCGCGCATGCCCAGTTTCTCCATGATCGCGCGCGAGCGCAGGTTATCCGGCACGGTGAAGGACACGATCTCTTCCAGCCCCAGCATATCGAACCCGTAGTCGAGGCAGGCGCGCGCCCCTTCGGTCGCGTAGCCCTGGCCCCAATGCGCGGTGGCGAGGCGCCAGCCGATGTCGCTGCAGGGAGCGAACGGCAGGCGCAGCGGCGCATCCGCCTCGTGCCGCTTCAGGCCCACGAAGCCGGCCAGCGCGCCCGTGGCCGCCACCTCGATCGCGAAATAGCAGGCCCCGGTCCGCGCATACATCTCCTGTTGGAAGACGATGAAGGCCTCGACCTGTTCCATGCTGAGGGGGCCGGGCAGGAATTCCGTCACGCGCGGGTCGGCGTGGAGCGCGTGGAAGGCCGGCGCGTCGGCGGCGCTCCAGGTGCGCAGGACCAGGCGCGGCGTGCGGATCACCTGCCGGGTATCGGACATGCTCACGCTCATGCCCGCAGCGCCTGGCGGGTCGCGGCGGCTTCCTCGACGAAGCGCGCGGTCCGTTCCGGCTGGGTCACCGGCAGCATGTGGCCGCCGTCGACCAGTTCGAGCCGGCTGCCCGGCACCTTGTCGGCCAGCGCCTGGCCGTTGACGCGCCAGTCGAGGATGCGGTCTTCGCGCCCGAACAGCACGTGGACCGGAATGCCCAGCGCGGCCAGTTCGCCATAGCGCGCTTCGAGCCGCGGCATGTGCCCAGCCAGGG
>DAMCRY010000296.1:0-5198 GCA_032115075.1 Massilia sp.
GACGCCGGCGGCATCGACCACGTCGGCGCCGTGCACCTGCGCGATCCAGGCCGGCCGCCCCGGCAGGAAGGCCTGCAGGCGTTCGCGGTTGCTGCGCACGGCGTCCGCATCGTCGCCGCAATGCAGGCCGAGGTTCAGCCCGCCGCCGCCCTTGCCGTCGCCGTAGGGGCCGGTGCTGACGCCACCGTCGCGGCTGGTGGCCAGCGCGCCAACGTTGGCGGGCAGATCGGGCCAGTCCGGCCACACCAGCGCGGACGGCGCCAGGACGTCCCTGTGCTCCATCATTCCTCGGCGTCGCCGTCGTCGTCGCCCGGCTCCTCGATGCCGGCCTGGGCGATGAGTTGTGCGAAGTCCTCGGCCAGCGGGACGGTCCATTCGCAGGGCTCGCCGCTGCCCGGATGCACCAGGCCGAGGCGGCGCGCCTGCAGGGCCTGGCGGTGGAATACCGGGGTCAGGTGCTGCTTGCCGTATACGGAATCGCCCACCAGCGCGAAGCCGAGGTGCTGCATGTGCACGCGGATCTGGTGGGTGCGGCCGGTCTCCAGGCTGCAGCGCACCAGCGACACCGGACGGCGGTCCAGGGTGCCGGTGGCGACGCGCTTGTAGTGCGTGATCGCCGGCTTGGCGAAGGGACTCGAGGACACGGCCATCTTGACCCGGTCCTTCGGATGGCGGCCCATCGGCGAATCGACCGTGCCGCGCGCGTGCGGCGTGCCCCACACCAGCGCGAAGTACTCGCGCTTGACGGTGCGCGCCTGCAGCTGGCGCACCAGGTCGGTCTGGGCCGCCAGGGTCTTGCCCACCACCATCAGGCCGCTGGTGTCCTTGTCGAGGCGGTGGACGATACCGGCGCGCGGCACGCCGACCAGCTGCGGGCAATGGTGCAGCAGGCCGTTGAGCAAGGTGCCCGACCAGTTGCCGGCGCCCGGGTGCACGACCAGGCCAGCCGGCTTGTTGATCACCAGGATGTCGTCGTCCTCGTGGACGATGTCGAGGGCGATGGCTTCGGGCGTGAAGGCGGTGTCTTCCGGCGCCGCCTGCGGCGTGATGACCACCGATTCGTCGCCGTAGGCGGTGTCCTTGCCGCGCGCCGGCTTGCCGTCGACCAGCACGAAGCCGCCTTCGAACCACAGCTGCAGGCGCGCGCGCGAGAACTGCGGCACCATGCCGGCGACCACCTTGTCGAGGCGCTGGCCGCAGGCCTCGGGCGTCAGGTGCAGGGTGATCGGCGACAGGTCGGTGCCGGAAGGAAGTTCGAACCCGGCGTCGAGATCGTCGTCCAACTGGGCATCCAGTTCAGGGTCAAAAGGCATTTCCGCCGAATTCGGCGCAGGAGTTAATATCACGTGAGTCCCATCGGCTATAATCAGCCGTTCGTTGAATCTAGGTAAAACTTTCTTGCAAAGAGCTATGCAAAAAAAATTGTCTGTGTTGGTCGCCGCTTGCGCCTTCGTCGGTCTGTCCGCTTGCAGCATGCTGCCGCAACAAGGCGACGAGACCAAAAACTGGTCAGCCGAGAAATTATACGCTGAGGCGCGCGAAGAGATGAGCGGCGGCCACTATGAAGCGGCAATCAAGCTGTTCGAGCGCCTCGAGTCGAACTATCCGTTCGGCACCTACGCCGCGCAAGCGCAGATGGAAATCGCGTACGCTCATTACAAGTCGCAGAACCAGGCCGAAGCCCTGGCCGCCGTCGAGCGCTTCATCAAGCTGCACCCGAACCACCCGCAGGTCGACTATATGTATTACCTGCGCGGCCTGGTCAACTTCAACGACCAGATCGGCTTCCTGAGCTTCATCTACGAGCAGGATCCGACCGAACGCGACCCGCGCGCCACGCGCGAAGCCTTCGCGGCCTTCAAGGCCTTGGTGGACAAGTTCCCCAACAGCAAGTACACGCCGGACGCGATCGCGCGCATGAACTACCTGATCAACGCGATGGCCCAGTACGAAGTACACGTGGCGAACTACTACTACCGCCGCGGCGCCTACCTGGCCGCGCTGAACCGCGCCCAGGCCGCCGTGCAGGAATACAGCGAATCGCCGGCGCGCGAGGAAGCGCTGTTCATCATGATGCGTTCCTACGACAAGCTCGGCATGCCGGTGCTGCGCGACGACACCCAGCGCGTGTTCACGCTGAACTACCCGAACAGCCGCTTCCTGAACCCGAACGCCGCCGGCGAGGCGCCGTGGTGGAAGTTCTGGTCCAAGGCGGGCCCCAAGCCGGCGCCAAAGGACGCGCTGTAACAGGACGGGATGGCGGCGCGCCGCCATCCTCTCTCTCCGTGCCGGCCGGACGTTCAGTCGATCCGGCGGCGGAACACCCAGTTGCGCTCGCCCGAAGCGGCGGCGTCGAAGGCATAGCCGTCCACGTCGAACGCCTTCAGTCCTTCCGGATCAAGCAGCGCCCTCTCGGCCGCGTAGCGCGCCATCAGGCCGCGGGCGCGCTTGGCGAAGAACGAGATGATCTTGTACTTGCCGTTCTTCCAGTCCTCGAACACCGGCGTGATCACCGGCGCCGCGAGCAGCTTCGGCTTCACCGATTTGAAGTACTCTTCCGATGCGAGGTTGACCAGGGCCGTGGCGCCGGTCCCGGACAGCTGCCGGTTCAGCGCCTCGGTCACGCTGTCGCCCCAGAACGCATACAGGTTGGCGCCACGCGCATTGCGCAGGCGCGTGCCCATCTCGAGACGGTAGGGATGCATGCGGTCGAGCGGCCGCAGCAGGCCGTACAGGCCCGACAGGATGCGCAGGTGGCGCTGCGCGTAATCGAGCGCCGCCGGCGCCAGCGTGCGCGGGTCCAGCCCTGCATACACGTCGCCGTTGAAGGACAGGATGGCCTGGCGCGCCTCGGCATGGTCTTCGTCCCAGTGCGCATAGCGCGAGACGTTGAGCATGGACAAGCTGTCCGACAGGTCCATCAGTTCCGCGATGGCTGCCGGCGAATAGCCGCGCAGCACGTCGATCAGCTCGGCGGCGCGCGGAATGAATTCCGGGATGGTGGCCTGGGTGGTGGTGGGTGGGGATTCGAGGTCGAGGGATTTTGCGGGCGACAGGACAATCAGCATCGGAAGATCGGTTCTACCAGGCAGTGCTGCAAGGATTCTCGCCAAGCAGCGCTACTCAGCATTTATATTAAGAAAATTTCCTACATGATACCCGTTCCCGTGAATCCCATCGTCATCGACACCAATGTCTGCCTCGACCTGTTCGTGTTCCGCGACCCGCGCTGGGCCGAGCTGCTGGCCGCGCTGGAGTCCGGCCAGGTGCAGGCGGTGACGCGCGCCGACTGCCGCGACGAATACCTGGCGGTGTTGCGCTACCCGCACCTGCCGCTGGACGAGGCCGGCCGCCAGGAAGCCGGCGCCCGCTTCGACGCCCTGCTGCGCGTGGTGGCGCCGGATGCCCGGCACGTGCGCCTGCCGGTCTGCACAGACCGCGACGACCAGAAGTTCCTGGAACTGGCGCGCGACGCCGGCGCATCGGCGTTGATCACCAAGGACAAGGCGCTGCTCAAGCTGGGCCGCCGCACCGCGCGCGAGGGGCTGTTCAGGATCATGCTGCCCGAGGCCTGGCTCAAGGCCCATGCCGCTTGCGCGTTAGAATAGTTGTATCGCGTTTTTCCTTACCAACATGAGCACTCCCGTCTTGCGCACCCGCCTGCCCGCCGTGGGCACCACCATCTTCACCCAGATGTCCCAGCTCGCCGCCGAGCAGGGGGCCGTCAACCTGGGCCAGGGCTTCCCCGATTTCGACTGCGATCCGAAACTGGTCGACCTCGTCGACGCAGCCATGCGCGCCGGCCACAACCAGTATCCCTTCATGACCGGCGTGCCGGCGCTGCGCGCGGCCATCGCCGCCAAGATCGCCGCGCTGTACGGCCGCGACTACGATCCCGCCACCGAGATCACCGTGACCAGCGGCGCCTCGCAGGCGATCCAGTCGGCCATCCTGTGCAGCGTGCATCCGGGCGACGAGGTGATCGTCATCGAGCCCGCCTACGACTGCTACGCGCCCGCCATCGCGCTCGCCGGCGGCGCCGTGGTGCCGGTGGCGATGCGGGTCGGTCCCGAAGGCTACAGCGTGCCCTGGGACGAGGTGGCGGCCGCGGTCACGCCGCGCACCCGCATGATCGTCGTGAACAGCCCGCACAACCCGACCGGCTCGATCCTGCGCGCCGTCGACCTCGACGCTCTGGCCGCGATCGTCGATGGCACCGACATCCTGGTCCTGTCCGACGAGGTCTACGAACACATGGTGTTCGACGGCCAGGAGCACGCATCGGTGGCGCGCCATCCGGTGCTGGCCGAGCGCGCCTTCCTCATCTCGAGCTTCGGCAAGACCTACCACGTGACCGGCTGGAAGGTCGGCTACGTGGCCGCGCCGCCGCCCCTGACCGCGGAGTTCCGCAAGGTCCACCAGTACAATGTGTTCACCGTGAATACGCCGATGCAGCACGGGATCGCTGCCTACATGGCCGACCCGGTGCCCTACCTCGGGCTGCCTGGCTTCTACCAGAAGAAGCGCGACCTGTTCCGCGCCGGGCTGGCCGGCTCGCGCTTCGAGCTGCTGCCGGCCGACGGGACCTACTTCCAGTGCGTGCGCTATGGCGCGATCTCGGACCTGCCGGAACTCGAGTTCGCGAAGTGGCTGACGAAGGAAGCCAAGGTGGCGGCGATTCCGGTGTCGGCCTTCTACAGCCAGCCGACCGAATCGGGGATCGTGCGCTTCTGTTTCGCGAAGAAGGACGAGACGCTGCGCAAGGCGCTCGAGACCCTCAGCCGCCTGTAAACCGGCCCGCGGGCGCCCCGACTTACTGGGCCAGCTGCTTGAGCTTGCGATCCACGAAGCCCTGCAGCTCCGGCGACAGCGTCCCGCTCTCGCGCGCCTTCTGGTAGGCCGCCAGCGCCTCCGCGGTGCGTTTCTCCGCCTGCAGCGAGATCCCCAGCCCCATCCACCACACCCCGTTCTGCGGCGCCGTGCGCAGCGCCACGCCGTAGTGTTCGGCCGCCTCGCGGTGGCGCCCTTCGCGCGCGAGCGCGCCTGCCAGGAAGGCCTGGTATTCGCCGTTGCCGGCCGCATACGGCAAGGTGCGCATCAGGGTGTCGATGCCCGGGCTGCCGCGCTCGAGCTGCAGGCGCGCCATCAGCATCGCCATCGCGGGCTGGCGCGGGTCGAGGGCGAGCGCGGCGCCGAGC
>DAMCRY010000297.1:0-5194 GCA_032115075.1 Massilia sp.
GCCGTCGCTTCCTGGCGCGCCAGCACCAGCAGCTGCTCGACCAGGCGAGTGGCGCGGTCGATGCCGGCGGTCAGGCGCGACACCGCCAGCTTGCGCGCCTCCGGCGAATCGGCCCGGTCCAGGCTCTGCGCCTGCAGGCGCAGCGCGGCCAGGGGCGTCCTCAGTTCGTGGGCGGCGTCGGCCACGAAAGTCTGCTGGGCCTCGAAGGCGGTCTTCACGCGGCCGAACAGCAGGTTCAGTTCCTGCACCAGCGGGCGCACCTCGTCGGGCAGGCCGTTGTCCGAGACCGGCGACAGGTCGTCGGCCTGGCGCGACGCCACCTGCGAGCGCACCCGCGCCACCGGTTCCAGCGAGCCGCTGACCACCCACCACACGACCAGCATCAGGATCGGCATCATGACCGCGATCGGACCCAGCGTGCGCAGGGCCAGGTTGCCGGCCATGTTGCGGCGCACGGCCAGGTCCTGGGCCACCTGCACGGTCTGGTTCGCGGTCTGGATCGAGAACACCCGGTAGGTGGTGCCGTTCGACTTCACGTTGGAAAAGCCCAGCACGGCGCGTTGCGGCAGCTTGGCGCGCGAGACGCTGTGGAAGACCTGCACGCCGTCGGGGGACCACATCTGCACCACCATGTCGTCGCTGCTGGCGCCGCCGGTCGCGCCCGTGGCCGGGCCGCCGTTCTCGGCGGCCTGGGCGGCGATGCGTTCCTGCGCCTCGATGTTCGACAGCGGCGTGCCCGAGCGCAGCGACAGCGCCATCTGCTGCATGTGGTAGTCGAAGATCTGGTCGGCGTCGTGCAGCGCCGTGCGGTAGGCGATCGAGGCCTGGGCCAGCGCCGCGATGGTGATCGCCGCCAGCAGGTACCACAACAGCCGGCCGCGCAGCGAGTGCGTGACCCTGGACTTCAGCTTCATGCCTTGGGAACCATGTAGCCGACGCCGCGCACGTTCTGGATCAGGTCACTGCCCAGCTTCTTGCGCAGGCCGTGGATGTAGACCTCGACCGCGTTGCTGGAGACTTCGTCGCGCCAGCTGTACAGCTTTTCCTCGAGCTGGGCGCGCGACAGCACGGCGCCGGGACGCGCGACCAGCGCTTCCAGCACCGCCCATTCGCGCGCCGACAGCGCCACCGGCGCACCGTCGACCAGGGTCTCGCGGGTGGCGGGATTGATGGAGATGTTCTTGTACTCGAAAACCGGTTCGGCGCGCCCGGCGGCGCGGCGCAGCAGCGCGCGGATACGCGCCAGCAGTTCGTCGAGGTCGTAGGGCTTGAGGACGTAGTCGTCGGCGCCGGCGTCGAGGCCGGCGATGCGCTGGGCCACCGAGTCGCGCGCGGTGGCGACCAGCACCGGGGTGCGGTCCTTGCGCGAGCGCATCGAGCGCAGCACGTCCAGCCCGTCCTTGCGCGGCAGGCCAAGGT
Source organism: Massilia sp. (assembly GCA_032115075.1). Lineage (GTDB taxonomy): Bacteria > Pseudomonadota > Gammaproteobacteria > Burkholderiales > Burkholderiaceae_D > Telluria. The sequence goes on from DAMCRY010000297.1 coordinate 1,420, forward strand.
CGAGCAGGACCAGGTCGTAGTTCTGGTTCTGCATCAGGGCCGTGTCGGCCATCTCGCCGTCCTTGACCCAGTCGACGGCGTAGTGCTCGGCCCGTAACAGGTCGAGCACTACTTCGCCGATCATCGTATCGTCTTCCACCAGCAGTAGCCGCATGAATTCCCCGTTCTTGAAACCGTGCTAGCGGCGGACGCTACGCTTCCTCAACCGATCCGCACGGGAATGAAGATTTTGTCACTCCCGCGCTGGATCAGCAAGGCCACCGACTTGCTGGCCTTCGCCACCACGTCGCGGACCTGGCCGACCGAGTTCACCGGACGGCCGTTGACCGAAATGAGTACGTCGCCCGGCTCGATCCCGGCGATCGCGGCGGCGCCCGATGCGTCCTCGATCACGAGGCCGCTGGCGATGCCGCTCTGTCGGCGCTCGATGGGTTCGAGCGGACGCAGGGCCAGGCCCAGCTTGGCGCTGTTGTCCTGGTTCGAGGCCAGCTCTTCCTGCGGCATGCGGCGCGCCTTCTCGTTGGCGTCGCCCAGGGTCGCGTCGACGCGCACCAGCTTGCCGTCGCGCAGGACGTCGAGCGCGACCTTCTGGCCCGGCTTGGACAGCGAGACGTTGCTGGACAGGTCGAGCGGGGACACGATGGGCTGCCCATTGAGGCGGCGGATGATGTCGCCCGATTTCAGGCCGGCGCGCTCGGCCGGGCCGCCGCGCTCGACGTTCGCGACCAGCACGCCGTCCAGCGAATCGAGGCCGAAGGAATCGGCGAAGTCCTGGTCGATCGGCTGCACGTTCACGCCCAGCTTGGCATGCTGCACCTTGCCGGTGGCCAGGATCTGGTCCTTGATCTTGACCGCGACGTCGATCGGGATCGAGAAGGCCAGGCCCTGGTAGCCGCCGGTCTGGCTGTAGATCTGCGAGTTGATGCCGACCACTTCGCCGCGGGTGTTGAACAGCGGGCCGCCCGAGTTGCCCGGGTTGATCGCCACGTCGGTCTGGATGAACGGCACCTGGCCGTCCTGCAGGTTGCGGCCGGTGGCGCTCACCACGCCGGCGGTGACGGTGCTCTCCAGGCCATACGGCGAACCGATGGCCAGCACCCACTCGCCCGGCGCCAGGCTGCGCGACTTGCCGAGCGGCGCCACCGGCAGGTTCTTGGCGTCGATCTTCAGCACGGCCACGTCGGTGCGCGCGTCCGAGCCCACGACCTTGGCGCGGAATTCGCGGCGGTCCTGCAGCTTGACGGTGACTTCGTCGGCGCCTTGCACGACGTGGGCGTTGGTCAGGATGACGCCGTCCGGGCTTACGATGAAGCCCGATCCGGCGCCGAAAACTGGAGCTTCGCGACCGCCACGGCCGCCGTAGCGCGGATCCTGGAACTGTCGGAAGAACTCGTACAAAGGATGATTCGGGGGGAGGCGCGGGACCTCGGCGCCCCGGTTGGCGGTCTTCAGACCGCCGACGACTTGAATGTTCACCACCGCCTTGCCGTTGGTGGCGGCGATGCGGGTGAAATCAGGAAGGGTCACCGTGGCCGCGGGGGCGGCTGCAACGTTGGCGGCCGGCGCCACACTGGGGGCCGGCGCAGGGGCCGCGGCCACCGCGGCGGTCTCGGCAGCGACGTTGTTATGGTTGACGGCAAGCGCACCGACCGCTCCGCCGACGACGCCCGCGGCACACAAGGCCAGCGTGAGGCGTTTGGCAGTGATGGCAGTGACGGCACCTTCGTTACGCATGTATGTGCTCCTGGTGGAAAATGGTTGACCGATGATGGTGTCTATCGATGGATGTAGTTTCCCAAAGCTGGCTTAGAACATGCTTAAGCTGGCAACTCCGGAGGCTTACGCAGCCCTTAAGCAGGGTGTTCGGCTCTGCCGGCCACCCCACGAAACCGCATCCCGATCGTCAAAAAGGGCGCCACCAGGGCGCCCTCTTTCAAGCTGCTACGTGTACCTTATGCGGCGCGCTGCTCCAGCGTCTGAACGTTGCCGGTACTGCCGTTGGCGTCGCCAATGGCGATCTTGCGCGGCTTGAAGGCTTCCGGCACTTCACGCACCAGTTCGATGGTCAGCATGCCGTTGTCGAAGGAAGCGGCGGTGACCTTCACGTGGTTCGCGAGCTGGAAGCGCTGTTCGAAGTCGCGGGCTGCGATGCCACGGTGCAGGAAGGTGCGTTGGGTTTCGTCCTTCTGCTTGCGGCCGGTGACGTGCAGGGTGTCGCGCTCGGTCACGATTTCCACTTCGTCGCGGGTGAAGCCGGCCAGGGCCATCACGATGCGGTAATTGTCTTCGCTCACCAGTTCGATGTTGTACGGCGGGTAGCTCGGCTCGCCGCGCTGCTCGAGCAGGCTGGCCAGGCGATCGAAACCGATGGCGGAACGGTACAGGGGAGTCAGGTCGAAAGTACGCATGGTAAATATCCTTGTGAAAGTTAAGCGATATATGTTGCCGGACCTCATCGTGAGCATCCGGTGACTCCAATCTAGTGCCATGCCAATGCCATTTCAAGGCATACGAAATACGGATTTTTAACGCCTTCTGCAAATATTATTTGCATCATACGTAAGGGCAGCTCGCCCCGCCTGGGGACCGATGCTAGACTGGTCCACCTGTTCTTTGCTTTCCGAGAAAAAGAAAACGACGAAGACCATGAAGACGATTGGACTGATCGGCGGCATGAGCTGGGAATCGACGATCCCCTACTACCGTACCATCAACGAAACCGTGCGCGCGCTGCGCGGCGGCCTGCACTCCGCGCGGATCGTGATGGTCAGCGTCGATTTCGACGAGATCGCGCGCCTGCAGCGCCTCGGCGACTGGGATGCGGCCGGCGCCATCCTGGCCGACTGCGGCCGCTGGCTCGCGCTGGCCGGCGCCGACTTCCTGGTGCTGTGCACGAACACCATGCACAAGGTGGCGCCCGCGATCGAGGCGCAGGCCGGCATCCCGCTGCTCCACGTCGCCGATCCGACGGCCGAAGCGATCCGCGCCGCCGGCATCGCCACCGTCGGCCTGCTCGGAACGCGCTTCACGATGGAGCAGGAGTTCTACCGCGCGCGCCTCGAACGCCGGCACGGCCTGCGCGTCGTGGTGCCCGGCGAGGCGAGCCGCGACCTCGTGCACCGCGTGATCTACGAGGAGCTTTGCCAGGGCCGGGTACTGGACGCCTCGCGCGAAGGTTATCGCGCCGTGATCCGGCAGCTGGTGGACGCCGGCGCCGAAGCCATCGTCTTCGGCTGCACCGAGATCGGCCTGCTGGTCGGCCCGGGCGACTGCCCGGTGCCGGCCTTCGACACCACGCTGCTTCATGCGCGCAAGGCGGCCGAACATGCGCTCGCCCCATGACGCTCGCTTGAAGGCGGCCGGGGCGCGATTGAGGTAAGGTGACGGTCCCGTCCACCTCCATGACCCCTGCATGTTTTCGATCGTCCTGAATATCGTCGGTTCGCTGTTCCATCTTTACGTCGCCGCACGCCTGTATTCGCTCGTCCCGGTGCGCCGGCGCGTTCCCGCGCGCCTCTGGTGGGGCGGCGCCCTGCTCCTCTGGTTCGTCTACCTCGCCGGCGTGCAGGTCGGCGACGCGGCGCTCGACTGGCGCTGGTGGCCGGGACAGTTCGCCGTCACCTGGCTCGGGATCACCTTCGTGATGTCGCTGTGCCTGCTGGCGGCGGACCTCCTGGGCGGCTTCGGCTTCTGGTGGCGCCGGCACACCCAGCGCATCCGCGCCGGGGGCGCCGTCGCCGGCGTGCTGCTGGCCGCCTTCGCCCTGTTCCAGGGC
>DAMCRY010000298.1:0-5192 GCA_032115075.1 Massilia sp.
GTTCGGCGCGATAGGCACGCGCGCCCGCCGGCAGGGCCGTGCGCCGCTCGATCAGGACCTCGTCGGCCAGCCCGCGCACCGCGACGTGCACGATGGCCGGATCGCGCACGAAGGACTCGACCAGGGCGGCGGCGGCCTCGTGGTTCATGTCCCACAGCGGCTGCTGCATGCCGAGCGCCAGGATGTCGGCGTTGCGCGCCAGCGTCTCGTTCAATCCGCGCACGGCGGCCTCGCGCTCCTGCACCCCGATCAGGAAGGCGCCGCCGACCAGGGCCGGCACCGCCAGGCCGCCGAACACGACCAGCAGCAGCGCACCGTAGATCGAACGCCCGTGCAGCATGCGCAAGCGCAACGGGATACCGCGGAAGATGGAGCGGGACAGGAACATCGTTCGGGGGCGTCGGAAACGGGTAGTAAAACGGATGTTAATCTACAGCAACGAAGTTGCCCGATTATGCATGGTAGATTGCCATACGTCATTAAATAGAAGACGCCACCCCGTCCATACGCCGAAGGCTGTCGGCAGGACGCGACAAGACTTGCTATGATTGAATTCTTTTGAAGGAGACAAGATGAGCCTGTCCACGCATTCCGCCCCGATCTATTCCACCTCGGTCCCGGTATCCGCCACATGCTGGGCGCGCTGGCCGACGTGCTGGAAAAAGCCGAAGCCCACGCCCAGGAGCGCAGGATCGAGCCGGACGCCCTGCTCCAGGCACGCCTGTTCCCGGACATGTTCCCGCTGGTGAAACAGGTGCAGATCGCCACCGATTTCGCCAAGGGCGCCAGCGCGCGCCTGGCCGGCGCGGAGGTCCCGCGCTACGACGACTCCGAGCGCAGCTTCGCGGAACTGCAGCAGCGCATCAGCAAGACGCTGGGCTATATCGACTCGCTGCAGCCGGATGCCTTCGAGGGCGCCGAGGCGCGCGCGGTCACCCACGGCGCCGGCGAACGGGCGCGCCATTTCGACAGCGGCGACGCCTACCTCAGCGGCTTCGTACTGCCGAACTTCTACTTCCACCTGACGACGGCGTACGCGATCCTGCGCCACAACGGCGTGCCGCTCGGGAAGCGCGATTTCCTCGGGATGCAATGACCACAGGGTGGGCGGCGGCGCCGTCCACCCATATGAAAAGAACCGTTACGTGTTCCTGCGCGGGTAACCCTGCGCCAGGATCCGCACCCACACCACTTCTTTTTCCGCGGCGCTCATCGCCACCCAGTTGGCCACCTCGACATAGGTCCGCCCGCAGCCGCGGCACACCTCGTCGAAGGTGGTCGAACAGACCGCCACGCAGGGCGTGTCCGGGCGCTCCGGGAGCGCCCCCTGGTCAGCGCGCGGGGCCGACATCGAGCTTGTCCCAGCCTTCGTGGCCGAGCTTTTCCATGGTGTCGATATTCTTCTCGAAGATCGCTTCGGCCTCCGGGAAGGCTTCGACCGCGCGGTCGATGCTGTCCTCGCGCAGCAGGTGCAGGATCGGATAGGGCGCGCGGTTGGTGTAGTTCGCGATGTCGTTCGGATCGGTGTCGGCGAACTGGTAATCCGGGTGAAAACTCGCGACCTGCAGCTCACCGTCGAGCTGCATGTCCTCGACGGCGGCGTCGGCCACATCCAGGAACTCGTTGTAGTCCTCGAAATCCTGCAGCACGAAGGGATGGATCAGGAGGGTCGTGTCGACCTCTTCGCTCGGCGTGTCCGACAAGTGCTGCAGCTCGTCCATGAGCTGCTCGAGCAGGGCTTCCGGCGTGGTCGCGTTCGATACGACGTAGCGCACCTGCTCCTTCACGTAGACCGATTTGGCGAAGGGGCACAGGTTCAGGCCGATGACGGCCCGTTCCAGCCAGCGGCGGGTCGCGGCGACGATGGCCTCGTCGTCGGCGTTCGGGTTTGCGGTGCGCATGGTGACAACCTAACAAAGCAGTGAAGACAGGAGCCGGATTGTACGCACACTTTGCGTCGGCTCATAGATTGACACCCCGCCAGGGCTAGTTTACGCATGAGGCGGGCGCGGATGGCGCGTCCTGTTTCACGGCTGGGCATGCACAATATCTTCCGTGATCGTGCCTTCATCTTGACGCATTTTGTGTTTTCACGACAGCAATTTACACAAATGAACGCCGGAAAGAAATTTGTAACGGCGCGGACATATTTCTTGACTGACTCAAGCGTGACTACGTACACTCCTCCCTTGACCAGTACGTTCATTCCTGAACGCAACAACGGAAAGCGATGCACGACATGATCCGCACGACCCTCGCGACTGCCGCGCTGGCCCTCCTGGCCACCTCCCCGCTGAGCCATGCCGCCGACCTGCACGGCATCGACAACGCGGCGCCTGCCGGCGCCCCGGCCGTCCGCCCCGCCCCGGCGTCCCAGCTGTCCCTGACCCCGGGCGTCATCAGGGCGGACGAGTACCGCGAGACCGACCTGTGGGGCCGCATCCGCAGCGGTTACGCGATTCCGGACATCAACAACAGCCTGGTCAGCCGCCACACCCAGGCCTACAGCGCCCGCCCTGACAGCCTCAAGCGCATCTCCGGCCGCGCCTCGCCCTATCTCTTCCACATCGTGCAGGAACTGGAAAAGCGCGGCATGCCGACCGAACTGGCGCTGCTGCCGGTGATCGAATCGGCCTTCAACCCGCAGGCCCTGTCCACCGCCAACGCGGCCGGCCTGTGGCAGTTCGTGCCGGGCACCGGCAAGGACTACAACCTCAAGCAGAACATGTTCAAGGACGAGCGCCGCGGCGTGCTGGCCTCGACCGATGCGGCGCTGAGCTACCTGCAGCGCCTGTATACGATGTTCGGCGACTGGCAGCTGGCCCTGGCGGCGTATAACTGGGGCGAAGGCAACGTCCAGCGCATCATCAAGAAGAACCAGGAGCTCGGCAAGGGCACCGACTTCGACAGCCTGGCCGAGCTGATGCCGCTTGAGACCCGTAACTACGTGCCGAAGCTGCAGGCCGTCAAGAACATCGTCGCCAACCCGGCCCAGTACAACGTGGCCCTGCCGGCGATCGACAACCAGCCCTATTTCACCGCCATCGACAAGACCAGCGACATCGACGTCGCGGTCGCCGCCCAGCTGGCCGAGATGTCGCTGGACGAATTCAAGGCCCTGAACCCGCAGTTCAAGAAGCCGGTCATCACCGGCGGCGAAAAGACCAAGATCCTGCTGCCGAAGGAAAACGCCGAGCGCTTCCACCTGAACCTGGCCCAGTGGGGCCGCGAACTGTCGACCTGGACCACCCACAAGATCACCGGCGCGCGTGTCTCGATCGCGGCGCTGGCCTCGAAGTTCGGCACCACCCCGGAAGTCATCCGCCAGGCCAACAACATCCCGGCCAAGTCGACCATCAAGGCCGGCTCGACCATCCTGGTGCCGAAGGCCTCGGCCTCGAGCGCCGGCGACATCGCCGAGAACATCATCGAGAACGCGGTGGTGGCCTTCGAAGCCGAGCGCAGCACCAAGAAGGTCAAGGCATCGGCGGGTTCGCGCTACAAGGCCAAGGCCGGCGCGAGCACCGCGAAGAATCGCATCGCCCGCAACACCTCTTCGAAGCGCAAGCACCGCTGAATTCCGGCCTGCCCTGTAGCTTGCTCTGCAGCAAAACCGGCGCTTAAGCCTGCCTTAAACCGGCACATGCCGCGCCCGCACGCCCGTGCGGGCGCCGTGCAGACTTTTTCAAACTGATGTATGATGTCGTTTGTGCGCTGCAAAAGAACGCCCGAACAGACCGGACGCAGCAGTTCATAAGGTAGTTGGCCAGGAACCTGGCGAAGTACAACACGAAACACAACAAGCAGCATCGCAAGCCTTGGCGACAATCGATCGCCCTTCATCAAAAAGCCCTCCCGCCCTGCGTGTCAGCATCCAGACACCGTCCCGGCGCAAAGCTTTTGTGCCGAAATTTCTTTCATTACTGAGTCATTTCGTAGTCGTTGGTTCGCGTTGCTATTCTGCGCTCGTCATTTGACCCGCGCGATCATGATTTATTCTGAAAGTAAAAGTACACATGAGTTTTGAAGCACTAGGTTTACACGCGTCGCTCGTCAAGGCAGTCGCTGCCGCAGGCTACACCAAGCCGACGCCGGTGCAGGAGCAGGCCGTCCCCGCAGGCATCGCCGGACGCGATCTGCTGGTGTCCTCGCAGACCGGTTCGGGCAAGACCGCGGCATTCATGCTGCCGGCCCTGCACAAGCTGGCCAATATGGAGCCGTCGGCCCCGGCACGCACCCCGGCGCAGAACGCGCAGTCGGCGCGCGCCCGCGGCGAACGCGTCCGCTTTACCCCGGCCCAGCCGAAGATGCTGGTCCTGACCCCGACCCGCGAGCTGGCCCTGCAGGTCACCACCGCCACCGAACAGTACACCTCCGACATGCGCCGCATCCGCGCCGTGTCGATCCTGGGCGGCATGCCCTATCCGAAACAGATGCAGCTGCTGTCGCGTAACCCGGAAATCCTGGTCGCGACCCCGGGCCGCCTGATCGACCACATGGAGTCGGGCAAGATCGACTTCTCGCAGCTCGAGATCCTGGTGCTGGACGAAGCCGACCGCATGCTCGACATGGGCTTCATCGAAGACATCGAGAAGATCGTCGCCGCCACCCCGCAAACCCGCCAGACCATGCTGTTCTCGGCGACCCTGGACGGCGTCGTCGGCAACATGGCGCGCCGCATCACGAAGGATCCGCAGACGATCCAGATCATGAGCGCGGCCAACCGCCACGAGAACATCGTGCAGAAGGTGCACTTCGTCGACGACCTGTCGCACAAGAACCGCCTGCTCGACCACCTGCTGCGCGACGAGTCGATGGACCAGGCCGTGGTGTTCACCGCGACCAAGCGCGACGCCGACATGATCGCCGACCGCCTGAACATCGCCGGCTTCGCGGCCGCCGCCCTGCACGGCGATATGCACCAGGGCGCGCGCAACCGCACCCTGGACAGCATGCGCCGCGGCCAGGTGCGCGTGCTGGTGGCCACCGACGTCGCCGCCCGCGGCATCGACGTGCCCACCATTACCCACGTGGTGAACTACGACCTGCCGAAGTTCCCGGAAGACTACGTGCACCGCATCGGCCGTACCGGCCGCGCCGGCCGCAACGGTCTCGCCATTTCGCTGGTGAACCACGCCGAAAACATGAACGTGCGCCGCATCGAGCGCTTCACCAAGCAGACCATCCCGGTC
>DAMCRY010000299.1:0-4280 GCA_032115075.1 Massilia sp.
CGCGAAGGCGCGCGCCGGGCCCTGGCGCGCTTCTGGCATGCGCTCGGCGGCACCGCCCTGTTCAGCCCGCTGCAGCGCACGCCGCTCGACCACCTGGCGGGTGGCTTCACGATGAGCCATTCGCCGGCCTACCAGCTGATGGAGATGGCCGGTGCGCTGATGGGGCCGGTGCGCGAGAGCCCGCTCACGGTCAACCCGCTGCGCAACTTCCTCACCGCGACGATCGACTTCGAGCGGGTCCGCGCCTGCGAGGAGCTGGCGATGTTCGTCAGCGCCACCAATGTGCGCACCGGGCGCGGCAAGGTGTTCGCGCGGTCCGAGATGGACGTGCAGCGCCTGATGGCTTCGGCCTGCCTGCCGACCGTGTTCGCCTCGGTCGAGGTGGAGGGCGAAGCCTACTGGGACGGCAGCTTCGCGGCCAACCCGCCGCTGGCCCCGCTGGTGGAGGCCGGCGGCGCGGAGGACCTGCTGGTAGTGCAGATCAACCCGATCGCCCGCAGCGAACTGCCGCGCAGCATGGCCGACATCAGCAACCGCGCCAACGAGGTCGCCTTCAACACCAGCTTCGTGCGCGAGGTGAGCGCGATGCTGCACACCCACGCGGTGCCGAGCGAGGAGGGCGGCGCCGCCATCACCTACGCTCCGGTGCGCCTGCACCTGGTGACGGCCAACGACGCGCTGGCCGACTTCAGCATCTCCAGCAAGTTCAATGCGGAACCCGGCTTCCTGCAGATGCTGCACGGGCGCGGCGTTGCGGCGGCCGACGCATGGCTCGACCGCCACCTCGACGACGTCGGCGTGCGCGGCAGCCTCGATCCGGCGGCCGTGTTCCGCTTCCAATAGGGAGGTCCCGAGGTCCCGAAGGGCCCCGGCGGCGGGCATGAAAAAGCCGGCCGCGGCATGCGCCGGGGCCGGCTGTCGAGGCGCGGGCAGCGGGGCCGCCGGCGCCCACCCTCAGGCCGGGTTCGACTTCCAGGTCTTCTTCGGACCGAAGGCCTTGACCGCGAACAGCGCCGAGGCCAGCCCCAGCACCACCGCGGCGGTGCTGCCGCCGAAACCGACCGCGTGTTCCTTGGCCAGCTTGCCGGCTTTCGGGCCGACCAGCTGCATGCGGCGGTGGGTCATGCGGGCGCCCAGCTCCGACAGGGCCTGCTTGCTGAGTTTCGCTTCGGCGTGCGGCAGCAGGGTGGTTTCCTCGTCGGCCACGTGGTGCATCACGTCGCGCATCAGTTCCATCACCAGCTTGTCGTGCTTTGGATCGGCGCCGCTGGTGCGGCGCAGCTCGGCGATCAGGCGGCGCATCTCGTTGTGCTCGGGCTCGGCCTTGTGCATGAAGGGCTCGCCGGCGTCGCGCTGGCGCATCACCGGGTAGAAGATCTCTTCCTCGAGCGTCGCATGGATCTCCAGCGCATCGCAGATGGTGTCCGCCAGCGCCTTCTTGACGCGGGCCGGCTTGTCCTTCTCGTACTGGTGGAAGGTGACCATCACATGGGAGTGGTCGAAGCGGATCATGTTGGTGATCGTCGGGCTCAGCTTATTCAAGTTAAACATCGTTACCCCCTTTGTAGTCAGATGATCAACATGGTAGTGCCCTGCCACTCGTCTTTACTGTAGGAGTACGTGCCGCGCGCTTGTCGGCGCGGACCGCAGGTTCCTCCCCGTTTTCCCCTGCAAACTGCGGTGCGGGCTCCTTACTGCTGAGCAAACGCTTTTATTAATCAATTTCAACATTTCCATCAAGTTTCTTAATTGTCGACCTAGTCCTACAAGTCCACGCGCGAACGCCTGATGCCACGGCCGTGTCATCCTGCCAAGATGAGATATACGGCTGGCGGTCGCCACCGCAGCCATCCTGATGGCGCAGCACCGCGCGCCAATATTCACCATCGGAGGGACGTTCATGTTTGCACATAACAAACGCCTGCAGTACACGGTCCGCGTCAGCGAACCGAATCCAGCTCTGGCGAACCTGATGCTGGAACAGTTCGGCGGCCCGCAGGGCGAACTCGCCGCCGCGATGCGCTACTTCACCCAGGCGGTTGCCGAAGACGATCCAGGCCGCAAGGACATGCTCTACGACATCGCGACCGAGGAGCTGAGCCACCTGGAGGTGATCGGCCACATCGTCGCCATGCTGAACAAGGGCGCCAAGGGCCGCCTGGCCGAAGCCGTCGACGGCGAGGCCGAGATGTACAAGGCGATCACGGGTCCGGGCAACGACAGCCACATCACGCAAGTGCTGTATGGCGCCGGCGCGCCGCTGACCAACTCGGCCGGCGTGCCCTGGACCGCGGCCTACATCGACTCGATCACCGAGCCGACCGCCGACCTGCGCTCCAACATCGCGGCCGAGGCGCGCGCCAAGATCGTCTACGAGCGCCTGATCGCGCTGACCGACGACCCGGGCGTGAAGGAAGCGCTGGGCTTCCTGATGACCCGCGAAGTGGCGCACCAGAAGTCCTTCGAGAAGGCGCTGTACGCCATCGAGCCGAACTTCCCAGTCGGGAAGATGCCGGCGGATCCGCGCTTCGCGAGCGTCTACTACAACATGTCGCAGGGTCCCGGCGAGATGCGCGGTCCCTGGAACCAGGGCGCCGACTGGGACTTCGTCACCGACCGCGAGAAGCAGATGGCCGTCGACGGCGGCTCGGGCGAGGCCGAAGTGGCCCTGCCGAGCGGCGACATCGACATCCTGAAGCAGATGGCGATGCGCACCATGTCCGACCCGATGTCCTCGCCGCGCACCGGTGCGGAACTGGGTATGAGCATGCAGTCCGATAGTGGTGCTACGATGGGCGGGTCGTCCGGCAACGCGATGGGCCAGCCGACCACGGCCAACAAGGGCGGCCAGCTCGACGACACCGGCTTGACGCATCCGGTCGACAAGGGCGTCGCCAAGTCCATGAAGGCGATGAAGCCGACCAAGAAGTAAGGCTGGTGCCGCGCGGCGCCGGCCGGAACGGGCCGGAACGCCGCGCGGTCCTCGATTGGGTATTGCGGGCAATGCATGAACTTTCATCTCGATAAAGCAAGCGACAACCGCCTGATGCCGGTGCGCGGCCTGCTGCGCCTCCTGACCGTCCGCCGCGTCGTCGGCTTCCTCATCTGCAGCGTCGGCTGCATTCTCCTGCTCGGCAGCCTGGCCGAACAGATCATGAACGCCGATCCCAAGATGCACCGCGCCCTGATGGGCGGGGCGATGGCCGCCGCCGCCACCGCGCTGGGCACCTTGCCGGTCCTGTTCGCACAGAATTTCTCGAAGCGTACCTACGACTGCTTCCTCGGTTTCGGCGCCGGCGTGATGCTCGGCGCGACCGCCTTTTCCCTCGTCATCCCGGCGCTGAACGCGGCCAAGGCCGCCGGCGCGGGCAACTGGGAGGCCAGCCTGCTGGCCGGCGCCGGCATCATGGCGGGCGCCATGGCCATCCTGCTGCTCGGACGCGCCGTGCACACCGACGGCATCCTCGATACCGGCCCGGAGGGCGTATCGCTGCGCCGCGCCTGGCTGTTCGTGTGGGCGGTGGCCCTGCACAACCTGCCGGAAGGGCTGGCCATCGGCGTCGCCCACGCGGGCATCGACATCGAAAAGGCGAACTCGCTTACCACCGGGATCTCGATCCAGGACGTGCCCGAAGGGCTGGTGGTGGCGCTCGCGCTGCGCACTGTCGGGTACGGACGCCTGACCGCGGTCGGCCTGGGGATCGCCTCGGGCCTGGCCGAGCCAGTGGCCGCGGCCTTCGGGGTCGCCCTGATCGGGATCGCTTCCGGCATGCTGCCGATCGCGCTGGCGGCGGCGGGCGGGGCGATGCTGTTCGTGATCGTCAACGACGTGATTCCGGAGTCGCGCCAGAGCGGCAACGGCACCTGGGCCAGCATCACGCTCCTGATCGGCTTCATCCTGATGACGGTGCTCGACACGGCCCTGTCCTGACGGTCGGGCAATATTAAAAATGATGAGCATCATATGATGCTCATCATTTTTTTTACGCCGTTAGACCGTGCCGAAGTGACGCATGAACCAGTCCCGGGCCAGCCCGGCGACGTCCTCCAGCGTTCCCGGCTCCTCGAAGAGATGGCTCGCGCCGGGAACGATCGCCAGTTCCTTTTCGCAGCGCAGCGCGGCCAGGGCCTGGCGGTTCAGCTCGAGGGCGGCGGCGTCGTCGCCACGGACGATCAGGAGGGTCGGCGTGATCACGGCGCCCAGGGCCGCCTCGTCCGCCTGGTCGGGCCGGCCGCCGTGCGAGACGACCGCGGCGCTGCCCGAGCCATCGCGTGCCGCC
>DAMCRY010000299.1:4290-5180 GCA_032115075.1 Massilia sp.
GCGCCGAACAGGCCGAGCGACAGGGGAGCGGTCAGCGGCGCCGTTCCCAGCCAGGCCGCTGCGCCGCCGAGGCGTTCGGCGAGCATGCCGATGTCGAAGCGCTGCGCATGGTCCAGGTCTTCGTCCGGCGTGAGCAGGTCCGGCAGCAGGGCGCCGATGCTGGCCTCACGGAGTGCGGCGGCGACATGGTTGTTGCGCGGGCTGAGCCGGCTGCTGCCGCTGCCGTGCGCGAACAGCACCATGCCGATCGCATCCGGCGGCAGGGCGAGCACGCCCTCCATGGCGACTGTTCCGGCTCCGATCTCGACCGAGGAGGTGCGTGTCATGGAAAATCTCCCGCAAGAACTGTTTTTGACCGTTTCGCGCGCCGAAGATTCAGGCGAAGGAGGGCGTGTCGGGGCAATCGCGGTCGCGCCGCGCTTGACGATAAAAATATGATAGGGATAATATGAGGACCATCATATTTCAAGAAGCTTCTCATGAGCACCTCCGCCAAGACCAGCAAGCGCGAACAGTCCCACCACCGGATCGTCGAGGCCGCCAGCCGCGCCGTGCGACGCCATGGATATGCCGGCGTGGGCGTGGCCGAGGTGATGAAGGAGGCCGGCCTGACCCACGGCGGCTTCTACGCGCACTTCGATTCGCGCGAAGCGCTGCTGGTCGAGGCGATCGAGCATGCGGGCGCGATCAGCAGCGCGCTGCTCGACGAGCGTATCGCAGCCAGGGCGCGCGAGACCGGCAGGCCGCTGCAAGCGCTGATCGAGCTCTACCTCTCCGACGAGCACCTGGCGGACGCCGAGCACGGCTGCGTGGCCGGCGCGCTGGCCAGCGAGATGCCGCGCCAGCAGGAGGCCGTGCGCGACGCTTCCGGCCAGCGCGTCGACCGCCTC
>DAMCRY010000300.1:0-5172 GCA_032115075.1 Massilia sp.
GCCGCCCGGCAGCGCCAGCACGCGCTGGCGTCCCATGCCCATGCCGGTGCGCAGCGCCTGCAGGTAGTCCGTGAACGGCATCGCTTGCGGCCCCACCAGCGGCACCCGCAGTGCGGTGCCGAGGCCGGGCTGCAGCGGCAGCCGGTGCTTGAGCAGGCCGACGATGGCCGCCACCAGGTCGTCGATGTGGATCGGCTGCACCAGCTGCGGGGCGCTGCCGAAGCGTAGGGTGAGGGGCATGCTGGCCAGGGTGCGAAAGGTGCGCGCGCTGGTGCCTTCGCTGCCGTAGACCAGCGAAGGCTGGACGATGTAGGCGCGCAGCGGCAGCGACGCCAGGAAGTCGTCGGCCGCCTTTTTCGACAGGTGGTAGGGCGTGTCGGCATCGCGGTCGGCGCCCAGCGCCGAGAGCTGGATCACCATCTGCACCTCGTGCGATTCGGCGCAGGCGGCGAACAGGGCGCGCGGTGCTTCCGTGTGCAGGCGCGCGAAGGTCTGGCTGCCGGATTCGCGGAAAATCCCGACCGTGTTGATCACCGCATCGATGCCGCCCTCGATGGCATTCATGCGCGCCAGCCAGACCGATTGTTGGGTATCGTTGGCGAAGTCGGCGTGGATGTAGCTCAGGCGTGGATCGTTGCTGCTCCGGGGCGTGCGCACCGCACAGACGACGTGGTGGCCCTCCAGCAGCAATGCCTCCAGCAGGTGTTGCCCGATGAAACCGCTGGCGCCCGTCAGCAATATCCGCATCCATGCTTCCTTTCGCTATTTATTTTGCTTAATCAAGAGGATCCCATGCAAAACTGGAATACCGCACTTCAGCGCGGCCTCGTCTCCGGCGCCGCCTCCAGCATCCTGTCGACCGTGGCACTGGCGGCCCTGGGCAAGAAGGAAGCCGGCAGCGCCTACGCGCCCACCAACGCAGTCAGCCACTGGATCTACGGCGACAAGGCGGCGCGCCACAGCGGCCCCTCGATGCGCTATACGGTGCCGGGCTACCTGATCCACCACGCCAGCGCCACCTTCTGGTCGGTCCTGTTCGAGCGCTTCGCCGGCAAGTACCTCGACCGCAATACGCCGGTCGGCTACCTGACCGCAGCGGCGGCCACCTCGGCCTTCGCCTGCTTCGCCGACTACAAGCTCACGCCCAAGCGCTTCCAGCCCGGCTACGAGAAGCACCTGTCCAAGCCTTCGCTGGCCGTCGTCTATGCCGGCTTCGCGCTCGGACTGGCGGCGGGCGCGGCGCTGATTCGTCGCAGGTAGTCTAGAGCAGAAGGAAAAAACGTGCCGCCCTATGTCTATGCGTTAATTGCACACGGGGTGATCGGCGGTTTGGACGTATTCATCAACCACGAATGGCTCGCCAGGCTGCCCTCGCGCTCGGGCTGCGCGGGCGAGGAAGGCTTGCACAGCGCGCGCGAGTGCGTGTTCGCGGCGCTGTTCGTCTCGCTCGCCTGGTTCGAGTGGCACGGCGGCTTCGTGTGGTGGATCGTGGCGCTGTTCGCGCTCGAGACGGCGATCTCGGCGCGCGACGTGGTGGTCGAGGCGGACGTACGGACGCTGCCGGTGAGCGAGCGGGTGCTGCACCTGTTCCTGTTCATGAACCTGGGCGTGATGTTCACGCTGACCGGGCAGGCGCTGCTCGGCTGGCATGCGCTGCCGAGCGCGCTGGCGCCGGTGGACCACGGCTGGGCGAGCCGGGTGCTGACGATGATGGCGCTGGGGGCGCTGGGGGCGCTGGTGTGGGCGGTACGGGATGGGCTGGCGGCGCTGCGGCTGCGGAAGCTTGTTTTACCGTAGGGTGGGCGGGAACCGCCCAGCCTACGAAAATCAATGCGCGGCGGCCTTCTTGCCGCGCAGGCGCTGGATCACGGTCACGACCGCCAGCACGATGGCGCCGACCACCACGCCGGCCAGCGCATCGACCACCGTCGGCGTGATCGCCGCCAGCACGCCGCCGACGCCCGGCACTCCGGCCGTCACATGCGCCGCCTCTTCCGCGAAGTGATGCAGCGGCGCCCATGCATGGCCGATGATGCCGCCGCCGACCATGAACATGGCGGCGGTGCCGACCACTGACAGGAATTTCATCAACTTCGGCGCCGTGGCCAGCAGCAGCTTGCCGACGCCCTGCGCGGCCGCGCTGGCTTTCTGGCTCAGGTAGACGCCGGCGTCGTCCATCTTGACGATGCCGGCCACCAGGCCATAGACACCCAGCGTCATCGCGATCGCGATCGCGACCAGCACCATGACCTGCTGGCTGAACGGCGCGTTTTCCACCGTGCCGAGGGCGATCACGATGATTTCCGCCGACAGGATGAAGTCGGTGCGCACCGCGCCCTTGATCTTGTCCTTCTCCAGCGCGCACATGTCGACGTCGGTGGCGGCCAGCTTGGCGATGTGCTCGGCCTTGTGCTGCGCGTCTTCTTCCTTACTGTGCAGGAATTTGTGGGCGAGCTTCTCGAACCCCTCGTAGCAGAGAAATGCGCCGCCGATCACCAGGAGGGGCGTGATCAGCCAGGGCGCGAAGGCGGAGATGGCCAGCGCCGCCGGCACCAGGATCGCCTTGTTCTTGAGCGAGCCCTTGGCCACCGCCCACACCACCGGCAGTTCGCGGTCGGCATTCACGCCGGTCACCTGCTGGGCGTTGAGCGCCAGGTCGTCGCCCAGCACGCCGGCGGTCTTCTTTGCCGCCACCTTGCTCATCAGGGTCACGTCGTCGAGGACGCTCGCGATATCGTCCAGTAATGCCAGCAGACTGCCTCCAGCCATCGTTTACTCCGCTCATGTGAATAGTGTCAATATCGCATCATCTTACCCGACGGAGGAATGTCAGGCACACGGTTCAGCGCGGCTTTTTGCATTCCAGTCGCGGAAATCTGCATCTCGTCGCTTTTCGGGGGTGTTGGCAAACCGGCATACGTATAGTGCAGGCTGTCGGCTGCGGTACAGCAGCCTCGCCACCGAAGGAGATGCCATGATGACTACCGAAACGACCCTGCCCGCAGCCCTGACCCCGGCGCCGGCGCGCCGCACCCGTCCGCCGAAGCGCAAGACCCGCATCACGATCTACCTCGACGACGAAGTGCTGAACGAATTCCGCAGCCTGTCCGAACGCTGCGGCACCGGCTACCAGACCCTGATCAACGCCGCGCTGCGCCACCGCCTGGCGGCCCCTGGCGCCGAAACCGGGGTGGCCTGAAGACCCGCTGCGGGCCGCCTGCGCGCACGCCCGTGTTCGCCTCGGGGTAGTAAGATTACATGCAGCAATAATTATGCTAATCTTCCCGCTCTTTTAACCCCGGAGGAACTATGAAAAAAGGCGAACTGATCGCGGAATTCGCGAAGCGCACCGAAATGTCCGGCGCAGCCGCCAACACGGCCGTGAACACGATCATCGAGATCATCACCGAACGCCTGAAAAAAGGTGACACCGTCGGCATCACCGGCTTCGGCACCTTCTCGGTCACCAAGCGCGCCGCGCGCAAGGGCCGCAACCCGGCAACCGGCGAAGTCATCAAGATCGCCGCATCGAAGACCCCGCGCTTCGCCGCCGGCGCCACCCTGAAGGCTTCGGTCAACCCGAAGAAGAAGTAAGCAGTACCCGGCCTCGCGCCGCGCTCCGGAACCTCCGGACGCGCGCGCCGGCCCCTCTTTCCCTCCCTCCTCCGCTTCCACCTCTTTCTTCCCCCAGCAGCATGAGCTTCGCTACCTGGATCGCCTTCGTCATCGCCGGTTCGCTGATCGCCATTTCGCCCGGCTCGGGCGCCGTGCTGTCGATGTCGCACGGCCTGGCCTACGGCCTGAAAAAGGCCAGCGCCACCGTCCTCGGCCTGCAGTTCGGCCTGGTCCTGGTGCTGGTCATCGCCGGCGCCGGCGTCGGCTCGCTGCTGCTGGCCTCGTCGACGGCCTTTACCATCGTCAAGACGGTCGGCGCCCTGTACCTGATCTGGCTCGGCATCGGCCAGTGGCGCGCCAAGGCGCAGGCGGCGTCGGTCAGCACGGCCGGGATGGCCGCCCACCCGAGCTTCGGCAAGCGCGTGATGACCGGTTTCCTCACCAATGCCACCAACCCCAAGGGCATCATCTTCATGGTCGCGGTGCTGCCGCAGTTCATCGCCAAGAACGCGCCCCTGCTGCCGCAGCTGGCGATCCTGGGCGTGACCATGGTGACCATCGACTCGCTCGTCATGCACGGCTACGCCGCGCTGGCTTCCTCGATGCAGCGGTATTTCCGCGACGTGCGCGCGGTCCGGATCCAGAACCGCGTGTTCGGCGCCGTGCTGGTGATCATGGGCGCGCTGCTGTTCCTGGTCGAGCCGGGCCGCCGTTGACGAACGCTGCCGTGTATCGCTTTGTTTCGTTACACAGCAGTTGCAACTTTCTGTAATTGTCGTAGTCCACGCGGGCACGCGTGCGTTGTAATCAGGTAGCCGCCTGTCGTCTCAACCTCGTCTCGATTTGCCCAGCCGGAGCCCGCCATGAACAACCGTTTCGCCAAGACCGCCGTGATGCTTGCGCTCGCGGCGCTATCTTCCGTCTCCCTGGCGCAGAGCTCGCAAGATGCGCTGGATACCGAACCGCCCGGCCGGGTCGGCCGCGTCGCGCTGGCGCAAGGCAAGGTCAGCATCGGCGGCGACGGCGGCGACACCGTCCAGGACGCGCTGGTCAACTGGCCGGTCACGAGCGGCAACCTGATCACCACCGAGGCTGGCGGGCGTACCGAGCTGCGCGTCGGCTCGACCGCCATCCGCGTCGACGGCGACAGCTCGCTCGAAGTCACCGAGCTCGACGACGACAGCGTGCGCCTGCGCCTGCACTACGGCAGCGCCAGCATCCGCATCCTGAGCGAGGACGTGCTGCCCGAATTCGAACTGAGCACGCCGCAGGGCCGGGTGCGCATGCGCAAGACCGGGCGCCTGCGCGTGGACGCCGAGCGCGTGCGCGACACCAGCGTGGTGAGCGTGTTCGAGGGAGAGGCGCAGGTCGATGGCGGCGGCGCCAGCCTCACCATTCGCGCCGGCCGCAGCGCCGAACTGCGCGACGAGGACGTGCGCACCCTGCAGGCGCAGGCCGACGCGTTCGACAGCTGGGCGCTCGAGCGCGACCGCCAGATCGACGGCGCGCGCTCGGCGCGCTATGTCACCACCGAGATGACCGGCTACGAAGAGCTGG
>DAMCRY010000301.1:0-2893 GCA_032115075.1 Massilia sp.
CCCCGCCAGTTCGGCCGCCGAACTGCGCGCGGCGCTGGAGCGCAAGCTGGCCGACATCGACGCCCGCATCGCCGGGCTGGCGGAGCTGCGCGCCGCATTGGCGACGCGCCTGTCCGATCCGGTGCAGGCCTGCCCCCTGCAGGCGGGATGACGTCAGGCCGGCAGTCCGACCGGCATCGTGAAGGTGAAGGAAGTGGAGCCGGCGCTCGAGCAGACCTCGATGGCGCCGCCGTGGCCGCGCGCGATCTGGTCGACGATGTACAGGCCGAGGCCCAGTCCTTCGCTGCCGGGGCGCGAGGCGGCGCGCCAGTAGGGCTTGAGCAGCTGGGCGATCACGGACTGGCTCAGGTCGGGCCCGCCATTGGTGACGCGGAGTGTGAACTGGCCGTCACGCACATGGGCGACGACGAAGACGGGATGGCGTTCGCTGCCGTGCACCAGCGCGAGCCGTTCCGGATCGCAGCGCAGTGACAGGCCGGCCTGGATCGCGGTGTCGATCACGCGCTCGGGATAGAGGCTGGACAGCTCGTCCACCACCTCGTACAGGCGCAGGTCGACGCCCGGGACCTGCCGCAGGTCGAGGGCGATGCCGCCGCCCATGCGGCCGCGCGTGAAGTCGACCACGTCCTCGACCAGGGCCGACATGCGGCGCGCGCTGCGCCGGATGCGCTCGGCCACCTGGCGGGTGGACGGGTCCTGGTGCTTCAGCAGCAGGATCTCGGCGCCCGACACCACGGCGCCCAGCGGCGTGCGCAGGTCGTGCCCGAGCACGGCGATGAACTGCTCGCGCAGCTCGGCCGTCTCGCGTTCGTCGAGCAGGGCGGCGCGTGCCTCGCCCAGCGAGTGTTCGCTTTCGAGCTGCTTGGCGATCAGCTCGGTGAACAGGTGCAGCGTCGAGACGGTGACGGCATCGGTCAGGCGCGCGGGTTCCGGATCGAGACCGCAGAGGGTACCGAAATAGCTGCCGTCCGGGCGGAACACTGGAATCGAAAAATAGCTCTGGAAACCGTAGATGCGTGGGGTATGGTGCCCGCAGTACTGCGCGCTTTCGCTGACGTGGTCGATGATCACCGCGGCCCCGGTATCGCGAACTTCCTCGCACAGGGTGGTGGTGACGTCGAGCGGATCGCCCGGCTTGAGACCGAATTCGAGCTTGTCGAGCACCGCGCAGGTCGTCCAGGAATCCTGGGTGACGTGGGCGATGCACACGAAGCGCAAGCCCGTCATGGCGGCGACGGTCTCGAGGATCTTCGGCACGGCGCCAATCGCCCGGATCTCGTCGACGCAAGAAAGTACGTCTCTTGCCATGGAACGCCCTACGAAAGGTTGCAAACGGTCCATGGTAGCACTTGTCGCGGCTGTGACTGTCAGTTGTTACAAATCCACTCCCCTTGGGCGTAAACACGCTCCTCGCCCAGGTAGACGGCGTCCGTCACCGCGAACACGTCGATGTGGTAGCGCGCGTCCTTGCGCTTGAAGCCGGGCTTCGGGTACACGCCGTGCTTGGCGCCGAGCGACAAATGGATGCCGCACATGCGCTCGTAGGTGCCGATGTCGTCGACGCGGCGCTCGCGCGTGAAGGCGCGGTTCAGGCCGAAGCCGAGTTCGCGCACCCAGACTTCGCCCTCGTCGCGGGTGATGTTGTCCAGCACCTCCTGGAAGGCCGGGGTCGCGTTTTCGGTGCCCACCACGCGGCCGCGCTCGACGACCAGGGTCACCGGCACCTCCGGGCGGTTGGAGCGGTAGCTGGTGTCGCCGAAGACGTGCACCTGCACCCGGCCGTGCACCGCCTCCAGGTCGAGCGCCTCGGTGAACACTTCGCCGATCGGGAACTGGCCGCCGACGTTGTGCATCTCGCTGTAGTCGCCCACGTTCAGCTTGGCCGGCTCGAAGGGCGAGGCGAAGTACAGGGTCTCGCCGCCGCCGACCACGCGGGCGTGCGGCGCCGCGTCGATGCGGCGCTTCAGGGCGCGCCCGGTGCCGCGGAAGTAGGCCGGGTCGTAGGCCAGCGCCTCGATGTAGTGCTCGGACTGCGGCCCCGGCATGCGCGACAGGTGCACGTGCTCGATCACCTTCAGGCCCAGCTTGAACAGCTCGACCCGGATCCGGAAGCCGTCGAGGCGGAAGTTGGTCGACTGCACCAGCACCACCAGGTCCTTCGGCGCCATCGCCCTGAAAGCCGCCAGCACGGCATCCGGCGTGGCCGCCTCGAAATCGATGAAGGCGGCGCCGGGGAGGTTGCGGCGGTAGCCCTCGGTCAGCGCGCGCGCCAGCGGCGTGCGGCTGTCGTGGACCACCAGCGCCGCGTGCCCGGGCCCGTGCTCGACCGCATGCGCCAGCACGTTGCGCAGGTGCGTGGTGGCGTCGATGACCGCCTGCTCAGGGAGGTCGGCGGCGGGCGGCAGGTCGGGGAGGGGAGAAGACGTATGCATGGCAATCGAAGGCTGGAAATCCGGCCGCCATTATACGGTTGTCGCCCGAAAGTTCCGTGCTTAAGGCCGCCATAAGCGCATTTGTTGATCCTTGAAGTGTCAGCCCGTGCTACCCGACCTACGGCGCGCCGCGCGACAGTTCGGAGCGCTATTATTTGAGCAACAACAAGAGGGCGCCGCGATAAACCTACTGCGCGTTGCACTGGCGGTCTGCGATGCTCGCTGTACTCCTCGTACAGCTGCGCTTCTCGACCACCATTGCTGCCGCTCGCTACGGTTCCTCGCGTCGCCCAAGCTTCGACAAGCTGATTTTCGTTCAATCAAATGGCACCGCGAAATAGGTAAAACGGATCATCAATGGCATACCGATGGGAAACGCCTGCCAGCGTCTGGCAGGAGGATGAGCGCACCAGGCAGTTCGAGCTGCTGGCCACCGAGGGGCTGGGCCGCATCGACTGGCA
>DAMCRY010000301.1:2903-5151 GCA_032115075.1 Massilia sp.
CCGCCTGCCGGACGTCGCCCGCCTGCTCGGCGCCTCGCTGCCGGGCGCCTGCGCGTGCGGGCCCGATGGGGCGCCCATCTATCCGGAAGGGTTCGCCTTCTGCCCCAACTGCGGCCGTCCGTTGCAGCGCCTGCCGGGCACGCCGTCGCGCCTGCCCGGCTGGTGGGGTCCGGGCCAGGATGCCATGCTGCCGCGCCATGTCCCGCATGGCTTGCCGGTGACCTCGCTGCCGCTCGGCGACAGCCTGGAAGAGCGCCCGGCCGCGCCGCACGTGGGCCGCTGCGAGCTGTCGATGCCGGTGCCGCCGAATTCGACCTGCGTGTTCGCGGCCGCCCACTACGGCTTTCCCGAGCAGCGCCTGCTGGCGCTGGCCCATACCCGCGGGGTGCTGCAGTACTGGGACCCGATCGCCCAGTTGTGGCACGTGATGACCCCGGACGAGGGCGCCGCCAACCTGGCCTTTACCGCTTCCGCGTATGCATGGCTGCCGGTTGCCGAGCCGCGCCGCGGCGAAGTGGCGCTGGTGCCCACCGCGAGCGGATTGGTGCGCCTGTGGATCAACCCGGTCAGCGAGACCTACCGCACCGAGCCGGTGCTGGACGTGCCAGTGGTCGCGGCGCCTGGCACCATGCGCCGCCACATCGCCTGCCTCGTCAATCCGGAAGGAACGGTGCGCCTGTGGAGCGCGCGCGCCGACCTGGGCGAGGTCGAGGAATATGCCTGCCCGGACGTGCCGGCTTCCGGCTGGTCGCGTCCGATCGGCTACGACGGCCGCCTGTACTGGCTGCACGAGGCCGGCCAGCTGGCCTGGCGTCCCGGCGAAGCGCCGCACTTCACGCCCTGGCCGCCGGGTTGGCAGCCGCGCCTGGATTTCGGCGGCCCGACCCAGAGCCGCGACGGCCGCCTGTGGCACATCGGCCACGATGGCCAGGGCTATTCCTTCCTCGAACTCGGCAGCGAGCGGCCGCAGGGAGCGCCGATCGACGGCGCGCGCCTGGGCTTCGCCAATTTCCTGTTCCGGCGCGGCCACCCGGTGGTGGACGAACCCTGGTCCGGCGAGCACGTGGAGGACCTGAGCCTGGACGAGACCCTGGTGCTGCCGCTGCTGCGCGCCTTCAACAACAACCGCAGCCAGCCGAGCGGGCTGGTGCTGCGCTTCCACAAGTACACGGGGCGCGCGGAAGAAGCGCTGCACGAACGGGTGATCCAGCGCACCACGGTCGAGTGGATCGGCCGGCGCAACGTCATCCTCGACGAGATCGTGCGCCTGGCGCGGCCCCTCGAATGCGTCCCCATCGTGTACGCGGGCTGCCTGTGGCTGCACCACCCGGACTGGAACGCGATGCGCGGCTGGCGCCTGGAAGAGCTGGCGTGATGGGCAAGATCATTCCTATTCCTTACCCCAGAGACGTCATTCCCACGCAAGCGGGCATCCAGGTTTGTACGCGTCTCGTCGGCGTGGGCACAAATTGGGTTCCCGCCTGCGCGGGAACGACGGGCAAGGGCCGGCAAAAGAACTGGGGCAGCCTGGTCGCTGCGTTCCGGCTTGTACCGTGCCTCAGAGACGTCATTCCCGCGCAGGCGGGAATCCAGGTTTGCAAGCGTCTCGTTAGCATCGGCAAGAATTGGGTTCCCGCCTGCGCGGGAACGACGGGCAAGCGCCGGCAAAAGAATTGGGGCAGCCTGGTCGCCAAGTTCCGGCTCGTGTGCGCGACGCTGTTGCTTGCTTCGGCAAGCGCCGGCGCGACCCCGCACGCGACTCCGCACGTCTTCCTGGTGCAGAACTCGGGCTGGATGGAGCCCTTCTACAGCGACCCGCGGTCGCAGTTCAAGCCGCTGGTGGGTGCGCTGGCGGGCGCCGTGGTGCAGCCGGGCGACGCGCTGGTGCTGGCGGCCTTCAACCAGTCCCTGCCGGGCGCGCCCTCGCCGAAGGCGCTGCTGTCGCTGAAGGCCGACGAGAAGACCACGCGCAGCCGCGTGAATGCCGCGCTGGCGACGCTGGACACGGCGCGCAAGCCGAACGGCGCGGCGCTGGCCGACACCGACCTCGGCGAAGCCGTGCAGGCCGCCATCACGACCGCGCTCGGCGGCAAGCCGGGCATCGTCTGGCTGGTGACGAACAACCGCAACAGCCCCAACAACGACCAGGCGACCAGCGCGCGCAACCGCGAATTTTATGAACTGATCCACCGCGGCGCCGCGATCGACAAGGTGGTCGCCTTCCCGCTGCGCATGCCGGTGCAGGGCA
>DAMCRY010000302.1:0-5136 GCA_032115075.1 Massilia sp.
GCCCACCAGCGAGCCGGCGATGATCAGCATCGAGTTGTTCAGCGAGAAGCCGATGCCGGCCGCCGCCCAGCCGGAATACGAGTTCAGCATCGACACCACCACCGGCATGTCGGCGCCGCCGATCGGGATGATGATCAGGACGCCCAGCACGAAGGACAGCGCGGCCATGACGAGGAAGGGCGTCCAGCTCGGCGCCACCCCGTCGGCGAAGCAGAACACCAGGCCCAGCGCGATCACCGCGATCGCCAGCGCCAGGTTGAGGATGTGCTGCCCGGCGAAGCGCACCGGCGCGCCCTGGAACAGACGGAACTTGTATTTGCCCGACAGCTTGCCGAAGGCGATCACCGAGCCCGAGAACGTCACCGCGCCGACGAAGGTGCCGATGAACAGTTCGAGCCGGTTCCCGAAGGGCAGCGGGGTGTCGCGGGTGGCGATGTTGAAGGCCCAGGGCTCGGACACGGCGGCCACTGCGATGCACACGGCGGCCAGGCCGATCAGCGAGTGCATCGCCGCCACCAGCTCCGGCATCTTGGTCATCTCGACCTTCTTCGCCGCATAGGCGCCGATCGCGCCGCCGACCACCACGCCCAGCAGCACCAGCGAAAAGCCCATGCCCTGCGATCCCTGCGCCGTGGCCAGCTCGGCCTGCAGCTTGAACATCAGGGCGATCGTGGTCAGCACCGCGATCGCCATGCCGGCCATGCCGAAGGTATTCCCGATGCGCGCCGTCGACGGCGAGGACAGGCCCTTGAGCGCCTGGATGAAGCAGACCGACGCCACCAGGTAGAACAGCGTCACGACGTTCATGCTGATGTAGTTCATGCCTGTTCTCCCGCCGTGGTCGTGGCAGCGGCGCCGCTGGCCTTGCCCGCTTTCGGCTCCTTCTTGCGGAACATCTCGAGCATGCGCCGCGTGACCATGAAGCCGCCGAACACGTTGACCGCCGCCAGCGCCACCGCGACGGTGCCGGCCACCTGCCCGGTCAGGCCTTCGGTGAGCCCGGCGGCCAGCATCGCGCCGACGATGATGATGGCGGAGATCGCGTTGGTCACCGCCATCAGCGGCGTGTGCAGCGCGGGGGTGACGTTCCAGACCACGTGGTAGCCGACGTAGATGGCCAGCACGAAGATGATCAGGTTGATGATGGTGTGGCTGATGTCCATGCTTCGCTCCTCTGCGTGTCCCTATGCTCTCAACACTGCGCCGTCCGCGCACACCAGGGTGGCGCGCACGATCTCGTCCTCGCGGTCGATGACCAGCCGGTCTTCCTTGTCGATCACCAGCTTCAGGAAGTCCAGCACGTTGCGCGCGTACAGGGCCGAGGCGTCGGCCGGCACCTGCGCGGCCAGGTTCGGCTCGCCGATGATGTGCACGCCGTGCTTCACCACGGTCCGGTTCAGTTCCGTGAGCGGGCAGTTGCCGCCCTGCTCGATCGCCATGTCGACGATCACCGAGCCGGGCTTCATGGCCCTGACGGTGTCCTCGCCGATCAGCACCGGCGCCTTGCGGCCCGGGATCAGGGCGGTGGTGATGACGATGTCGGCCAGCTTCGCGCGTTCGTGCACCAGCGCCGCCTGGCGCTGCATCCAGCTCGGCGGCATCGGGCGCGCGTAGCCGCCGGCGCCTTGGGCGATCTCGCGCTCCTCGTCGGTTTCGTAGGGCACGTCGATGAACTTGGCGCCGAGCGACTCGACCTGCTCCTTGACCGGCGGGCGCACGTCCGAGGCCTCGATCACGGCCCCCAGGCGCTTGGCGGTGGCGATCGCCTGCAGGCCGGCCACGCCGACGCCCATGATCAGCACGCGCGCGGCCTTCACGGTGCCGGCCGCCGTCATCAGCATCGGCATGAAGCGCCCGTAGGTGTTCGCCGCCAGCATCACGGCCTTGTAGCCGGCGATGTTGGCCTGGCTCGACAGCACGTCCATCGACTGCGCGCGCGTGATGCGCGGCGCCGCTTCCAGGGCGAAGGCGGTGAGGCCGGCGCCGGCGAGCTGGGCGAGGTTCTCGGTATCGAAGGGATTGAGCATGCCGACCAGGACGCTGCCTGCCCGCATGACGGCGCGCTCGCCGGCATCGGGGCTGCGCACCTTGAGCACCATGTCGGCGCCCAGCGCCGTGGCGGCGTCGACGATGGTGGCGCCGGCCGCCTCGTAGGCCGCATCCGGACAGGAGGCGCGCAGGCCGGCGCCGGCCTGCACCAGCACCTGGTGGCGCGCGGCCAGCTTCTTGACGGTTTCGGGAGTTGCAGCAACGCGGGTCTCGCCCGGCCTGGTCTCGGCCGGTATGCCAATTCTCATGAATCCCTCCGTTCGGTGGACAGACTGTCCACAATCTACCATGTAATGACGGCTAATTGCTCATCAACAAATACTAAAAAGCCAATATTCGATTGTGGGGGAAAGCAGGAATGGGGGCCAGCGGCGCCGCCCGCTTGTTTGCATTAGATCAAGGCCATTTAACGACAGGCAAGCGCACTGGAGAATGGCCCGATGAGCAGAGGTGCCCGCTGTCAAGGTAAAATAACGCCTCATTTTCAAGGATGCGCATGACCGATATCTTCAAACCATCCGTAACCGTGGCCGCGATCATCGAACGCGATGGCCGATTCCTGCTGATCGAGGAAGAGACGAGCGAAGGCGTGAAGCTGAACCAGCCGGCGGGCCACCTCGACCCGCACGAGTCGCTCGAGCAGGCGGTGGTGCGCGAAGCGCTGGAGGAAACCGCGCACGAATTCATCCCGACCGCCCTGGTCGGCATGTACATGTCGCGCTACCACTCGAAGTCGCGCGGCGCCGACGTCACCTACCTGCGCTTCACCTTCTGCGGCCACGCCGGCCGCGAACTGGACCAGCCGCTCGACGAAGGCATCCTGCGCACCCTGTGGATGACGCGCGACGAGATCGCCGCCACCGCCGACCGCCACCGCAGCCCGATCGTGCTGCAGTGCGTCGACGACTACCTGGCCGGCCATCGCACCCCGCTGCACCTGCTGTACACCCATCCCTCGGTTTTCGAGGGTGGCATTTAAAGAATACGGAAACAGAAATGAGCAAGAAAAAAGTCGTGATCGGGATGTCGGGCGGTGTCGACTCCTCGGTCGCGGCGTGGATGCTGAAGGAACAGGGCTACGAAGTCATCGGCCTGTTCATGAAGAACTGGGAAGACGACGACGACTCGGAATACTGCTCGACGCGCCAGGACTGGATCGACGCGGCCAGCGTGGCCGACGTGGTCGGCGTGGACATCGAGGCGGTCAACTTCGCCGCCGAGTACAAGGACCGCGTGTTCGCGGAATTCCTGCGCGAGTACCAGGCCGGCCGCACCCCGAACCCCGACGTGCTGTGCAACGCCGAGATCAAGTTCAAGGCCTTCCTCGACCATGCGATGAAGCTGGGCGCCGACCTGATCGCGACCGGCCACTATGCGCGCGTGCGCGAGAACGACGGCCGCTTCGAACTTCTAAAAGCGTTCGATCACACCAAGGACCAGAGTTACTTCCTGCACCGCCTGAACCAGGCCCAGCTGTCGAAGTCGCTGTTCCCGCTGGGCGAGATCCCGAAGACCGAAGTACGCAAGATCGCCGAACGCCTGCAGCTGCCCAACGCGCAGAAGAAGGATTCGACCGGCATCTGCTTCATCGGCGAGCGCCCCTTCCGCGAGTTCCTGAACCGCTACCTGTCGCACAAGCCGGGCCCGATGAAGCTCGACGACGGCACCGTGGTGGGCGAGCACATCGGCCTGTCCTTCTACACGCTGGGCCAGCGCAAGGGCATCGGCATCGGCGGCCTGAAGTCGCACAAGAACGCGGACGGCACCAGCGAGCCGTGGTTCGTGGCGCGCAAGGACGTGGCCACCAACACCCTCTATATCGTGCAGGGGCACGACCATCCGTGGTTGCTGTCCGCGCGCCTGGAAGCGGGCCAGGCCAGCTGGATCGCGGGCGAGCCGCCGGCCCCGCGCCTTCTCTCGGCCAAGACCCGCTATCGCCAGGCGGACGTGGCCTGCACCGTGCAAGCCGACGGCATGGAACGCTTCGCACTCGATTTCGCCGATCCGCAGTGGGCCGTGACGCCGGGCCAGTCGGCCGTGCTGTACGACGGCGACGTCTGCCTGGGTGGCGGGATCATCGACGTCAACACCGCGATCTGAACTCAGCGGCGGCATGACGGGTGTGCGTAGGGTGGTCGGCTCTGCCGACCACCCTGCATCATCGCGCCGCCAGCCATTCGGCCAGCCTCTCCGCCGGCATCGGCTTCCCATACAAATATCCCTGCGCCTCGTCGCAGCCCGCCGCGCGCAGCAGCTCAGCGGCCGCCTCGTTTTCCACGCCTTCCGCCACCACCCGGTGGCCGAGGTCGTGCGACAGTTTGATCATCGCCGTCACCAGCGACAAGGTGCGCTCGTCGCTTTCCAGGCCGCGGACAAAGGACTGGTCGATCTTGACCACGTCGGCCGGCATCTCCTGCAGGTAGGCCAGGCTGCTGTAGCCGGTGCCGAAATCGTCGATCGCGATCTTCACGCCGGCCCGCGCCAGCCTTTCCATCGTGTCCTGGGCCGCCTTGGGTTTGCGCATCAGCGCGCTTTCCGTCAGTTCCAGCGCCAGGCTGGCGGGGGCGATGCCGTGGCGCTGCAGGCCGTCCAGCACGCGCTCGCAGAAGTCCGCTTCCTCCAGGTTGACGGCCGAGACGTTGACCGCCACCTGCAGGGCCACGCCCTCGGCGCGCCAGGCGGCGAGCTGGCGCATCGCCGCTTCCAGTACCCATTCGGTGGTGGCGCGCGCCAGCGAGGTGCTCTCGACGATGGGGATGAACTCTCCGGGCGAAATGAAACCTTCCTCGGCATGGGTCCAGCGCAGCAGCGCTTCGACGCCGGCGCAGACGCCGTCGCGCAGGCCGACCTTGGGCTGGAACACCAGGTGCAGCGCGTCCGGCTGCTGCAGGGCGCGGCCGAATTCGCCGATCAGCCAGAAGCGGCGCCGGTGGGCGGCGTCCTGCTCGGGCGAGTACACGCGCAGGCCGGACTCGGCGTCGAGGGCGTCGTGGGCCGCGCTGTGCAGGTTGCGCAGGATGTCCAGCGGGGCGTCCTGGCCCACCGCGAAGCGCGCCAGGCCGACCGTGGTGGTGGTCATGAAATGGG
>DAMCRY010000303.1:0-301 GCA_032115075.1 Massilia sp.
GGCGCGCGCGCTGCTGCGGGCCGGCGTGCCGCCCGAAGCCGTCACCTGGGACCGGCCCGGCGCCGGCGACCTGTTCTCGGGTGCGCCCCCTGCGGCCGAGCCGGCCGATAATGCAGCCATTCCATCGACCCAATCTAGACCGGCGCCGCACATACCGCGCTCGCTGATGGAGATGCTGCAGACCGCCGCCTGTTTCCGCGACCCGGACCGCTGGGCCTTCCTGTATCGCGTGGTGTGGCGCTGGACCCAGGGCGAGCACGACGTGCAGTCGCCCGCTGATCCGGACGGGCAGCGGCTGCAT
>DAMCRY010000303.1:311-5131 GCA_032115075.1 Massilia sp.
CAGAGGCGGGCGATCCGCGCTTCGTCGCCTGGTTCGAGCCGCGCCACGACGTGCTGCCGCGCGTGGCCGGGCATTTCGTGGCCCGCATGGGCAAGGTCAGCTGGATGATCGCCACGCCCGGGGCCAGCGTGCTGTGGGACGGCCAGGCCCTGCACCACGCGGGCCCGCTGATGTCGAGCGCGGCCGAGCTGGACGACGCCGGCGAAGCGCTCTGGCTCACCTACTACCGCAGCATCTTCAATCCGGCGCGCGTCAACGCCCAGCTGATGCAGAGCCACATCCCGGCGCGCTTCTGGAAGAACCTGCCGGAAGGCGCCATCGTGCCCTCGATGGTGAGCCAGGCCGAACTCGGCGCGCGCAAGATCGGCCAGGTCGAGGCGGTCGGCCGCAAGGGCGGCGCCACCATCCCGATCAGCGCCGAGGCGGCCCAGCCGGACCGGGAGCAGCCCTCCAAACTCGACGAATGCCGGCGCTGCGAGCTGTGGCAGTACGCCACCCAGGCCGTACCGGGAGAGGGATCGAAGCGCGCCCCGATCATGATCGTGGGCGAGCAGCCGGGCGACCAGGAAGACCTGGCCGGCCAGCCCTTCGTCGGCCCGGCCGGCAAGCTGCTCGACCAGGTGTTCGCCCAGGCCGAGGTCGACCGCAAGGCCATCTACCTCACCAACGCGGTCAAGCACTTCAAGTGGGAGCCGCGCGGCAAGCGGCGCCTGCACAAGACCCCGGTCCAGCGCGAGATCGAGGCCTGCCACTACTGGCTCGAGAAGGAGCTGGCGGCGGTCAAGCCGAAGGTCATCGTGGCCATGGGGGCGACGGCGCTGAAGTCCGTGATGCGCAAGGGCACGGTGGCGCTGAAGGACTTCCTCGGCAAGCCGGTGCGCATCGACGGCGCCTGGCTGGTGACCATCTACCACCCCTCCTACGTGCTGCGGGTGCCGGACGAGGCGTCCAAGCATGAAGCCTTCTCGGTGATGGTGAAGGGGTTGCGGCTGGCGCACGAGCTGCTCGCGCGTCCGGACGTGCCGGAGCCGCCGGCCTGACGGCTTGCCCCAGGGGCAACGCGACTTCCGCCGCGGATGTGTTATCTGGAGAACAAGGCGGGCTCGTCCGCTTGGGTTATCATGCTCCCCCTGCATGCGATGCAGGCCGCACGGGCTGGCGACACGCCCGTTTCAGGAACCGTTTGGAGGAGCGTGGCATGAACCTTTCCCATGTAAGGCAGGTGGTCTCGGAATACACCCGCGCGCAACTGTACGCGCTGTCGTCGATCAGGAAGCCCGCCGACCTGCACCTGCTGTGGGGACCGATCCATGCGCGCACGAAACTCGGCATCGGCGCCAAGAATTTTTCGCTGTACAGCCTGGCGGACGTGCCGCGCGCCACCTGGGGCGATTACCTGATCAACGAGCCGCTCAAGGCGCGCTATGCGAAGATCACCTCGCAGGAGGCGCGCAGGCTGGCCGACGACAAGGTGCTGTTCCACGACCACTGCGTCGCGCACGGCGTGCGCACCGCGCCCATCGTCGCGCTCGTCACCCCGCGCCAGACCGAAGGCACGCCGATCCGCCACGTCTACTCGGCGCAGGCGCTGGCCGAGGTGCTGGCCCCGGGCGACTACTTCCTGAAGCCGAGCGACGGTTCCCATGGCAAGGGCAACTTCTCGCTCAGCGTCGATGCGCAGGGCGGCCTGCGCTGGAGCGGCAAGCAAGGTTCCTTCGCCGACTTCTTCGCCTATTGCGAAGCGATCCTGAAGCACACCGGCGCCCTGATCCTGCAGCCGAAGCTGCTGAACCACAGCGCGATCCGCGCCATCACGCACGCCAAAGGCCTGTCGACCATCCGCGTGGTCACCTTCCGCAAGGGGAACGAGATCGACGTCGCCGCGGCCTGCCTGCGCATCGTGGTCGGCGACTCGGAAGTCGACAACTTCTCGCACGGCGAGAGCGGCAACCTGGTGTCGGGCATCGACGTCGCCAGCGGCCGCCTGATCACGGCGATCGGTTCGCGCACCCGCAGCTGGCCGCGCATGGTCGACGTGCCGCAGCATCCGGCCTCGAAGGCGCGCATCCTCGACGCCACCATGCCCTGGTGGGACGAGGTGATCGCCCTGGTGAAGAAGGCGCACGGCACGATCGGCGGACTGCATACGGTCGGCTGGGACGTGGCCATCCTGGAAGACGGTCCGCTGATCGTCGAGGCCAACTGGCGCTACGACGTCGACATCCTGCAGGTCGCCTACAAGAAGGGCTTCCGCGAAGTCATCGACGGCTACATCGCCGCCTGAGGCCTTCATGCCGGCCGCATGAAATCGCGCCGGCTTGCCCGGTTTAAGTATCAGCTCATCTTGCCGCACTACGCTTGCGGGACTGTCAACAACAAGGAAGTCCCGATGCTGAAACGTGCATGTTCCGCCGCGCTGTGCCTGTCGTTCTGGGCCGCGCCATCCTGGGCCCAGTCGCTCGATCCCGCCGTCCCTGCGGACCCGCCGGCCTCCGTGTCGGAGGAGGCGGCGCCCGCGGCGCCGGAGCAGATCCTGGTGGTCGGCCAGAAGCCCGGGCCGGGCATGTGGAAGGTGTCGAAGGACGACCACGTGCTCTGGATCTTCGGCACCTATTCGCCGCTGCCGGTCAGGATGGAGTGGCGCTCGCACGAGGTCGACGCCGTCATCGGGCGCTCGCAGGAATACCTGGCCCCGCCGGGAGCGAAACTCGACCTGCCCATTTTCGGGACCGCGCTGGCGCTGCCCATGCTCATCGGCATCAACAAAAATCCCGACGACGCCACCCTGCGCGACGTGCTGCCGCCCGAGGTCTATGCGCGCTGGTTGCCGCTCAAGGAAAAATACCTGCCCAAGAACAAGGAGCGCGAGCGCCCGATCCTGGTGGCCAACGAACTGTTCAGCGCCGCCATGAAGCAGGCCGGGCTCACTTCCAGCAGCGAGGTGAACAAGCAGATCGAGAAGATGGTGGAGCAGAAGAAGCTGAAGGTGACCCGCAGCACCGTCGACGTGAAGGTCGACAACCCGCGTGCGATCCTCAAGGAATTCAAGAAGGCGCCGCTCGATGACGTGGGCTGCTTCACCGATACCCTGACGCGCCTGGAGACCGACATCGACGGCATGCGCCAGCGCGCCAACGCCTGGGCCAAGGGCGACATCGCCGGCATCCGCAAGCTGGACTTCGTCGACCAGCAGAAGAGCTGTTCCGACGTGATGCGCAACAACGCGGCGCTGCGCGACCATCCGGCCTTCAAGGAAGCCGAGCCGCGCCTGCGCGCCCTGTGGATCGCCAACGCCGAGGCCGCGCTGGCGAAGAACGTGTCGACGTTCGCGCTGTTGTCGATCAAGGACCTGCTCGATCCGAAGGGACTGGTGGCCACGCTGGCGGCGAAGGGCTACAAGGTCGAGCAGCCGGAATAGGCCTGCGGCCCGTCGGCTCAGCCGGCCGCGCAGGCGCGCACGCAGCGCAGGTAGGAGATGTCGGAAATCGCCGAATGCCTGACCTGCTCGATGCGCAGCCCGGCCTGCGCGCACAGCGCGTCGAAGTCGGCGCGGGTACGGACCCGGCCCGGGGTCCACACGCGCTGCTCGATATTGCGCACGTGCAGGTAGCTGGATTCGTCCCGGCCGCCGTCGAAGCTCCGGTCGAGCATCCCCTCGACGATCACCAGGCGCGCGTCGCCTTCCAGCGCCTCGGCGATGCGGCGCAGGATCAGGCCGGCGTTGTCGTCGTCCCAGTCGTGCAGCACGTGCTTGATGGTGTAGAGATCGTAGCCGCGCGGGACGCTGGCGAAGATGTTCGCGCCGACGAAGCGGCAGCGTTCCTCCAGGGCGCGCGCCGCGATCCTTGCCGCCGCCTTGGCCGCGTTCGCCGGCTGGTCGCAGACGTCCGCCTCCAGGTTCGCGTGGCGCTGGGCCAGGGCGCAGGCGAGGGCGCCGGTGCCGCCGCCCACGTCGAGCAGGCGCCGTGCGCCGCCCGGTTCGAACTCCTCGGCCACGGTCGCGACGTGGAACTGGTTCGTGACGTTCTCCATGTGCTCGAGGAAGACCGCGTGCTGCGCCGGATCCCTGGCGTACAGATCCCAGATGCGCGCGCCGTGGGCCAGCGCAAAGGCGTTCTCTCCGGTGGCCAGCTGCCGGCCCAGCTGCGCGAAGGCCGGGTTGAGCTGGTCGCCCCAGAGCAGCAGGTAGGAACGCAGCCAGGACTGGCTTTTCTCGCACAGGAGCAGGGACTTGCGCGTAATGGCGAAGGTGTCGTCCTTCGCTTTGATGCAGCCGATGGAGCGCGCGAACAGCAGCAGGTCGTGCAGCAGGGAAGCGTCCAGCCCGAGCTCGTCCGCCACGGCGGCACTGCCGGCCGGCCCTTGCAGCAGGCGGTCGAAGACCCCCGCCTTCGTCAGGACGTACAGCGCGTTGGCTGCGTACGCGCCCTGGACCAGGTCGAAGATGTGCTGGTCGCCAAACTGTTCACTCATCGCTTTGCTGCTTCCGCCGTCGTTGAAGGGACTGGGCATCATAGCAGAGCGCAAAGCGGTTTCGCCCGTCGGAAGCGATGCCCGCATGACGCAGGCGAAACCGCGGCGCCGACGAAATTGTCAAACAGCGCCAAACCCGCGTAGAATGCAGGCAACGCGGGTGTAGCTCAATGGTAGAGCAGAAGCTTCCCAAGCTTACGACGAGGGTTCGATTCCCTTCACCCGCTCCAACCGAACATTTTCTGTTCGCTTCTCCCCCTTGCCGCCTTGCTTTGCGGACCACACGGCACGCATCAGCCACACCCGGCTCCCCTGCCCGGGAACGAGGCTGCTGTTGACGACGGCGA
>DAMCRY010000304.1:0-5104 GCA_032115075.1 Massilia sp.
GGAACTCGACGCGGCGCTGGCCGCCATCACCGGCGACAGCGGCGCCTCCTCCTTCGATGCGAACGACGTGCGCGGTCCGCGCGCGGTGTTCCTGCTCGCGCGAGCGGCCGACGGCACGCCGAGCGGCTGCGGTGCACTACGCCCGCTCGACGACCGGACTGCGGAAATCAAGCGGATGTATGCGCGTTCCGGCAGCGGCGCCGGCGCAGCTTTGCTGGCCGCGCTTGAAGCGCAGGCGCGCACGCTGGGCTACCGGGAAGTGCGCCTGTCCACGCGCCGCGTCAACGCGCGCGCGCTGGACTTCTATCGCCGCCACGGCTACGTGGAGGCGGCGGCCTGGGGCAAGTATGTGGGCAGCGCCGTGTCGGTCTGCCTCGGGAAACCGCTCAGCCGCGGTGCTTGAAGTACAAGCCGATCATGTAGACGCTCAGGAAGGCGAAGCCGATCAGGAGCATGCGGGCCTGCGGCATGGCCGGCCGCCCAGTCTTGCGGATCGAAAAACCGTCGCGCACCAGCAGTCCCGCATAGGCCAGGGCCGCGATGCCGCAGATGATCTCGCCAATGCTGCCGCGCGTGAAGCCGGCGAACAGGTTGATCAGGCCCGGGATGCCGAGCAAGGTGGCGATGACGAAGTTGCCGCCGGCCGAAGGGCCGCGACGGGGTGGCTGTTGCATGGCGCGTGTACCGAGTATCGGATAAGTGAGGAACGCGCGATCATACCGCAGTCCACATTTGTCGGGGTCAGGTCTGACATTTGGACACGAGCTCTACCGGTAGCCGGCAAACTGCCCAGTTCGTGTCCGGATGTCAGACCTGACCCGGATCTGTGACCGACCCCGATCTGCGGACCCCGATCTGCGCGCCGTCAGCCGTTCGCGCGGATGAGGAACTGGCCGAACTGGAGCACGACCATCACGATCAGGAAGCCGAAGCAGAGATGGCCGGCGACGATGGTGCCGCGCGCGGCCAGCAGGTGGCGCTTGCCCTGCCAGACACGCACCGCGCAGTACAGCGAGAACATGCCGACGGCCAGGCGCGCCAGGTTGTGCACGATTTCCTGGCGCGACAGTTCCGCTAGGCCTACCGTCAGGTCGTACAGGGCGGGCACGCCGAAGAGAAGGACAAACAGCGCCATCACGGGCGCGGACATGGTGGCATAGCCGCGGTTGGTCGTCATTGTTGCATTCCTGGAAATCGATCAGTCGGCCATCATACTCGATGACAAGATAAGTAAAACTGATCGATTCTCACATCGGATCAGAAACGTTAACCTCGCCCGCCGCCACCGCCATGCCCGCCCTGCCGAATTCTTATAGAATGTCGCCATCTACCCATTCCTACTGAAGGCAAATCACATGAGCGACGTTCAAACCTGGATCAAAGACACCGTGACCAACACCCCGGTCGTGCTCTTCATGAAAGGTACCGCCCAGTTCCCGCAATGCGGCTTCTCGGGCCGCGCCATCCAGATCCTGAAAGCCTGCGGCGTGGACAACATCGCCACCGTCAACGTGCTGGAAGACGCGGAAGTGCGCCAGGGCATCAAGGATTACTCGAACTGGCCGACCATCCCGCAGCTGTACGTGCGCGGCGAATTCGTCGGCGGTTCCGACATCATGAACGAGATGTACGAATCGGGCGAACTGCAGGCCCTGCTCAAGAACGGCTGAACCGATGGCAGACCGTCCGCGGCGGATCGTTGTCGCCATCACCGGCGCAACCGGCGCGGTCTACGGCGTCCAGCTGTTGAAACGGCTGGGCGCCACGCCCGGCGTCGAGACGCACCTCGTGCTGTCCGACGCCGCCTCCCTCACCCTGCACCAGGAACTCGGCCTGCAGCGGCGCGACGCCGAAGCGCTGGCCCACGTCGTCCATCGCAACCGCGACATCGGTGCGGCGATCGCCAGCGGCTCGTTCCAGACCGACGGCATGGTGATCGCACCCTGTTCCATGAAGACGCTGGCGGCCGTCGCCCACGGGCTGTCGGACAACCTGGTCGCGCGCGCGGCGGATGTGATCCTGAAGGAAAGGCGCAGGCTGCTCCTGATGGTGCGCGAGACGCCCTTCAACCTGGCGCACCTGCGCAATATGACGGCCGTGACCGAAATGGGCGGCATCGTGTTCCCGCCCCTGCCGAGCTTCTATCACCGCCCTGCGACGATCGAGGAAATGGTCGAGCACACGGTCGACCGGGCGATCGACCTCCTTGGGCTCGACAATGCCCACGCCCCGCGCTGGGGCGGCATGAAAGGCACGGCGGACGCCTGAACGGGTCCGCGGCTTTTTCAGCGCTTCTCGCCGTCGAAAACCGGATCGTCGGCTTTCTTGGCTTCCCTCGCTTCTTCGAGCATCCGCCGCCGGGCATTGCGTTCTCGCATCACCTCGGCATGGCGCGCCGCCGTCATCGGCGGTGCGGTCATCAGTTCCTTCAGCTGGGCGGTGTTGGCGTAGTTGTTTCGCATACGGCAGCTGCTCCTTGACGTGACCGGTGGCGGCGGAATCCCGCGCCACTTGGAACAGATTATGTACCAGCCGGGACGGTTTGTGCGTTACCGACCGTACAAAAATGCCGCGGCGAAATATCGCAACGAAAATACAGCAGCGAAATTACTTCGACTCGGGCTTCTGATGGTTCATGCGCACGAGCATGCGGATGAACTCGCGGGCGAGCTGGCGATGGTGCTCGTCGAGACGTTGCAAATCCGCAATCAGCTTGACGTCAGCCGATTCGAAGCGGGCGCTGGCGGCGCCATTGCCTTCGGCGGCGCCAGCGGCATGCTCGGCGCCGCCGAAGCGCAGCCAATCGGCCGGCACGCCCAGCCACTGGGCGATCATGCGCAGTTTTTCCTGGGTCGGGATGGCTTCGCCGACCAGCCACTTGCGGGCGGCGTGGACCGTGATCGGACGGCCTTCGAAACGGATATTGAATTCCCTGGCGAGGCGGGTCGGGCTATCTGGCGAATAGTGGGCGTTCTTCAGCGCCTGTTGCAGGCGCTCGCTGAAACTCTCCCGTTCATTGGTTGAATTCATTGTGATACTTACAATTCATGGGCGACGGCCGGCTTCCACTGCTGAGAAGCCTCGCGGACAATCATACCCTTAAAAAGTAACAAAGATGTGATTTTTTAATAGAATCCGCGGAATTTCTGAACAGTAAAGTTCACTTCATCCGGTATGAATAAAAAGAAATGTATCCTATGGGAAACAGTATGACTTACTGCCGGGATGGCTGCAACAGGAATGGCCGGCCGGGGCCCGCCGACGCCCCGGCCAGGCCTTTTCGACAGGCCGCCGCTCAGGCCAGGCGAAAGCGGACGATGCCGTCGCGGCCCCGCGTACGCCGCAATATACCGTCGTACCAGAGCTTGTGCAGGTGGGCCAGTG
Source organism: Massilia sp. (assembly GCA_032115075.1). GTDB lineage: Bacteria > Pseudomonadota > Gammaproteobacteria > Burkholderiales > Burkholderiaceae_D > Telluria. The sequence continues at coordinate 3,385 of DAMCRY010000304.1, forward strand.
CCTCGCCCAGGGCGAAGCTGAGCTGGTGGGCATCGAGCTGGCGGCGGAACATGATCGGGACGATGTCGACCGCCGATTTCGGTTCCACGCAGGCCGCCACGACCTCGGCCAGGCGCGCCGCATGGTGCTCGCGCAGCTGTGCGATGCGGGTGTGCAGGCCCCGGAAAGGCTTGCCGTGGGACGGCAGCACAAGAGTGTCCTCCGGCAATTTTGTTAAATTTCCGAGCGAGTCGAGATAGCGCTGGAGCGGATTGCCTTCGGGCTCGACCGCAAACACCGAGACATTTGTCGAAATCCGTGGCAGCACCATGTCGCCCGAGATCAGGATGTTCCATTCCTCGCAGTACAGCGAGGCGTGTTCGGGCGAGTGGCCGAAGCCGGCGATCACGCGCCAGCCGCGGCCGCCGATGTCGACCACGTCGCCGTCCTGCAGGCGGGTGTAGGCTTCCGGCACGCCCGGCACCAGCGAGGGGTAGTAATTGCGGCGGCTGCGCATCTGCTCGAGCATGGCCGGGTCCGTCAATCCATGGCGCTCGAAATGCGGGATCGCCGAGGGGCCGTCGACGCCCGGCAGCGCGGCCGCCATCATGCGCGCGAAGCCGAACTCGGCGGCCGTGGTCCAGAACGGCGCCTGGAAGCGGCTGCTCAGCCAGCCGGACAGGCCGACGTGGTCCGGATGGCAGTGGGTGGCGAACACGCGCAGCAGCGGTGCGCCCTGCAGGCCCTCGGCCAGCACCTGTTCCCAGGCGGCGCGGGTGGCATCGGTGCCGGCGCCGCTGTCGACCACGCTCCAGCCGCTGCGGCGCGCGTTCCCCTCCTCGCCTTCGTTCTCGTCCACCCGCTCGTCCTCCAGCAGCCACAGGTTGATGTGGTCGAGCGCAAAGGGCAGCGGCATGCGGATCCAGGCCAGTCCCGGTACGATGGTCTGCAGGGCGCCGGGGGCAGGAATGGTGTCGCCAAAAGGATAGGCGAGCTGGGCTTCGAGCGGGTTCATGGAAAAACTTTCGTGGTCAATGAAGGCGGGCGCGCTACAATGTGTTTAACGTTAACGTAAACGGAAATGCGCAGGCCCTTCGATTGTAAGCCATTCCGCATTTCGCTTCCCTACCCCGCTTGTTGCCCTGATTAGAACCATGGTCACCTACACCATCGCCGAACTGGCCCGCGAATTCGACATCACCGCCCGCGCCATCCGCTTCTACGAAGACCAGGGCCTGTTGAGTCCGAAGCGCGAGGGGGTCGGCGGACGCAACCGCGTGTACACGCCGCGCGACCGCACCCGGCTCAAACTGACCCTGCGCGGCAAGCGCCTCGGGCTGACCTTGTCCGAGATCAAGAGCATCGTCGACATGTACGAGTCGCCGCGCGACACCGTGGCCCAGATCAACCGCTTCCTCGGCGTGCTCGCCCACCAGCGCGAGACGCTGGAACAGCAGCGCGCCGACATCGAGATGGCGCTGGAGGAAATCTCGGCCCACGAGGAAGAATGCCGCCGCCTGCTGGCTGAAAACGCCGAAAGCCAGGACGCGGCCTGAGGTACTGGAGGGCGATGAACCCTCCATTTTTTGGCCTTTTGGTTGACGTTTACGTTAACGTAAGAGGCGAGTATCATGCACTCTATTCTGCTCAACTACGTTCACCGTGAGGACGACAATGCTGCATCTTCCAGGCTTGACCTTTGACCATGGCGAAGACATCGCCGCGCTGCGCGAAGCAGTCC
>DAMCRY010000305.1:0-5083 GCA_032115075.1 Massilia sp.
GTCCTGGCGCGCGGTGGCGGCCGAGATCAACCGCATCGACCTGTACCGCGACGCGGCGGCGCAGGCCGGCGTCGGGCTGCCCGCCGCGCCGATGCGCCGTTCGACCCTCATCGACGGCCGCGTCTGGGACGGCGGCGACCCGGCTGCCTATCTCGCATCGTTCTGAGACGGTGCGGCGGCGCGCATCATTCCGGGGCATGGTGCACCGCAATATGGCGTGTCCCCGATCGGGGCCGCCGCGCTTCCCCCCACAGGATGCGTGGCACGCCTCTTGCTCATACCAGGCTACGGGATCAATGGCGATCCTCTTCGATTCGCCGGTCTAACGAAGGACCGGCAACCAAGGACAACGGCGTCCGCGGCTCCTGCTTCACAGGCAGGCGCGCGGACGCCGTTTTGCTTTCTAAAGGAAGAAACATGGCCAGCAAAGCGGACAGCATCAAGCTCTTCTCCTTCGACACGGCGCCGATGCGCGCCTTCCACCTGACCTGGGTGGCCTTCTTCGTCTGCTTCTTCGCCTGGTTCGCCTGCGCACCGCTGATGCCGGTGATCAAGGGCGAATTCGGGCTGTCGATGGAGCAGGTCGCCAACATCAACATCGCGGCGGTCGCCATCACGATCTTCGTCCGGTTGCTGGTCGGGCCGCTGTGCGACCGCTTCGGGCCGCGCAAGACCTATACCGGCCTGCTCCTGCTGGGATCGATCCCGGTGCTCGGCGTGGCGGCCGCGCAGAGTTACGAGAGCTTCCTGCTGTTCCGGCTCGGGATCGGCGCGGTGGGCGCCAGCTTCGTCATCACCCAGTACCACACCTCGGTGATGTTCGGTCCGAAGGTGGTCGGCACCGCCAACGCGGCGGCGGCCGGCTGGGGCAACAGCGGCGGCGGGGCGGCCCAGGCCGTGATGCCGCTGCTGCTCGCGGCCGTGACCATGCTGGGCGTCTCGCAGGCGCTGGGCTGGCGCGTGGCGCTGGTGGTGCCGGGCCTGATGATGATCGCGATGGCCTTCTTCTACTGGCGCTACACCCAGGACTGCCCGGCGGGAAACTACGAGGACCTGCGCCGGCAGGGCATCCACCCGCAAGGCGGCAAGGGCGGCTGGGCCAGCTTCCGCGAAGCCTGCCGCAACCACCGCGCCTGGCTGCTGTTCGTCACCTACGGCGCCTGCTTCGGCATCGAGATCTTCATCCACAACATCGCCGCCGTGTACTACGTCGACAAGTTCGGCCTCTCGCTCGGCGCGGCAGGCATGGCGGCCAGCTTCGGCCTGCTGGCGCTGTTCGCCCGGGCGCTGGGCGGCTGGCTGTCGGACCGCAGCGCGCGTTCGGGAAGCCTGAACAGCCGCGTCACCGTGCTGTTCGTCCTGATGATCGGCGAAGGCCTCGGCTTGCTGTGGTTCGCCCAGGCCGACGGCGTCGTCTACGCCGTGATCGCCATGCTGTGCTTCGGCCTGTTCACCCACATGGCCTGCGGCGCCACCTATGCGCTGGTGCCCTTCGTGGCGCCCAGGGCGCTGGGCGGCGTGGCCGGCATCGTCGGCGCCGGCGGCAACGTCGGCGCGGTGCTGGCCGGCTTCCTGATGAAGGGCACCGGCGACATCGCCCAGACCCTGACCATCCTGAGCGTGCTGGTGCTGGTCTCGAGCCTGTGCGCCATCGCCGCCCGTTTCACCGTCGGCGCCGCCTCGGCCGCGCCGGTCGCTTCCGCAGCATGAAGGAGTCAACAATGCATATCGTCGTCGTCGGCCACGGCATGGTGGGCCACAAATTCGTCGAAACCCTGCTGGCGGCTGCTGCGCCGGGCCTGCGCGTCACCATCCTGGGCGAGGAGCCGCATCCGGCCTACGACCGCGTGCACCTGTCCGGGTTCTTTACCGGGAAGACGGCGCAGGACCTGTCCCTGGTGGCGCCGGGCTTCTTCGCGCGCGCGGATACGGTCCTGCGCCTCGATGCCCGCGTGAGCGGCATCGACCGCGCGGCGCGCACCGTCACGCTTGCCGACGGCGAGACGCTCGCCTACGACAGGCTGGTGCTGGCGACCGGTTCGACTCCCTTCGTGCCGCCAGTCCCGGGCGCGGACCGCAAGGATTGCTTCGTCTACCGCACCATCGAAGACCTGGAAGCGATGGCGGAGTGCGGGCGGCGCTCGCGCACCGGCGTCGTGGTCGGCGGCGGCCTGCTCGGGCTCGAATGCGCCAAGGCCTTGCGCGACCTCGGCCTGCAGACCCACGTCGTCGAGTTCGCGCCGCGCCTGATGGCGGTGCAGGTCGACGATCCCGGCGCGCGCGTGCTGCGCACCCGCATCGAGGAGCTGGGCGTCGGCGTCCATACCGGCAAGAACACGCTGGACATCGTCGATGGCGAGGAGTCGACCCACCGCATGCAGTTCGCCGACGGCAGCCACCTGGAGACCGACATGATCGTGTTCTCGGCCGGCATCCGCCCGCGCGACGAGCTGGCGCGCGCCAGCGGCCTCGCGCTCGGCCAGCGCGGCGGCATCGCCATCGACGACCACTGCCTGAGCTCGGACCCGCACATCTACGCCATCGGGGAGTGCGCATCCTGGTCCGGCCAGACCTTCGGCCTGGTGGCGCCCGGCTACGACATGGCGCGCACGGCGGCAAGACACCTGCTGGGCGCCGAGGGGCGCTTCGCCGGCGCGGACATGAGCACCAAGCTGAAACTCATGGGCGTGGACGTGGCCAGCATCGGCGATGCGCACGGTGCAAGCAGCGGCTGCCGCAGCTACCAGTTCCTCGACGAGCGCAAGGGGCTCTACCGCAAGATCGTGACCTCCGATTGCGGCACCTACCTGGTGGGCGCCGTGCTGGTGGGCGACGCCGCGCCCTACGGCCAGCTGCTGCAGATGATGCTGAACCGGATCGCGCTGCCCGCCGCGCCCGAAACGCTGATCCTGCCGGAGACGAACGGCGCCGCGCGCCCGGCGCTGGGCGTCGATGCGCTCCCGCCGGGCGCCCAGATCTGCTCCTGCAACGACGTCTCGAAAGGCGCGCTGTGCGAGGCGGTGGCCGGCGGCGCGGCATCGGTCGGCGCTCTGAAGAGCTGTACCAAGGCCGGCACCGCCTGCGGCGGCTGCGTGCCGCTGATGACCCAGGTGATGAATGCCGAGCTGGCGCGCCTGGGTGTGGCCGTGAACGACCACCTGTGCGAGCACTTCGCCTGCTCGCGCCAGGAGCTCTACCACATCGTGCGCGTGGAAGGCATCCGCAGCTTCGGCGAACTGCTGGCGCGCCACGGCAAGGGCCTGGGCTGCGAGGTCTGCAAGCCGGTCGCGGCGAACATCCTGGCATCCAGTTGGAACGACTTCGTGCTCAAGCCCGAGCATGCCAGCCTGCAGGACTCGAACGATTACTTCCTCGGCAACATCCAGAAGGACGGGACGTACTCCGTGGTGCCGCGCATGCCGGGCGGCGAAGTCACGGCCGACGGCCTGATCGCCGTCGGGCAGGTGGCCAAGAAGTACGGCCTGTACACCAAGATCACGGGCGGCCAGCGCGTCGACCTGTTCGGCGCGCGCGTGGAGCAGCTGCCGCTGATCTGGGAAGAGCTGATCGCCGCCGGTTTCGAGTCGGGCCACGCCTACGGCAAGTCGCTGCGCACGGTGAAGTCCTGCGTCGGCTCGACCTGGTGCCGCTACGGCGTGGGCGACAGCGTCGGCTTCGCGATCGCGCTGGAGAACCGCTACAAGGGCCTGCGCGCGCCGCACAAAATCAAGTTCGGCGTCTCCGGCTGCACCCGTGAATGCGCCGAGGCGCAGGGCAAGGACGTCGGCCTGATCGCCACCGACAAGGGCTGGAACCTCTACGTCTGCGGCAACGGCGGCATGAAGCCGCGCCATGCGGAGCTGATCGCCTCGAACCTGGACGAGGCGGCGGTCGTGCAACTGGTCGACCGCTTCCTGATGTTCTACGTGCGCACCGCCGGCCGTCTGCAGCGCACCAGCGTGTGGCGCGAGAACCTCGAGGGCGGCCTGGACTACCTGAAGGCGGTGGTGGTCGAGGACAGCCTGGGCATCGCGGCCGAACTGGAGGCGCAGATGCGGCACGTGGTCGACACCTATGCCTGCGAATGGAAGGAAGCCGTCGCCAATCCGGAAGTGCGGCGCCGTTTCCGCCACTTCGTCAACAGCGAGGCGCCCGACGGCAACGTCGTGTTCGTGCCGGAACGCGGCCAGATCCGCCCGGCCAGCCCCGAGGAGCGGCGCGGCCGCGTCATCCCGATCGCCGCCAGCGCGGCCTGAACCAAGGAGGATTGCCATGCACAGGGATTTGCAACTGCAGAACTGGACCGCCGTCTGTCTTCTGGACGAGATCGTTCCCGACACCGGCGTCTGCGCGCTGCTGGACGGCCGCCAGGTGGCCGTGTTCCGCGTCGGCGCCGAAGCGCCGCGCGTCTTCGCCATCGACAACTACGACCCGAACGCGCAAGCCGCCGTGCTCTCGCGCGGGTTGGTCGGCAGCATCGGGGAGCGCATCGTCGTCGCGTCTCCCATCTACAAGCAGCATTTCGACCTGCACAGCGGCGAGTGCCTGGAAGCGCCCGAGCATTCGGTGGCCAGCTATCCGGCCCGTGTGGAAGGGGGCAAGGTATGGATCGCACCCTGAACCCGGAGCAAAGGCGGAAGCTGGTCGTGGTCGGCAACGGCATGGCCGGCATGCGCACCGTCGAAGAGCTGCTCGGGCTCGACCCGGATCGATTCGACATCACCGTGTTCGGCGCCGAGCCCCGGGTGAACTACAACCGCATCCTGCTCTCGCCCGTGCTGGCCGGGGAAAAACAGCCCGACGAGATCGTCCTGCATCCGCGCGCCTGGTACGAGGAGCACGGCATCACGCTGCACGCCGGCGACCCGGTGGTGGCGATCGACCGCCGCCGCCGCGTGGTGCGCGCCCAGTCCGGCCTGGAAGCCGGCTACGACCGCCTGCTGCTGGCTACTGGCTCCAGCCCCTTCATCGTGCCGGTGCCGGGCGCGCAACTGCGGGGCGTGGTGGGCTTTCGCGACCTCGACGACGTCGACGCCATGCTGGCGGTGGCGCGGGGGCGCGGGCACGCGGTCGTGATCGGCGG
>DAMCRY010000306.1:0-4827 GCA_032115075.1 Massilia sp.
TGCGCCGTGAGGTCGCCCTCGGCGATGCGGCGCGCCACGTCGCGCACCTCGGCCAGCGGACGCGAGACGCTGGCGCGCACCACCCAGTACAGCACCGCCGCCAGCACCGCGAGCCCGGCCAGGCCGAATCCGATGAAACGGTTGCGCAGCGCGGTCGCGGCGGCGGTGATCTCGTCGCGGTAGGTGCCGCCGGCGATGATCCAGTTCCAGCCCTTGACCTCGGCGTACACGACGAATTTCTCGCGCGCCGGCGCTTCGCCGGGGTTCTGCCAGTCGTAGACGATGCTGCCCTGTTTCTTGTCCAGCATCTCCCTGATGAAGGCGCGGCCGCTGGCGTCCTTCGCTTCGAGCAGCTTGGTCCCTTCCTGGGACGGGTGCACCAGCAGCTCGCCGTAGGCCTTGCCCGGCGCGGCGTTCAGCACGAAGAAGTAGCCGGTGTCGCCGACCTTGATCGCGCGGATGCGGTCCTTCAGGATCCGCATGTCCTCGGTGATGTCGACGCCGACGTAGAGCACCGCCACGACCTTGCCGCCAGCGTCGCGCACCGGCTGGTACTGGGTGATGTACTGCTTGCCGAACAGGGTGACCAGGCCGATGTAGCTGCGGCCCTCGCGCAGCGCGGCGTAGGCCGGACTGGCGCGGTCGAGCAGGGTGCCGACCGCGCGCGCGCCGTTCTCCTTCTTCACCGAAGTGGTGACGCGCACGAAGTCGTCGCCGTCGACGGCGAAGATGGTCGCGTTGCCGCCGGTCTGCGCGGTGAAGTGGTCGGGCGCCGTGAAGTCGAGGTTGAGGGGCTTGCCGTCCAGGCTCAGGGTCGGGGTGGCGCGTCCGTCGATGTCGACCGGCGTGGCGGGGTCGAGCGCGAAGGCGCCGGGCAGGGTGTTGTGGAAGATGCGGCCGAAGCTTTTCGCCGAGCTGCTGACGCTCTTGTCGAACATCTCGACGGTGTTGGACACGCTGCGCAGTTCGTTGGCGACGGCGTCGGTGGCGCGCACCTCCAGCACCGACGAAGTGGAAAGCGTGATCAGGGCCACCAGCGCGGCGATGATCGCCGCCGCCAGGACGAAGGTGATGACGCTGATGCGGGTGCCGACGTTCCAGTTGGCGGGATGATAAGAGTGGGCGGACATGGATGAGGACGGAACATTGAAGTCATCCGCATCTTAAGCGTCGAGTTTCCTTGCCGCAATAATTTGCTGTCAAAAACCCGTACCGACGCGGCAGGGGAACAACAATCGTGACAAACCGTCAAGCCGGTCTTGCCCATTCCTGCGCAAACTTATGAAATAACAAAGAGTTATGGGCATGGCGCCGCCCAGGCGCACCTGTACGAAGCCGGGTTTCGGGCCGCGACCTATGCTTCCCGGCTTTCCACCGGCGTGTGCGCCTGGAACTGCAGCGCGGCCAGGTTGGCGTACACGCCGCCGTGCGCGACCAGTTCTGCATGGGTGCCGGCTTCGACCACCCGCCCTTCGTCGAGCACGACGATGCGGTCGGCGCGCTGCACGGTCGCCAGGCGGTGCGCGATGATGATGGTGGTGCGGCCGACCATCGCCGCCTCCAGCGCGCGCTGCACCAGGCGCTCGGACTCGGCATCGAGCGCGCTGGTGGCCTCGTCGAGCAGCAGTAGCGGCGGGTTCTTCAGCAGGGCGCGCGCGATCGCGATGCGCTGGCGCTGGCCGCCCGAGAGGCGCACGCCGCGCTCGCCGAGGTAGGAGCCGTAGCCCTGCGGCAGGCGCTCGATGAATTCGTGGGCGGCCGCCATCTTCGCGGCCTGGAACACCTCTTCGTCGCTGGCTTCGGGCCGGCCGTAGCGGATGTTCTCGAGCGCGCTGGTCGAGAAGATGATGGTGTCCTGCGGGACGATGCCGATCGCGCCGCGCAGGGTGTGCAGGGCCAGGTCGCGGATGTCCACGCCGTCCAGGCGGATGCTGCCCGCCTGCGGGTCGTAGAAGCGCAGCAGCAGCTGGAACAGGGTGGTCTTGCCGGCGCCCGAGGGGCCGACCAGGGCCACGGTTTCGCCCGCGCGGATGTCGAGCTTGAGGTGCGACAGCGCGGCCGTCTCCAGGCGCGAGGGGTAGCTGAAGCTGACGTCGTCGAGGGTCACGCGGGCGCCGTTCTCGACGCGCGGCGGCAGCGGCCGCGGGTGCGCCGGGTCCTGGATGTCGGAGCGGGCCGCCAGCAGTTCCAGCAGGCGCTCGGTGGCGCCGGCGGCGCGCTGGGCTTCGCCCATCACTTCCGACAGGGCGCCGACCGAACCGGCCACGATCGAGGCGTACAGGATGAACTGGCCGAGGTCGCCGCCGGTCATGGTCCCGGCCAGCACCGCGTGCGCGCCCAGCCAGAGCACGAACACGATGGCGCCGAACACCAGCACGATGGCCAGCATGGTCAGGGTCGCGCGCGCGCGGATGCGCCGGATCGCGGTCTGGAAGGCGCCGTCGACCGAGGCCGAGAAGCGGCCGGCCTCGATTTCTTCGTGGGTGAAGGACTGCACCGTCGGCATCGCGTTGAGGATCTCGCCGGCCAGCGCGGAGGCGTCGGCGATGCGGTCCTGCGAGTCGCGCGAGAGCTTGCGCACACGGCGCCCGAACAGCACGATCGGCAGCACCACCAGCACCAGCAGGCCCAGGATGATGGCGGTCAGCTTGGGACTGGTCACGAACAGCATCACCAGGCCGCCCGCGAACAGCAGGGTGTTGCGCAGGGCCAGCGAGATACTGGTGCCGACCACGGTCTGGATCAGCGTCGTGTCGGTGGTCAGGCGCGACAGCACCTCGCCGGTACGCGTGCTCTCGAAGAACTCGGGGCTCTGGTGCACCACGTGGCGGTAGACGGCGGCGCGCACGTCGGCGACCACGCGCTCGCCCAGCCAGGACACCATGTAGAAGCGCGCCGCGGTGGCCACGGCCAGCACGGCGGCGACGCCGAACAGGGCCAGGAACACGGCGTCGACGTGCTGGATATCCTGGCTTCCCGCGGCGCCGAAGCCATGGTCGATCATCTGCTTGAAGGCGGCCGGGATGGCGAGCGTCGCGCCGGCCGCGAACAGCAGCGCGATGCCGGCCAGGACGAACTGGCGGCGGTAGGGACGCAGGAACGGCAGCAGGCCCTTGAGGGCGGCAAGGCTGCCCTTGCGGGAGGTGTCGGTGTCGGGGGTGCCGGTGGAGCGGGTGGTCATCGTCTCTTGCTGTTCTTTTCGTCGGTGCTTCTCTGTTCTGCTTACAACTTCATCGGGCGCACATAGCCCGTCATCTCGAGGTAGCCGCGGCCCAGGCGGCGCCCGTCGCGCGTCACCGTCACCGCGCCTTCCCAGTACACCGCGCCGGTCGAGCGGCGCGAATCGAGTTCCTGGTCCTGCTGCAGGGGTTGGACCAGCCAGCGCAAGGGGCCGGTGGCGACCTCGAAGGCCACCGGGTACACGGCGCCGGTGCGCGGCGACTTCCAGTGCGCGCTCGGGGTGAAGTTCACCTGGTCGGGCGCGAAGCGGGTCACCTTGCCCGCCGGATCGCGATGGGTGGCGTGCGCCCATAGTTTACCACCTCCCTCCTTGCGGATCTGGAAAGCCATCAGCGCGCCGCCGTCGTCGAGGTTCACGCCGATCCAGTCCCAGCCGCTGGCTTCCGGCTGCAGGGCTTCGCTCGACCATTCGTGGTCGAGCCAGGCGCTGCCCGTCACCGCCACCGGCGCGCTGCCCGAGCGGCCGACGCTGCCGCTGACCTTCAGCTGCGGTTCGCTGTAGTAGTGGCTGGCGTGCTGCGGGCTGGCGCCCTTGCGCGAGTAGCCGCCTTCGCCCTGCACCAGCACCGCCTGGGACGGCTGCAGGCGCAGCTCCAGCGTCAGTTCGCTGGAGCGGACCGTGACGCGGTAGGTGCCGGAGGCTTCCCGCACCATGCGCCAGTCGTCGAGCTTCAGGTCGGTGTTGCCGGTGCGCGCCCAGGCCAGGCCGAAGCCTTCGCGCGCGCTGCGCTGGTCGTGCACCAGGCGACCGACCTCGGGGTCGGACAGGGCCGCGTGGCCGATCACCAGCTGGCGCGGCGCGAACGCGCTGGGGTTGCGCGGATCGTGCTCGGTGCGGCTGCGAAAGAACGTCACCTGGAAGCCGAGGGGCTTGCGGTCCGGGGTCTCGACCCAGCCGGTGACGTACCACCACTCGGTGCGGAATTCCGGGTGGGCGCCGAAGTCGCGCGGGAAGGACAGCGTGGTGCCCGGACGCACCGGCGCGAACTCGGGCGGATCGGCCAGCGCCGATCCGCACAGCAGGAACACCAGGACCAACAGCACACGACGCATATTCACCAATTCACCAATCCTCCCTCACCGCGCGTACCGGACCGCCCGACAGCGCATAGCGTCCCGACACCAGCGCGGTCGCCACCGAGGCGCCGACCAGCACCGTGGCCACGCTCCCCAGCAGGCTCCACGGCAGGTGCAGCTGCATCGTCCAGTGGAAGGACTGGGGGTTCACAACATAAACCAGGATCAGGCTGATGACCAGCCCCAGGGCGAAACCGCAGGCCACGCCCAGCAGGGTCAGCATGCCGCCCTCGAAGGCGAGGATCTGCAGCACCTGGCCGCGGGTGACGCCGACGTGGCGCAGCATGCCGAACTCCCTGGCGCGCGCCAGCGTCTGCGCCGAGAAGCTGGCGGCCACGCCGGACAGCCCGATGGCGATGGCGATCGCCTCCAGCAGGTAGGTGACGGCGAAGCTGCGGTCGAAGATCCTGAGGCTGGCGGCGCGGATGTCGCCGGCCGACATCGTCGTGAGCGCGGCGCCGAAGGGCAGGGCGCGCACGGCTTCCTCGAGCCGTTCGGCATCGGCGCCGC
>DAMCRY010000306.1:4837-5082 GCA_032115075.1 Massilia sp.
CCGCGCGCCGCGTACAGGGCGGCGTCGGTCACTTCCGCCTCGCCGGTGAGCAACCGGTAGTCCGACAAACGGATCACCACCGAGCCGGCCTGGTTCGCATAGTCGCGCCAGACCCCGGCGACGAAGAATTCCGCCTGGCCGCCGCCGAGCGGCAGCGCGATCGGCGCGCCGACGCGGGCGCCGTACAGGTCGACCAGGGCTTCCGAGACCCACGCGGGGCGGCGGCCGGGTGGCGGAGCAGCCTG
>DAMCRY010000307.1:0-5036 GCA_032115075.1 Massilia sp.
CGGCTTGGCGGTGCGGGCGATGTTGGCGCCGCTGGTGGCGCCGCCGGCCGTGACCTGCCCCGGATACTTGGTCTGCTCGATGCCGCCGACGCTGGGGTTGCGCCCGCGGTCGCAGCCGCTCGCCAGCACAGCCAGCGCGGCGACGGCGCCGTGGATCAGGATGGTCGATGCTTTCATGGTCTTCCTCAATGTGCCGGTCCCGGGCGCGGGGTCGGGCGCGCCGGCGCGTCCGGATGGCGGCGGTGGGCCGGATCGGTCGCGGTGCCGTTCTGGACCTGTTCGTACCAGATCGCGTGGTGGGCCTGGGCCCAGGCTTCGTCGACGGTGCCTTCGCGCATCGCCTGGTAGGCGCCCGGGGTTCCCCAGGTGCCGATGTAGATGTGGCCCATGGCGGCGGCGATGTAGCAGGCGGCGCCGGCCGCGTGCAGGAAGTTGGCCACCTGCAGCACGTAGCGGGTCTGGCCGAAGGTGACGAAGTCCAGCACCAGGCCGGTGACCGACATCAGGATGCCCAGCAGGGTCACGCCCAGCCAGAACCAGGCCTTCTCGCCGGCATTGAAGAAGCCGGCCGGCACGTGCTTGTGCGAGACCAGTCCGCCACCCTGCTTCACCCACTGCCAGTCGTTGCGGTTGAAGAAATTACGGCGCAGGAAGGTAATGAACATCAGCACCGAGCACACGATGAACAGCGGCCCGACGAAGTTGTGCAGGTATTTCGAGATGATCGCGAACCAGGAGAACAGGTCGTGGCCCATCCAGGGCAGCATGATCTTCTTGCCGTACATGATGATGATGCCGGTGATGGCCAGGGCGATGAAGCTGTAGGCGGTGGCCCAGTGCACGTGGCGCTCCCAGGCGGTGAAGCGCTTGATGCGGCGCCCGGACGGCGGCACCTCCTTCGCCGCGCCGACCGCCTTGTAGAACACGAAGATCAGGAGCGGCACGCCCAGCAGGATGAAGCCGGCGATGGTGGCGAGCGGTCCGTTGCGCAGGTGGCGCCAGGTATTGCCGCCGCGCTGGACGATGACGTTCGCCTCGGTGGCCCCGTACTGGCCCAGGTAGTGGCGGTCCATGTGCACGCGCCCCGAGGACGGGTTGGTCAGCGAGGGCTCGGGCACCACCGAGTCGCCTTCGATCTGGAGCATGGTCTGCTCCTCGGCGTAGGCCGGCTTGGCCTCCTTGTTGGGCACGCCGGCCTGGGCCGGCTCCAGCAGGAGCAGCGTCAGCAGGGCGAAGGCCAGGCCGAGCAGCAGACGCAGAGGCAGACGCAGAGGCAGGGCCGGAGGACGGGCGCGCAAAGAAGGGATGTGCATCATGAGCTCCTCTTATGGATTGGCCCTGTTGTACTCGTTCTGCTTCATGCCGCGGTTCTGGATCGTGGCCGACCAGGCCAGGCGGTCGTTGTGGAAGCGGGTCTGGAAGTGCCGGTTGTCGGTCTTGCCGGCGTATTCGCCGCGCAGCCATTCCGGATGCTGGTCGACCTCGAGGCAGCCGGCCAGCAGCAGGGGCAGCGCCAGCAGGCACCAGCGTGCTTTTTTCGGATTCTTCATTGCGGGAACCTCCCCGGATCGTTCTGCGAATCGCCCACGATCTGGTTGGTGCGCGGCAGGTCGCCCTTGGCCTTGATCTCTCCGCCGCGTTTCGGACGGCCATAGGCGATCTTCCAGCCCCACAGCTCGGGACCATAGCCGCGGGTCTCGACGCGCTGGCGGTAGATGTCGGCGATCTGGTTGGCCTCGCCGCCCAGCAGCGCCTTGGTGCCGCACATCTCGGCGCAGGCCGGCAGCTTGCCTTCGGCGATGCGGTTGCGGCCGTACTTCTTGAACTCGGCTTCGGAGGTGTCCGGTTCCGGGCCGCCGGCGCAGAAGGTGCACTTGTCCATCTTGCCGCGGTGGTTGAACATGCCGGTCTCCGGGAACTGCGGCGCGCCGAAGGGACAGGCGTAGTAGCAGTAGCCGCAGCCGATGCACTGGTCCTTGCTGTGCAGGACGATGCCGTCCTCGGTGTGGTAGATGCAGTTGGTCGGGCATACCGCCAGGCAGGGGGCGTCGGTGCAGTGCATGCACGCCACCGACACCGAGCGCTCGCCCGGGATGCCGTCGTTGATCGTCACCACCCGGCGCCGGTTGATGCCCCAGGCCAGCTCGTGTTCGTTCTTGCACGCGGTTACGCAGCCGTTGCAGTCGATGCAGCGCTCCGTATCGCAAATAAATTTCATCCTCGCGGCCATGCCACCCTCCTCTGCGATTTCCTGATCGTCATGCGCGTACCACGCGGCACAGCGACACCTTGGTTTCCTGCATCATCGTCACGGCGTCGTAGCCGTAGGTCCAGGCCGTGTTGACGGCTTCGCCGCGCACGGTCGGCGCCCCGCCCTCGGGGTAGTGCCGCTCGAGGTCCTCGCCCATCCACCAGCCACCGAAGTGGAACGGCATCCAGACCAGGCCGATCGGCACCCGTTCGGTGACCATCGCCATCACCTTGATGCGCGCGCCGGTCGGGGTCTCGACCCAGACGTAGTCGCCGATCCTGGCGCCCATCTGCGCGGCGTCGCGCGGATTGATCTCGACGAACATGTTCTGCTGCAGTTCGGCCAGCCACGGGTTCGAGCGGGTTTCCTCGCCGCCGCCCTCGTACTCGACCAGGCGGCCCGAGGTCATGATCAGCGGGAAGTCCTTCGAATAGTCGACGTCCTGCACCGACTTGTACAGGGTCGGCAGGCGCCAGAAATTGGCCTTGTCGTCGTAGGTCGGGTACTTGGCGACCAGGTCGCGGCGCGGCGAGGCCAGCGGCTCGCGGTGGGTCGGCACCGGGTCCGGGAAGTTCCAGACGTTGCAGCGCGCCCGCGCATTGCCGTAGGGCGCGACGCCGTGGGCGATGCAGACCCGGATGATGCCGCCGGACAGGTCGGTCTTCCAGTTCTTGCCTTCGGCCATGGCCTGCTCCTGCGGCGTGAGCTCGGCCCACCAGCCCAGCTTCTTCAGGAACACGTGGTCGAATTCCGGGTAGCCGGTGTCGAGCTGGCTGTCCTTGTTGGTCGAGCCGTCCGCCGCCAGCAGCGATACTCCGTTGTGCTCGACGCCCCAGTTGGCGCGGAACGGCAGCCCGCCCTCGGCGATCGACTTGTTCAGGTCGTACAGGATCGGCGTGCCCGGGTGCTTCAGTTCCGGCGTGCCCCAGCACGGCCACGGCAGGCCGTAGTAGTCGCCCTTGCAGGGGCCGTCGTCGGCGCGCAGCGTGGTCGGGTTGAAGGTGTGCTTGTTCTCCATGTGGAGCTTGAGGCGTTCCGGCGAGCAGCCCGTGTAGCCGATGGTCCAGCAGGAGCGGTTGATCTCGCGCAGGATGTCCTCGACCACCGGCTCGTTGTGCACGACCTTGATGTTCTTGCACAGTTCCTCGTGGAAGCCGAACTTCTTGGCGAACAGGTACATGATCTCGTGGTCGGTCTTGCACTCGAACAGCGGCATGATGACGCGCTCGCGCCACTGGATGCTGCGGTTCGAGGCCGTGCACGAGCCCTGGGTCTCGAACTGCGACGCGGCCGGTAGCAGGTAGACGCCGTCGGTGCGGCCGTGCATCGCCGCCGTCATGCTCGGATAGGGGTCGATGACCACCAGCATGTCGAGCTTCTGCATCGCCGCCTTCATGTCGGGCAGGCGGGTCTGGCTGTTGGGAGCGTGGCCCCAGTAGAACACGGCGCGCAGCTTGCTCGGCTGGTCGATGTACTGGTTCTCTTCGTTGACCGCGTCGAACCAGCGCGAGACCGTGATGCCGGGCTTTTCCATCAGCTCCTTGGAGCCGAAGCGCGACTTGATCCATTCGTAGTCGACGCCCCAGACGTTGGCGAAGTGCTTCCACGCGCCCTCGGCCAGGCCGTAGTAGCCGGGCAGCGAGTCGCCGTTGGGGCCGACGTCGGTCGCGCCCTGCACGTTGTCGTGGCCGCGGTAGATGTTGGCGCCGCCGCCCGGGATGCCGATATTGCCCAGCGCCAGCTGCAGGATCGAGAGCGCGCGCACGTTGGCGGTGCCGACGTGGTGCTGGGTGATGCCCATGCACCAGACCACCGACGAGGGCCGGTTCTTGGCCAGCATCTCGGCCGCCATTTTCACCGAGGCCTCGGGCACGCCGGTGATGTCGGAAACCTTGTCCGGCGTCCATTTCGCGACTTCCTTGCGGACATCGTCCATGCCGTAGGTGCGCTGCGCGATGTATTCCTTGTCCTCCCAGCCGTTCTGGAAGATGTGCCACAGGATGCCCCAGACCAGCGGGATGTCGGTGCCGGGCCGCACCCGCACGTAGTGGTGGGCGAAGCGCGCGGTGCGGGTGAAGCGCGGGTCGATGACGATCATCTTCGCGCCCAGCTCCTTGGCGTGCAGGAAGTGCAGCATCGAGATCGGGTGGGCCTCGGCGGGATTGGAGCCGATGAACATCACCGCCTTGCTATGGTGCAAGTCGTTGAAGGAGTTGGTCATCGCGCCGTAGCCGAAGGTCTGGGCCACGCCCGCCACCGTGGTCGAGTGGCAGATGCGCGCCTGGTGGTCGCAGTTGTTCGAGCCCCAGAACGAGACCCATTTGCGCAGCAGGTAGGCCTGTTCGTTGTTGTGCTTGGAGCTGCCGATCACCATCAGCGCGTCGGGGCCGGATTTCTGGCGCAGCTCGAGCAGGCGGTCGCCGATCTCGTTGATGGCCTGGTCCCAGGAGATGCGCTGGTACTTGCCGTTCACCAGCTTCATCGGGTAGCGCAGGCGGTGCTCGCCGAAGCCGTGCTCGCGCACCGAGGCGCCCTTGGCGCAGTGCGCGCCCATGTTGATCGGGGAATCGAAGGCGGCTTCCTGGCGCACCCAGACGCCGTTGGCGACCACCGCGTCGACCGAGCAGCCCACCGAACAGTGGCTGCAGACGGTGCGCTTGACCTCGGTGGGGACCGGGGCGTCCGGGGCCTGGTCGGCCCGGGCCGGTTCGATCACGTTCAGCGGCAGGTGGCGCGCCAGGGCGCCGGCGCCGACGGCCACGCCGGCTCCGGCGAGGAAGCGGCG
>DAMCRY010000308.1:0-3864 GCA_032115075.1 Massilia sp.
CAGTTCCAGGCCGCCGCCGGCGCCCAGCACCAGCACCCGGGCGTCGTCCGGGGCGCGCTCGGCCAGCAGCACCTGCGCCAGGCGGTGCAGGTCGTCGAAGCCTGGCACCAGGCGCGGCGGCCCCTGGTGGTAGTGGGCGACGGCGCCCGGATCCGAAAAATGCCTCATTGCACTTCTCATGCTCACCTCCCTGCCAACGGCACCGAGGGCGGGACCGCGCGCGGCCAGGCGTCCTGCCCGGCGTCGTGGTAGCCATTCGTCTATAATGGACAGCCACTGTTGCGAACGTCACTGCGCGCTCAATGCCTTTCGATCTCAAGAAAAACCTCCCCAAGCCAGGAACCCGTTTTGCCCTGCCGGCGCTGCACGGCTCGTCCGATGCCTATGCGCTCGCCACCGCCGCGCTGGCGCTCAAGGCGAACGGCCAGATGCTCACCGTTATCGTCGCCAACGCCAGCGACGGCCAGCGCCTGCTCGACGAAATCCCCTGGTTCGCGGACGGCAAGCTTTCCTGCCACCTGCTCCCGGACTGGGAAACCCTGCCCTACGACGCCTTCTCGCCGCACCAGGACCTGGTGTCCGAACGTCTCGCGACCCTGCACGAGATCCGCAACGGCCAGTGCGACGTGCTGGTGGTCCCGGCGACCACGGCGCTGGTACGGCTGGCGCCGCCGTCCTTCCTGGCAGCCTACACCTTCTTCTTCCGCCAGGGCGAACGCCTGGACGAAGCGAAGCTCAAGGCCCAGCTGACGCTGGCCGGTTATACCCATGTTTCGCAGGTGATGTCGCCGGGCGAATACTCGGTGCGCGGCGGCCTGATCGACCTGTTCCCGATGGGCTCGGCCCTGCCCTACCGGCTCGACCTGTTCGGCGACGAGATCGAATCGATCCGTACTTTCGACGCCGACACCCAGCGTTCGCTCTATCCGGTGAAGGAAGTGCGCCTGCTGCCCGGCCGCGAGTTCCCGATGGACGAGGCGGCGCGCACCGCCTTCCGCGGCCGCTGGCGCGAGCGCTTCGAGGGCGACCCCTCGCGCTCGCCGATCTACCGCGACATCGGCAACGGCATCGCCTCGGCCGGCATCGAGTACTACCTGCCGCTGTTCTTCGACGAGACCGCGAACCTGTTCGACTACCTGCCGGAGGAATCGCCGCTGGCCCTGGTCGGCGACATCGAGGCGGCGATCGGGCGCTTCTGGCTCGACACCGAGTCGCGCCACAAATTCCTCAAGAGCGACCGCGAGCGTCCGATCCTCGAGCCGCGCGAGCTGTTCCTGGGCGCCGAGCAGTTCTTCACCTGCGCCAAGCCGCACGGGCGCTGGACCATCGCGCGCGATCCGTCCCTGCCGGCCTCCGAGCTGTCAGCCCCGCTGCCCGACATCGCGGTCAACCGCCGCCTGGACGACCCGCTGGCCAACCTGCGTGCCTTCCTGCTGCGCACCGACACGCGCGTCATGATCGCCGCCGATTCCGCCGGCCGCCGCGAAACGCTGCAGCAGTATTTCCACGAATACGGGCTCGAGCTGGCGCCGGTCGAGGGCTTCGAGGGATTGCGCGCCGGCAGCGCCAAACTGGTGCTGGGCGTGGCGCCGCTGCAGGCCGGTTTCGAACTCCGCGAAGACAATGCCGGTCACCTCGTCATCGTCACCGAGACCGAGCTGTACGCGGGTTCGGGCCGGCGCGCCGGCAAGAAGAAGCAGGAAGCGACCAGTCAGGTCGAGTCGATGGTGCGCGACCTGTCGGAGCTCAAGATCGGCGATCCGGTCGTGCACATCAACCACGGCATCGGCCGCTACATGGGCCTGATGAGCATGGACCTGGGCGAGGGCGAGACCGAGTTCCTGCACCTGGAGTACGCAAAGGAAACCAAGCTCTATGTGCCGGTCTCGCAGCTGCACGTGATCTCGCGCTATTCGGGCACCTCGCCCGAGGACGCGCCGCTGCACGCGCTCGGTTCCGGCCAGTGGGACAAGGCCAAGAGAAAGGCCGCCGAGCAGGTGCGCGACACCGCCGCCGAGCTGCTCAACCTGTACGCGCGCCGCGCCGCGCGCCAGGGCCACGCCTTCGAGTATTCCGCCACCGACTACGAGAACTTCGCCGCCAGCTTCGGCTTCGACGAGACCCCGGACCAGGCCGAGGCCATCCACAACGTCATCAAGGACATGACCTCGGGCCGCCCGATGGACCGACTGGTGTGCGGCGACGTCGGCTTCGGCAAGACCGAGGTGGCGCTACGCGCCGCCTTCATCGCCGTCATGGGCGGCAAGCAGGTCGCGATCCTGGCCCCGACCACCCTGCTGGCCGAGCAGCACGCCCAGACCTTCGCCGACCGCTTTGCCGACTGGCCGGTGAAAATCGCCGAGCTGTCGCGCTTCCGCACCGGCAAGGAGATCAACAATGCGATCAAGGGCATGGCCGACGGCACGCTCGACATCGTGATCGGCACCCACAAGCTGCTGTCGCCGGACGTGAAGTTCACCCGCCTGGGCCTGGTGATCATCGACGAGGAGCACCGCTTCGGCGTGCGCCAGAAGGAAGCGCTGAAGGCCCTGCGCGCCGAGGTCGACGTGCTGACCCTGACCGCGACTCCGATCCCGCGCACCCTCGGCATGGCGCTGGAAGGCCTGCGCGACTTCTCGATCATCGCCACCGCGCCGCAGAAGCGCCTGGCGATCAAGACGTTTGTCCGCAGCGAGGACGGCTCCGTGATCCGCGAGGCCTGCCTGCGCGAGCTGAAACGCGGCGGCCAGATCTACTTCCTGCACAACGAGGTCGAGACCATCGAGAACCGCCGCGCCATGCTCCAGGAGCTGCTGCCGGAAGCGCGCATCGGCGTTGCCCACGGCCAGATGCACGAGCGCGACCTGGAAAAGGTGATGCGCGACTTCGTCCAGCAGCGCTTCAACATCCTGCTGTGCACCACCATCATCGAGACCGGCATCGACGTGCCGACCGCGAACACCATCATCATGCACCGCGCCGACCGCTTCGGCCTGGCCCAGCTGCACCAGCTGCGCGGCCGCGTGGGCCGCTCGCACCACCAGGCCTATGCCTACCTGCTCGTCAGTGACGTTTCCGGACTCACCAAGCAGGCGCAGCGCCGCCTGGACGCGATCCAGGCGATGGAAGAACTGGGCAGCGGCTTCTACCTCGCCATGCACGACCTGGAGATCCGCGGCGCCGGCGAGGTGCTGGGCGAGAACCAGTCGGGCGAAATGCTCGAGGTCGGCTTCCAGCTGTATTCGGACATGCTCAACGAGGCGGTGCGCGCCCTGAAGGCCGGCAAGGAGCCGGACCTGGCCGCGCCCCTGTCCTCGACCACCGAGATCAACCTGCACGTACCGGCCCTGCTGCCGTCGGACTACTGCGGCGACGTGCACGAGCGCCTGTCGATCTACAAGCGCCTGGCCAACTGCGAGAGCCAGGACAAGATCGACGGCATGCAGGAAGAGCTGATCGACCGCTTCGGCAAGCTCACGGAGCCGGTCAAGGCGCTGATCGAGACCCACCGCCTGCGCATCGCCGCCAAGTCGGTCGGCATCGTCAAGATCGACGCCCACGACGAAGCGGCCAACCTGCAGTTCATGGAAAAGCCGCCGATCGACCCGATCAGGATCATCACCCTGATCCAGAAGAACCGCCACATCAAGCTGGCCGGCCAGGACAAGCTGCGCATCACCGCCGCCATGCCGGACCTGGCCACGCGCGTGACGCAGGTGAAGCAAACCATCAAACAACTGCTGGCATAAGAAACATGACGATGAATCTGGTATTGCAGGGGCCTGGCGCCGCGCAGGCCTTGTTGACGGACCTTGCCGCCCTGGCGCGTCCGGCACGGTCGGTGGCGCTCTCGGAGCACGCGCT
>DAMCRY010000308.1:3874-5005 GCA_032115075.1 Massilia sp.
TTAGACGACCTCTCCTCATGAAGACGAACCTGGTGCTCCAGGGGCCGCACGCCTCTCCCGACACGCTCGACCGCCTGGCCCGCCTGGCCCGGCCCGCACGCACGGCGCCGCTCGGCCCGCATGCGCTGCGCTGCGAGGAAGTCGCCTTCTCGCCCGAACTGAAGGCGCGCATCGATGCCGAAGCCTTCGAGGCCGGGGTGGATGCCTGCTTCATCGAAGCGGGCCGCATGCTGGGCGACTTCGGCCTGGTGGCGATGGACATGGACTCGACCCTGATCACCATCGAATGCATCGACGAGATCGCCGACATGCAGGGCCTCAAGCCCCAGGTCGCCGAGATCACCGAGGCGGCGATGCGCGGCGAGCTCGATTTCGCCGCCAGCCTGGCGCGCCGCGTGGCCCTGCTCGAGGGGCTGGACGCGAGCGCCCTGCAGCGCGTCTACGACGAGCGCCTGCGCATCTCGCCGGGTGGCGAGGCGATGCTGGCCGCAGTGCGGGCCGCCGGCCTGAAGACGCTGCTGGTGTCGGGCGGCTTCACCTTCTTCACCGACCGCCTGAAGGAACGCCTGGCGCTCGACTACACGCACGCCAACGTGCTCGAAGTGGCCGGCGGCAGGCTGACCGGACGTGTGCTCGGCGGCATCGTCGATGCGGAAGAGAAGAAACGCACCGTCGAGCGGGTGTGCGCCGAACTCGGCATCGCGCCCGCCCGCGCCATCGTGATGGGCGACGGCGCCAACGACCTGCGCATGATGGGCATCGCCGGCCTGTCCCTGGCCTTCCGCGCCAAGCCGGTGGTGCGCCAGCAGGCATCGGTCGCGCTGAATTTCTGCGGGCTCGATGGATTGCTCAACATCATCGGCTGATCGACTTACCGCGCAGGAATAGCGAGCCAGCGCAAACCTTGGTGCAGTATCCATTCGTGCGCGCCCCCTGCTGAGCTATCGTGAAACGGTCGTCCAGCAGCATCTGTCGCCAGGGAGTGCACCATGCCACCCGTCTACTTTGCGTCCAAAGGCAATACCGAGCGCGGTGATTCCGTCCACCCCGGACGGCGCCGCTTCCTGCTGTCCGGCCCGGTCCTCGCCGGCGCACTGGCCGCCGCGCCGGCGGCCATGGCGCAGGCCTGGC
>DAMCRY010000309.1:0-4994 GCA_032115075.1 Massilia sp.
AAGCCGCGGTGCTGGTGGGCGCCTCGAACGCCGTGGCGCGCACCGTGCGCGCCCGCCACCCGGTCGAGCGCGAGTTCGCCCGCCCCGCTGCTGGCCTGGCGGTATGGAGGAAAGCGCTGCGCATGCACCAGTGGGCCAAGAACCTGCTGCTGTTCGTGCCGCTGCTGACCGCCTTCTCCTTCCTGCCGGGCGACCTCGCCACCATGGCGCTGGCCTTCCTGTGCTTCTCGATCGCGGCCTCGGCCACCTACATCGCCAACGACCTGTGGGACCTCGGCAACGACCGCAAGCACCCGCGCAAGCGCCTGCGTCCCTTCGCCAGCGGCGCCCTGCCGGTCGCTTCCGGCGTGGCCGCGGCGCTGCTGTTGCTGGGGACGGGCCTGGCGCTGGGCTTCCTGGTCAAGCCGGCCTTCGCCGCCATGCTGCTGGCCTACGTGGCCGTGACCACGGCCTACAGCTGGTTCCTGAAGGAGCGCGTGCTGGTCGACGTGCTGGTGCTGTCGCTGTTGTACACGATGCGCATCGTCACCGGATCGGTGGCGGTCGACATCCACACCAGTTCCTGGCTGCTGGCCTTTTCGCTGTTCCTCTTCCTCAGCCTGGCGCTGGTGAAGCGCTGCTCCGAGCTGCAGCTGCTGCAGGAACGCGGCCAGGCCAGCGCCCACGGACGCGACTACCGCGTGGTCGACCTGGCGGTCCTGTGGCCGATGGGCCTGGCCTCGGCCCTGTGCGCGGTAGTGGTGCTGGGCCTCTTCATCAATGCGCCCGAGACCCGGGAACGCTATGCCAGCCCGGCCCTGTTGTGGGGCCTGGTGGCGTTGATGATCTACTGGCTCGGCCGCCTGTGGATCAAGACCGCGCGTGGCGAGATGGACGACGATCCGGTACTGTATGCGCTGAAGGACCGTGGCAGCCGCGTGGTCGTCGCGGCCATGGTGGCGGTGGCCCTGTGCGCCTATTTCTCCGACCTGGCGCTCCTGTGATTTCCTTTTTTTTAAACCGATGAACCCGGAACAGCAAACCCCCGTCCCTTCGCCCTGCATCAATGTGTGCCAGATGGCGCCCGACACCGGCCTGTGCAAAGGCTGCCTGCGCACGATCGACGAGATCGTCGCCTGGGGCCGGGCGGACGATGACTACAAGCGCGCCGTATGGGCCGAGATCCGCCGCCGCGAAGCCGAGATCGACTGGGGCTGAGGCGAGGTTGCGATGAGCGTGCGGTTGCCTGCTTCCATGCATGTCTTCGAGCGCGGCTGGCTGTCGTCCAACAATGTGCTGTTCACCGGACCGGGAGAGACAGCCCTGGTCGACAGCGGCTACGTCACGCACGCGGCGCAGACGCTGGCGCTGGTGCGCGGCGTCCTCGGCGCCCGCCCGCTCGCGCGCCTGCTCAACACCCACCTGCACTCCGACCACTGCGGCGGCAACGCGCTGCTGCAGGCGACCTACGGCTGCCGCACCGCGATCCCCGCACTGGAGGCGCCCAAGGTCGCGGCCTGGGACGAGGAAGCGCTCAGCTACCGCGCCACCGGCCAGCAGTGCGCGCGTTTTACTTTCGATACGACCCTGGCGCCCGGCGACACGGCGATGCTGGGCGGGCTGCGCTGGCAGGTGCTGGCGGCACCCGGCCACGATCCGCATGCGCTGCTGCTGTTCTGCGACGACGAGGGCATCCTGATCGCGGGCGACGCCCTGTGGGAAAACGGCTTCGGCGTGATCTTCCCGGAGCTGGCGGGCGAACCGGGCTTCGAGGAGGTCGGCGCCACGCTGGACCTGATCGCCAGCCTCGACGCGCGCGTGGTGATCCCGGGCCATGGCGCGATGTTCGAGGACGTGGCGGGCGCATTGGCGCGGGCGCGCGGGCGGCTCGACTACCTGAGCGCGGACCCGGTGCGCAATGCGGAAAACGCGGTCAAGGTACTGCTGAAATTCCTGCTGCTGGAGCGGCGCGCGCTGGCGCTCGATGGCTTGCCGGCCCTGCTGGCGTCGATCCCGCTGGTCGAGCGGGTGCGCATCCACCAGCTGGGCAAAAGCGCGGAAGAGCTGGCGCAATGGGCCGGCGCCGCCCTGGTGCGCGCCGGCGCCGCCCGGGTCGAGGGCACCTGCCTGCTGGACGCGTGAAGAACCATTTTTAGAGGCCAGGATCTAGCACGATCGTTCTTTTTTCGGGGCTATAATGGCCGGAGACCCCTTGATCAACCTGACAAGCGAAAGCCTTCCATGACCTTGCCACCCGTGCTGCAAGACCTGACCCTTCCCGTCATCGCCTCGCCGATGTTCATCGCCAGCGGTCCCGCCCTGGTGGCGGCCCAGTGCAAGGCCGGCATCGTCGGTTCCTTCCCGGCCCTGAACGCCCGCCCGGCCGAGCTGCTCGACACCTGGCTCACCGACCTGCAGCGCGAACTGGCCGGGTACCAGGAAGCCAATCCGGACGCCAAAGTCGGCCCGATCGCGGTGAACCAGATCGTGCACGGCTCGAACGACCGCCTGGCGCACGACGTCGAGGTCTGCGTGAAGCACCAGGTGCCGATCATCATCTCCTCGCTGCGCGCGCCGCCGAAGGAGATGCTGGACGCCGTGCACGCCTACGGCGGCATCGTGCTGCACGACGTGGTCTCGATCCGCCACGCCGAAAAGGCGCTGGAAGCGGGCGTGGATGGCCTGATCCTGGTGGCGGCCGGCGCCGGCGGCCATGCCGGCGCGCTGTCGCCGTTCGCGCTGGTCGGCGAGGTGCGCAAGTTCTTCAAGGGCCCGATCGCGCTGTCCGGCTCGATCGCCACCGGCGACGCCATCCTGGCGGCGCAGGCGATGGGCGCGGACTTCGCCTACATCGGCTCGCGCTGGCTGGCGACCAGGGAATCGAACGTGAGCGACGCCTACCGCGACGCGATCGTCGAATCGACCGCGGCCGACGTGGTGTACACCAACCTGTTCACCGGGGTGCACGGCAACTACCTGAAGAAATCGATCGTGGCGGCCGGGCTGGATCCGGACAACCTGCCGGAATCGGACAAGAGCAAGATGAGCTTCGGCTCGGGCAGCGCCAAGGCCTGGCGCGACATCTGGGGCGCCGGGCAGGGCGTGGGCCTGATGGACGACGTGCCGACGGTGGCGGAGATGGTGGCGCGCCTGAAAGGCGAATACGAGGCGGCGCGTGCGCGCCTCGGACTGGTCTGAAACGTAGGGTGGACGGCTGAGCGTGGTCCGGTCCACTGGACCGGACCACCCCTACAGGAATCAGTCGAGTCGCTTCGCGTCGGGAACGGGAAATTCCGGTTCCGGCTCCGCCGCGCTCAGGTCCGCCTGGCTGATCGACCACAGCCCCGGCAGGTTGCGCCAGTAGTTATATACGTCCATCCCGAAGCCCACCACGAATTCGTTCGGCAGGGTCAGGCCGACCAGGTCGGCCTTGATCGGCTTGGCGCGCTTGAGGTCCTTGTCGGCGAACACCGCGATGACGACTTCGGCCGCGCCCATGTCGAGCAGGCGCTGCTTCACGTGGGCCAGGGTCTCGCCTTCGTCGAGGATGTCGTCGACCACCACGATGGTGCGGCCGGTCACGTCCTGGCGCGGGATGACCTTCCACACGATCTGGCCGCCGCGGTCGGCGTCGCCGTAGCGGCTGACGTGGATGTAGTCGAATTCGAGCGGGAAGTCGAGCTGCGGCAGCAGGTTCCCGGTGAACACGACGGCGCCGCCCATCACGCCCAGCACCAGCGGGAAGGCCTTGTCTTCGGGATTGCCGAAGCGCGTGTTGAGCTGGTCGGCGACGCGCTTGACGGCGGCCTGCACTTCTTCGGGCGTGACGATCTGGGTGGCGTTGGCCAGCAGGGCGCGGGCGCGGTCGTGGTGGTAGTCTTGCATGGTCATCTACTGTTCAGGTCTGAAGGAATTGCAGGGCGATTATGCGCCCAGCGGGAGAGCAGGGGTGTTCCTGTTGGAATCAGGCGGCCGCGTCGGCGCCGGCGATCTCGCGCTGCAGCTTGCGGATGAGCTTGCCGAACACCAGTTCCCAGGAGCGGCGCAGCAGGGCGGCCAGTTCGTCGTCGTCGAGCCGGGCCTCCGGCGTCACGTACACCCACTTGGCGCGCGCCAGGTAGGGCGCCGGATCGATGCCGGGTCGGTCGGTCAGCTCCAGGAAGCGGTCGTCGTCGACCTTGAAGCTGAATCCCCGGGCCGGCACGTCCCTGTTGGTGGCGGCGAACATCCTGGCGCCGACCGAAAAGACGGTGTCGTTGTCCCACTTGGTGTCCTCGGTGCAGCCGGGCAGGCTGCGGCACACGTCCTTGGCCGCTTCGAAATCCATGCTGGTCTCCTGTGCCGGTTGCGCCGGTCATGTTGTTTGTCCAAGGAACATTGTAGCGGATGATGTCGTAGCGCAATAAGCAGACGCGCCACGCCGCGGCATTGCGGCGTATCATACGTGGCTTGGAAAACAACCTGAACGACCCAGCCATGTCCACCCCCGCAATCGACCAAGCCCCGGACTCCGCCATTGCCCATCGCCTCGCCCGGCTGCGCAGCGCAATGGCGGGCGCCGGCATCGACGCCTATATCGTGCCCTCGAGCGATCCGCACCTGTCGGAATACCTGCCCGGCCACTGGAAGGGGCGCGAATGGCTGTCCGGCTTCACCGGTTCGGTCGGCACCTTCATCGCCACGGCAAGCTTCGCGGGTGTGTGGACCGACGGCCGCTACTGGACCCAGGCCGAGACCGAGCTGGCCGGCACCGACATCGCGCTGATGAAGATCCCGGGCGCCGCCAGCCAGCTGCACGTGGACTGGCTGGCCGCGAACCTGTCCGCCGGCCAGACCGTGGCGGTGGACGCGCGCGTGCTGGGCCTGGCCGGCGCGCGCCTGCTGGCGGATGCGCTGTCCGCAAAAGGCGTCCGCTTGCGCACCGACGTCGACCTGCTCGACGAGGTTTGGCAGGACCGTCCGGCACTGCCGGGCGACGCCGTGTTCGAGCACCTGCCGCCGTACGCGACCATGGC
>DAMCRY010000310.1:0-4964 GCA_032115075.1 Massilia sp.
GGCGCGCGAGGCGTCGGCGGCGGCGTCGACCTGGGCGCCGCCGGCCAGGCGCACGTGCACCGCGTGTCCCTCCTCGCCGGCCAGGGCGCCGGGCAGGAAGTTCATGCGCGGCGAGCCGAGGAAGCCCGCCACGAAGATGTTCGCCGGACGCTCGTAGAGGTCGAGCGGCGTGCCGACCTGCTCGATGCGGCCGCCGTTGAGCACGACGATCTTCTGGCCGAGGGTCATGGCCTCGACCTGGTCGTGGGTGACGTAGATCATGGTGGCCTTCAGGTCGCCGTGCAGGCGCGCCAGCTCGACCCGGGTCTGTCCGCGCAGCGCGGCGTCCAGGTTGGACAGCGGCTCGTCGAACAGGAAGACCTCGGGCTTGCGCACGATGGCGCGGCCGATCGCCACGCGCTGCCGCTGGCCGCCGGACAGGGCTTTCGGACGGCGCTCGAGCAGGTGCCCGATCTGCAGGATCTCGGCGGCGCGTGCGACCCGCTCGGCGATGTCGGGACGCGGCAGGCCGGCGAGCTTGAGGGCGAAGCCCATGTTCTCGGCCACCGTCATGTGCGGGTACAGCGCATAGCTCTGGAACACCATGGCGATGCCGCGCTTGGCCGGCTCGACGTCGTTGCAGACCGTGCCGCCGATCTCGACGGTGCCGGAACTCACGTCTTCCAGGCCGGCGACGATGCGCAGCAGGGTCGACTTGCCGCAGCCCGAGGGACCGACCAGCACCACGAACTCGCCGTCGGCGATGTCGAGGTCGATGCCCTTGAGGACGGGGTTGCCCTCGTACTGCTTGGTGATGCCGGTCAGGCGCACAGATGCCATGGGGTCTCCGCTGGATTCAAACTGGTCAAACTGGTCGAGCTGGTCAAACGATTCATCCTTTCAGTCCGGTGGCGGCCAGGAAGCCGTGGGTCACGCGGCGCTGGAACACGACGTAGGCCAGCGCCACCGGCAGCGCCCCGATCAGCGCCGCCGCCATCAGCTGGGCGTAGCGCACGCCGAAGGCGTCGTAGGTCTGGGTCAGCCCGAGCGGGATCGTCATCATGTCGTTCGAGGTAACGATGATGAAGGGCCACAGGAAGTTGTTCCAGGCGCCGATGAAGGTGACGATGGCCATCGCCCACACGATGTTGCCCGAGACCGGCAGGTAGACGCTCCACAGGATGCGCAGCGGCCCGGCGCCGTCCATCACCGCGGCCTCGCGGAAGTCGGCGGGAATCGCGTCGAAGAACTGCTTGAACACGTAGATCACCACCGGCGCGACCACCTGCGGCAGCACGATGCCGGCATAGCTGTTGATCAGGCCGAGCTGGTTCATCATCCGGAACAGCGGCACCAGCAGCGCCTCGAAGGGCACCAGGAAGGCCAGCATGGTAATGGCGAACACCAGGGTGCGGCCGCGGAAGCGCAGCTGGGAAAATGCATAGGCGGCCATCAGCGACAGCGCCATCGTCACGACGGTGACGAGCAGCGCCACCAGCGCGCTGTTGAACAGCCAGCGGCCGACGTTGCCGGCGGCGAGCACCTTCGCGAAGGCTTCCAGGGTCCAGTCCTGGGGCAGCCAGTGGAACACCGCGGACACGGTCTCGTGCTCGGGGCGCAGCGCCGTGCTCATGGCCCACAGCAGGGGCGCCACCCACATGGCGGCCAGCAGCAGCGCGGCGGCGGCGCCGACGGTGGTCCAGGCCAGGCCGGCCCTGCCCGTCTTCATGGTGCTCATGCGTCCCTCCGCGCCAGCCAGCGCACGAAACCGGCCTGGGCCAGCGACAGCGCGATCACGATCGCGACGAAGGCGACGGCGATGGCGGCGGCGTAGCCGGCGTCGCTCTGGGTAAAGGCGGTTTCGTACATGTAGTGGAGGGTCACGCGGGTGGTGTTGAACGGCCCGCCGGTGGTCATGATGTAGGTCTGGCCGAAGATCTTCATCGATGCGATCAGCTGCAGCACCAGGGCCATGCCGGCCACCGGGCGCAGCGCCGGCCAGGTGATGGTGCGGAACAGCGTGAAGCCGCGCGCCCCGTCCAGGCTTGCGGCCTCGTACAGCTCGGCCGGGATGTTGCGCAGGCCGGCCAGGAACATCAGCATGTTGAAGCCGACCGTCCACCAGATGGTGCCGATCGCCACCATCGGCATGGCCCAGGTCAGGTCGGCGAACCAGGCGCGCTGCATGCCGAGCACGTAGTTGACCACGCCCGACGAGGGCTGCAGCATCCAGTCGGCGATCAGGGTCATCACCGAGATCGGCAGCACGTAGGGCAGGAAGAAGGCGCCCTGCAGCCAGCCGCTGGCGCGCGTGAAGTGGTTCACCAGCAGCGCCATCACCAGGCCGAGCACCGTCAGCGGCACCACGGTGAGCAGGGCGAAATAGAAGGTGTTGCCGACCGCGGCCCAGAACGCGGGATCCTGCACCAGGGTGACGTAGTTGTCGATGCCGACGAAGGCATTGGTGCGGGTCAGGCTGCTCTCCGTCAGGCTCATGTAGAAGGTGTCGAGCGCAGGCAGGAAGAAGAACAGGACGAAGGTGATGGCGAAGGGCGCCAGCAGCAGGGCCGCCGGCAAGCCGTCGCCGCGTTTGGTCGAAGAACGATTGGCGTGCATGCGTCCCCTTCAGTAGCGCGGCGGGCGCTTGCGGATCAGGCGCGCCGCTTCGGTTTCGAACATGCGCAGGGCCTGGCCCGGGCTCAGCTGCGAGGACAGCGCCGCGGGCAGGAACTTCGAAGCCATCGCCTCGAGCGGTCCGGCCGCGCCCATGTACCAGGCGTCCGGATCGTAGATGACGTGGCGCGGCACGTCGGCGTACAGGCGGTTCGGCATCAGGGCCCGGGCCGCGGGCGATTCGGCCACCGGGCGGTAGGCCAGCACGTGGCCGCCCTCGGCCCAGCCGAGGGAGTTCTTGCTGACGAAGGCGATGAAGCGCATCACGGCGCGCGCCTTCCGCGCCGACATCGGGCGGCCCTCGTTGGCGGGAATCGCGAAGGCGTGCGAATCGGCCCAGACGCTGTCGTTGCCGTACATGCGCGGCAGCGGCACGATGCCGTACTCGAAGCCGAGGGTGCCGCGCCGGGTCGCGCGCACCATCTCCGGCACCTCCCACACGCCGTTGATCATGAAGCCGGCATTCCCGCCCATGAACTGGCTGGTCGAGGCCGGATAGTCGAGGCCCGGCTGGGCGTAGCCGGCCTTGAACCAGCCGGCCACCTTCGCCAGCGAATCGACGCCGGCCGGCCCATAGGCGAAGCGGCCGTCCTGGATCAGCGGCGCATTGCGCTGGGCCAGCATCGAGATCCACAGGCGCCAGATCGCATACGAGCTCTGGCTGCTCTCCATCGTCATGCCGGGGCGGCCGGTGGCCTGGCGCACGGCGCGGAAGGCCTCGGTCAGCGCATCGATGCCCTGGATCGGCTTCAGGTTCCCGGTCTCGTCGAGCAGGCCGGCCTGCCCCACCAGGGTCTTGTTGTAGTACAGGACCAGCGGGTGCAGGTCGAGCGGGATCGCATAGGTGCGGCCGGCGTGCTGGGACTTGGTCCACTGGCGCGGGTAGAAGTCGGCCGGGTCCAGGCCGGCCTCGGCCAGCTCCCGCGGTGCGATCGGGCGCAGCACGCCGCCGCCGGCGAGATTGGTCATGCGCGACAGGTGGACGGTGGCGATGTCCGGTCCGGCGCCAACCACCGACGAGGTGATCAGCTTGGTGTAGAAGGGTTCGCCCCACTTCAGGGTCGTGCTGACCACGCGCACTTCGCGCTGGCTGGCATTGAAACGCTGGACCAGTTCCGACATGCGCGCGCCGTCGCCGCCGCTGAGCAGCGTCCACATGCGGACTTCGATCTGCGCGAGGGCGGGCATGGGGGCGCACAGCAGTGCCGTGAGCGCCGCGCCGGCGAGACGCGCCAGGGGTGAAAACAAACCGGTCTCCTTGCTTGTTTGGAATCTTATGAATTAATACTAGCAAATAATTATTATCGGGGGCTGTCCTGATGAAACGCAGGCCGGTTCATTGTCCAGCCGGCTGCAAAGTTGCGACCAGGCCGGCGCCTCTCGCCCCTCTGGTTGCTTTCCTTTTCCTGGTCGCTTCTTTGTTTGTTGTTGGCTTTATCGTAGTCGTTGGCGTGTCGGTATTTTCTGTCGTGTTTATTTGTTATGTTGGTTAGTTACTTTTTATGATTCGAACTTGCTGCCTCGATCCCGTGTGTCGCCCGAGGCGAGGTCGGCGATTCCCGACCTTGCCTCCTCAGGCATGCGCGGATCACGGTAGAATCCTCTCTTTTGCTGCGGTGCGGAATATGTGGATCGGTGTGCTGTGCGGCCTTCTGGCCGGCGCGATGTGGGGCATGGTGTTCGTCGTGCCGGAGATGCTCGGCGCCTTCTCGCCGCTGGAACTGGCGGTTGGCCGCTACGTCGCCTACGGCGCCCTGGCCCTCGGCCTGCTGCTGCCACGCCTGAAAGCCCTGATCGCCACCCTGCTCCCCGCCGACTACGCGGCCCTGCTGCGCCATGCGCTGGCGGGGAACATCGTCTACTACATGCTGCTGGCCATGGGCGTGAAACATGCCGGCGTGGCCCCGACCTCGCTGATCGTCGGCATGGTGCCGGTCCTGGTGACGCTGATGGGCCGCAAGGACCATGGCGCCGTGCCGCTGCGCCGCCTCGCCCTGCCGCTGCTGCTGGTCGGCGCCGGCATCGCCTGCATCAACGTCGACACCTTCGCCCAGGCTGGTCCGGCCAGCGCGCCCGCCGACGTCCTGCTCGGGGTGCTGTGCGCGACCGGGGCCCTGCTGTGCTGGAGCTGGTATGCGCTGGACAATGCGCGCTACCTGAAGCGCAACCCGCACTTCTCCAGCGCGCAGTGGTCGGCCCTGTACGGGCTGGCGACCGGCGTGCTGGCTCTCCTCATCGGAATCGCCGCCTGGGCCTTCGCCGCCGCCGGTGCGGGCGCGCAGGCCGCGTCCGCCGCGCCCCCGCGCGACTGG
>DAMCRY010000311.1:0-4949 GCA_032115075.1 Massilia sp.
GTTCGCTTCGTCTCAGATTTCTCTGCGGACCTTGCCAACGTAACCACTTGATTACGTTAACTTTTTTCGGCCCCACCTTGCGGCGTTCCCGAAGCGGACGCGCACTATAGCAAAGCGCGCGCCCATCCGCAAGTCCCGGGTCGTTACTGCGCAGGCACGAGCTCGATCACCTGGCTCGCGGCCTTCCGCACCGCCTCGCGCGAATACAGCAGCGGGAAGTACTTGCCCTCCGCCCAGCGGCCGGCCAGGTCCCGGTAATGGGGACTGGACGGGTCCCCTGACTGCCCCGGCGTGTTGATCGCCCGGGAGTTGTCCCAGTTCCCGACGTCGAGCACCATCCTGAACGACGGCCCGTGGGCCTGCCAAAAACTGCTCGGGTGGTAACTCGATACATTGACCGTATAGGCGCCGCCGCCGCGCGGCAGCGGCCCGACGTTTACCAGGGCACGGCTGGCGTCGTCAAGGATCGGCGCCATCGGATGCACGAAGAAGCTGAAGTGCAGCTTGCCCCACTGCCAGCGCTTCGGGTCGCTTCCCTGCATCGATGCCATCTCGGCCCAGGCGGCGCCAAGGCTGCGCAGGAGCACCTCGTTGCGCTTCCGGAGCGCGTCGCTTCCGAATCGCTGCGCCGGTTTCTCGAGCGACTCGATCAGCACCGACGGATGCGGCGCATCCATCGCCGCCGCCGCGGCTGGCGGCAGCACCGCAGCCTTGAAGGCATCGCCGAGGTGGCGCGACCACCACACTTCGTAGAGCGCGGCCGCGGCGGATGCCGCGCGCTCTTCCCCATCCCAGGAAGCGAGCAGGCGCAGCGCCGACCGCGTGTTGCGGTCGGTCGACGACAGGGGCTTGAGCAGAGCCACGAGCCGGCGCGCGTTCAGCGAAACGACGTCGTTCTGCAGCCGCTCCATGTCCTCCATGGTCGCCTTCGGCGTCTTCGACAGCACCTCGGCGATGCGCCGCGCGCGCGCATCGTCGGGCCACTCGAAACCGAGCTTGTGCTCCTTGTACGGAAAGTCCGCCGGCAGGTTCATCTCGTTGGCCGAGGCGAACCAGCCTTTCGTCGGATTGAGCGCATACGGCAGCTTCGCGCCGTCGAGGAAACCCTTCCATTCGTAGCGGCCGTCGCCCGGCACCGGCATCAGGCCGTCCCAGTTCGGCCGCACCGGTGCCAGGCCGCCCGCCACCCAGCCGATGTTCCCGGTGGTGTCGGCGTAGACCTGGTTCTCGGTGGGCGCGCCCCAGCGCTCCATCGCGCGGCGGAACTGCGGGAAGTCCTGCGCTTTCATGTAGTCGATGCTGCCGAAGTACGGCGCCATGCCCGGCGCCGTCCAGGCCGTGCGGACCGCCAGCGCGCGACGCTTGCCGGCATCCTGATGGATCACCGGACCGTGGCGCGTGAAGCGCAGCTCGACCGTCCTGGCCGGTGCGCCGCGTACGGCGATCTTCTCGCGCACGATGCGGAAGTCTTCCCACTTGCCCTGGTAGCGGTACTGGTTCGGATTGGCGGGATTGAGTTCGTAGACGTACAGGTCTTCCTGGTCGATGCTCATGATGGTGAGCCCGAAGGCGACCTTGCCGTTATGGCCGATCGACACGCCCGGCAGCGCGGGCTCCCCCGCTCCGATGACGTCCAGGCCCGGTGCGCTCAGGTGCACGATGTAGCGCAGCGACGGCGCGCCATAGGCGCGGTGCGGATCGTTGGCCAGGATCGGGCGGCCGGTAGCCGTGCGCGACGGTGCGATGACCCAGTTGTTGCTGCCTTCGAGCGTTTCCTCGTTCGGCATCGTCGCGCGCGCGGTCTGCAGCGGCGCTGGCAGCGCGCCCTGGTCGAAGCGCACGTTGTCTGTGCCGAGGTGGAAAACCTCGAGTGCATCGTCGGGCAGGCAGGGATCGAGCCCTTCCGGCACCCGCGTGGCCCAGCTCGGGGACAGCTTCGCGCGGACGGCATCGGCCTCCAGGCCCGCCTGGCACACGACGCGGGCGCGCGCGAGTTCCTGGGTCAGGTTGCGTGTCAAGCCATGGCTGCGGATACGCACCACGTCTTCCGGGCGCCACTTGGCCGGCATGTAGCGCAGGCGTCGGAATTCGAAGGGCAGCAGCTCGGGCTTGCGCGCGATGTAGTCGATATAGGCGTTGATGCCGGCGACAAAGCGCGCGCTGGTCTGTTGCGCATCCTTGCCGTAGGCCTTCCATTCGGGATCCATGGCCCCGCGGTAGAGGAACAGCCGCGCCGCCCGGTCCTGCTCCGCATAGGCGGGACCGAAAATGGAGGCAAGTTCGCCGAGGCCGCGGCGACGCCACAGGTCGATCTGGAACAGCCGGTCGCGCGCGGCATTGAAGCCCTGGACAAAGAAGGCGTCCTCCTGGCTCGCGGCGTAGATATGCGGCACGCCCCATTTGTCGACCAGGATGCGCGCCGGTTGCTTGAGGCCGGCTACCTCGACCGGCTGTGCGCCGGCGCCGATCGCCGGAAGGGCGGCGCCCAACAGCAGCGCCGCCCCGAGTCCGATCAGCCCCCTCACGCCGGCGTCGCCACTGCGGGTGCTGCTGCGGGAGATGCGATCCGCATCGGCGGAATGGTCCAGTAGGTGACGGCGCGCCACAGCCACTCCATCGGACCGTAGCGGAAGCGCGCCAGCCAGAAGTGGCTGAAGGCGATCTGGAAGGCGATAACGACCGCCACGAACAGCATCTGGTCGACCCGCGACACGCCCCAGTTGCCGAAGCCGTATCCGAAGAAGAAGGTCGAGGCGATCAGCGACTGGGTGAGGTAGTTCGTGAGCGCCATGCGGCCGAACGGAGCCAGCACGCGCACCTTGTTCAGCGGCGATGCGCTGTACAGCATCAGGATGACCAGGCTGACGTAGCCGAGCGACGCCGGCAGGTTGCCGAGCATCTGCAGGCCCTGGGCGAACTGCCAGCCGTCGGCGCCGCGCGAGCCCGGGATCGGATGCATCGCGATCGTCGAGCCGAGCAGGCCCAGGCCCACGCCGATCGGAATCCCGAACAGGGCCAGCTTGCGGAACAGCGGCAGGTGCTCCCGGGCGCGCTCCATGATGCCGGCGCGGACGAACCAGCTGCCGAGCAGGAACATGCCGGTCAGGATGGTGGCGAAACCGACTTCGTTAGCCGCGTGTTCCGGGAAACGTTCGGCGCGCAGGCGCACCACCTCGGCGTAGCTGCCCTTGCTCAGCGCAGCGGTTTCCTTCGCCACCAGCTCCTGGCGCTCCTTGCGTGCCTTGGCGCGTTCGGCTTCCTGTTCCTGCTGCTTCTTGGCCGCCTCCTTGGTGGCGGCGACGGGCGGTTTCTGGGGGAAGTAGTACTGCGCGGCGCCGGCCACCGTCATCATGAAGAAGGAGAAGCAGTAGATGCCGACGCCAAGGCGCCACGGACGCGCCGCTTTGTCGGCGTGCGTGCGCTTGGTGAGGTAGCCGAGCGTGAACAGGGCGAAGCCGATCGCCGGGATCATGACCCGTCCTTCGAGCGGCACGTTCGGTGCGAACCAGGTCGCCACGCCGGCGGCGAAGGCGATCGCGCCGATGAGCATCAGGATGAAGCCCAGGACCGGCGGCTTGCCGAAACGCTTCATGCGCTGCTCGCCGCGGAGCCACCAGGCGGCCAGGCCGAAGAAGGTCAGGCCACCGGCAATGCCGAACAGCCAGGTCATGCCGGGAATGAAGCCGCCGCCGATGCACAGGGCCATCGCCAGCAGGATCCACTTCGTGCGGCCATACAGGACGACCAGCAGTGCAGCCGCGCTGACGGCGTAGCTGACCAGGATGTCGCCACCGAACAGGAAGATGTGGTGCAGCACCCCGAAAACGGCCAGTGCGGCGATGCGGCGCATGTAGGGCACCAGGAAGCTGCGCTCCGCACGTTCGGCGCGGGTCAGCATGATCGCGAAGCCCATGCCGAACAGGAGGGAGAAGATGGTCCAGAACTTGCCGGTAACGAAGTACTGGACGAAGTAGCTGATCCACAGGTTGGCGCCGGTGGTGCTGGCCGGGATGCCGGAACCGAGATCGGCGATGGCGCGATTGAAGAACT
This sequence comes from Massilia sp., assembly GCA_032115075.1. GTDB lineage: Bacteria > Pseudomonadota > Gammaproteobacteria > Burkholderiales > Burkholderiaceae_D > Telluria. Next base: position 4,051 of record DAMCRY010000311.1, read on the forward strand.
CGACGTTCATCATCAGGATGCCGATCAGGGCAAATCCACGGACGACGTCGAGTGACTGGATGCGTTCGTTGTTCGCCACTGGCGTCAACGGCGCGGCTGCAGGTGGTTTGTCCATGGCAATCCCTTTCTGATTATTGGTCAAACCATCGTAGTCCAGAGCCTGGTTGGCTAGCGTAAGGATGCGACGAAATGCGTAAACGCGCGGACGAAATGCGTTTTGAAAGGCCATTATTAAAATTGCATAAGACCCGAAGCAGCGCGTCGCTTGCAATTAGCTTGCGTGCGATCTATATTGGATCGATGAACACGACTTCTCCCCCCTCCGCGCCCACACTCGACAGCCAGCTGTGCTTCGCCTTGTATTCGACTTCCCTGGCAATGATGCGGGTGTATCGCGGCCTGCTGCCCAAGCTCGGGCTCACGTATCCGCAATACCTGGTGATGATGGTGCTGTGGGAACAGGATCAACTGACGGTATCGGATATCGGCGAACGGCTTTTTCTCGATTCCGCGACGCTGACGCCGCTGCTCAAGCGCATGGAAGCCCAAGGGCTGGTGCAACGAGCGCGAGCGAAAGCCGACGAGCGTCAGGTGATCGTCACCTTGACCGAGCAAGGCCAGGCATTGCGTCAGGAAGCGGCCAGGATGATGCCGGAGATTCTGTGCGCGACGAAATGCTCCGTGGAAGAGATCGCCAGCCTGCGAGATCAACTGATCGGCTTGCGAAAGAATCTGAACGATAGCGCCGGGCTTTGAATTTCGCTTCCTGGTCGTGCAAGAACGAAAGCCCGCTCGATCAGGAGCGGGCTTTTTTGTCTGTGCAGGCTGTTCCAACACGGCGCTGTAAAGCAAAAAAGCCCACCAGGATCACCTGGTGGGCTTTTTCATATAACTAGCCT
>DAMCRY010000312.1:0-4934 GCA_032115075.1 Massilia sp.
CGCTGGCCGCGATCCAGCTGCCGCCCCGCCCGCCGCGCTGATGGCGGCCGGCGGAACCGGCGCTCCGCAGCGTCCAGCGCGGCATGCGGCGTCGACGGACGACGTTATAATTCGCGAAAGGGTGACCGTGCCGCTCGGTACGTCAGGATTCGCGCTGGTCGGGCCGCCACGCGGCATGACCGCAACCATCCGAATGACTTTCCGTATCGCCCGTCCGCTGCGCCGCTCCCTCCCTCAGCCGTCGCCGGGTTTGCGCGCCGCCGCATGAAGACCATCATCCATCCGGCCCGGGCGGTGACCCTGGCCTTCCTGATCGCCATCCTGGCGGGAACGCTGCTCCTGATGCTGCCCGCGGCGCGCGCCGCGGGCGAGCCGGCGCCGCTGCTGGTGGCCTTCTTCACGTCGGTGTCGGCGGTCTGCGTGACCGGCCTGACCACGGTCGATACCGGCAGCTACTGGTCCGGCTTCGGGCAGGGGGCCATCATGCTGCTGATCCAGCTGGGCGGCTTCGGCATGATGACGTCCGCGACCCTGCTCGGCCTGATGGTCAACCGCTCGACACGCCTGCGCACGCGCCTGATGACCCAGACCGAGACGCGCTCGCTGGGCCTGGGCGACGTCTCGAGCGTGGCGCGGATCGTGCTGGTGGTGACCTTGCTGGTCCAGCTACTCATCGCCGCCGCGCTGGCGCTGCGGCTGCACCTCGGCCATGGCCTGGGCTGGCGCGAGGCCGGCTGGTCGGGCCTGTTCCATGCGGTCTCGAGCTTCAACAACGCCGGTTTCTCGATCCATGCCGACAGCCTGGTGCGCTATGCCGGGGATGGGCTGATCCTGGTGCCGGTGATGCTGGGCTTCGTCGTGGGCGGCATCGGTTTCCCGGTGCTGCACGACCTGCGCCTGCGCTGGCGCGACCCGCGCCACTGGTCGCTCCACACCAAGCTCACGCTCGCGGGCACGCTGGTCCTGCTGCTCGGCGGCTTCTTCACGGTGCTGCTGTTCGAATGGCACAACCAGCGCACGCTGGGCGCGCTCGGCATCGGCGACAGGCTGCTGAACGCCCTGTTCATCTCGGCCGCGACCAGGACCTCGGGCTTCAACACGGTCGACATCGGCGCGCTGACCCACGAGACCTGGGCCCTGCATTACCTCCTGATGTTCATCGGCGGCGGCAGCGCGGGCACGGCGGGCGGCGTCAAGGTGGCGACCATTGCCGTGCTGTTCCTGCTGGTGCTGGCCGAGGCCAAGGGACACGGCGATACCGAGGCCTTCGGACGCCGGGTCGGCGCCTCGGCCCAGCGCCAGGCCATCACGGTGCTGGTGCTCGGCAGCGTGCTGGTGGCGCTCGGCACCCTGGTGCTGCTGCGCCTCACCGATTTTCCGACCGACCAGGTCATTTTCGAAGTCATCTCGGCCTTCAGCACCACCGGCCTGTCGACCGGGATCACGGCGCAGCTGCCGGCTACCGGGCAGCTGGTGCTGCTGGTCCTGATGTTCGTCGGCCGGGTGGGCACCATCACGCTGGCGGCCTCGCTGGTGCTGGGCGAACGCCGCATGCCATACCGTTATCCGGAGGAGCATCCAATTGTTGGGTAGAATTTTCACAGAACAGTACGCGTTCTCGGCGGGCGACAGCGTCGTCGTCATCGGCCTCGGCCGCTTCGGCACCTCGGTGGCGCAGTCGCTGGTGCGCCTGGGCCACGACGTGATGGGCATCGACCGCAAGGAAGAGCTGGTCCAGGTCTGGGGCGACCGCCTGACCCACGCGGTGCAGGCCGACTCCACCAACGAGAACACCATGCTGCAGCTGGGCGTGGCAGATTTCTCGCACGCGATCGTGGCGATCGGCTCGGACCTGGCCGCCAGCCTGATGACGCTGATGGTGCTCACCGAGCTGGGGATCAAGGACATCTGGGTCAAGGCCATGAGCCAGGAACACGGCGCGATCGCCCAGCGCATCGGCGCCCACCACGTGATCTATCCCGAGGCCGACATGGGCGCGCGCGTGGCGCACCTGATCACCGGACGCATGATGGATTTCATCGAGTTCGAGGACGGTTTCGCGATCGCGAAGATCCATGCGCCGCTGTTCACGCACCACCAGGCGCTGGCCGAATCGCACGTGCGCTCGCGGTACGGCGTGACGGTGGTGGGCGTCAAGCGCCCCAACGAAGACTTCGAGCACGCGCTGCCCGAGACCCGCATCCTCCCGGGCGACCTCCTGATCGTCTCGGGGCCGACCAAGAAGATCGAGGTGTTCGCCGGCGGGGACCGCAAGCGCCGTTGAGCGGATACGGACCGGGACCGTCCGTGCCGGGCGGTCGCCGCGATCCTTGAACCCGGCGCAAAGCGGCACGCGGCTCGGCGGCGCAAGATGTATCCGGAAGGCAAAAAATTTCAGCGTAGGTATAATGCGGGATGCATAAGCCGGATGGGCCGCCGCCTTTCCGCACCACTCATACCCATGACAATCGCCGGCCCTGCCGGCGATTGTCATTTCCGGCGCCGCACTTTCATTTCTATCATTGCTATCATTGCCAACTTGCGAACACGATCATGGGTCACGACATCAAGACATTCAGGGAAGCCGCCGCGCTGGTGCGGCGCGCCTGGCGCGAAGCAGCCGTTTTTTTCCTCAGCATCGAAGTATGGCTGATGGTGCTGGCGGCCGCCGCCACCGTCGGCGGCTTCTGGCTGGGCCTCATGGGCGATGCGTGGAGCCTGCCGGCGTGTGCCTTCGGCTTCGGCTACATTCCGCTGCGCGCCGTGCTGCACGCCAGGCGTATCCTCGCCTGGCCCTTCGCCTGAGGCGGCGCGGCTTCCCGCGCGCAGTCCAGGACGGGATTCAGGGCGCGGCCAGGAAGGCCTTCACTTCCCCCTGGAAGCGCTGCGGCTGGTCCCACATGATGAAGTGGGCGCTGTCCGGAATGCGCTTCAAGGTCAGCTGTTTCACCGGGGCGTAGGCGCTCTTGTAGACGTAGTCGAACTGCTCGGCGGGAATCGGCACCGTCTTCGGCTGCACGTACAGCACCGTCACCGGCTTGCTGATGTTCGGCAGTTCGGGGATCAGGTTGGTGACCAGCAGCTCGCGGAAGGCGCGCGTGCTGACCCCCGCGTCGCTGTTCATGGAATCGTCGATGGCGCCGGCGCGCATCGACTCGGTGTCGACCATGCCGGCGATGGTGTCGTTGGCGCGCTGGCGGCGCTGCTCGGCGCTGGCCGCCAGGTTGCCGGCCGCGATCGCGTCCGCCACCGCAGCGACCTTCTCGGGCGCGGCGCCCGGTCCGGCGAAGAAGGTGCCCAGGTAGGGGTACATGTCGACCACCATCAGCTTCGACAGCGATTCCGGATGGCGCGCCGCCAGCATCATGCCCATGGTGCCGCCCATCGAGTGGCCGATCACGGCCGGCTGCTTCAAGCCCGCTTCCCGGATATAGCGGGCGATCTCCTCGGCCACCGGCGCCGCCACGTTCCCTTCCTTGTTGCCGCCCGCCGGCTGGCCCGCGAAACCCGACAGCTGGACCAGGTGGTAGCGGTAGCCCGGCAGCGCGGCCACGGTCGATTCCCAGGCGCGCGGCGAGGAGTTCAGTCCCGGGATCAGGACCACGTCGGGGCCGGAACCCCGGGTGGCGACGCTGATGCGGTCGGAAGCGAAGGGCGCCGCCGGCGGATCGGCAAGTGCGCCAGCCAGCGGCAGCATGGAAGCGAAAGCCGCGGCAGCCAGGATGGTGCGGCGTGAAACCGGTGTGTGACGCATGCGGAAATCCCCTCGTTGTCGTGACTGTTCGTGACGGATTGCGGGGACCATCATAGCAGCGGCCGGCGGGACATGGCCGGCCCGGGGCCGACATTATCCGCGCCGCATGGACGGGCAGGGCGGCAGGCCGGCAACCCCGCCGCCTCCGTTCGCGCAGCGTCAGCCGTACTTGACCGAGCAGCCGTAGGGCTTGGTCACGGCCTGGGCCAGCGGCTTGCCGGCCAGCGAATCGTCGATGGCCTGGACCACGTAGTTGGTGGCGGTCTTGATGTCGGCCGGGTTGGCGGTCGGCTTGCTGTCGATTGCGCCGGCGTAGACCAGCTTGCCGCTCGGGTCGATCAGGTACATGTGCGGGGTGGTGCGCGCGCCGTAGGCCTTGCCGATCGCGCCGCCGGTGTCCATGATGGTGGCGGCCGGGGTGGCGCCCTTGGCCTTCAGCCAGTCGCCCACGGCGGCGGCCTTGGCGGCGCGGTCGCCGTCGGCGCTGGTGTTCACCGCCAGCCAGACCACGCCCTTGCCGGCGGCGTACTTCTGCACGCCCGGCATGTTGCCGCCATCGTAGTGCTTCTTGACGAAGGGGCACTCGGGGTTGACCCACTCCAGCACCACGTACTTGCCCTTGAACTGGTCCAGCGAGACCGTCTTGCCGGCGGTGTCGAGGCCGGAGAAGGCCGGCGCCGGCTGGCCGACAACGGCCTCGGCCATGGCCGCGCCGCCGAACGTCATGCCGGCGGCAAACAGCGAGATTGCGATGGTGCGCTTCATGAAATCCTCCTGGTGGTTGGCTAACGGTTGATGAGCGGGTTGATCGAGCGGCTGGGCAGCCGGTGTGCTTGCGCGGGTTCGCTTCCTCCGACGATGGTCATGGCGCGGCGAGCGCCTGCCGGACTTCGTCCACGCTCGGCAGTTCCGACAATAGCAGGGGCTGCGTGGCGCCGTCGCGGTAGAGCGCGTACACCGGAACGCCGCTGCGTCCGAGTTCCTTCAATGCCCGGGTGATGGTCTCGTCGCGCCGGGTCCAGTCGGCGCGCAGCAGCACCACGTTCTTCGCCTGGAAGTCGCGCAGCAGCGCCGGGTCGGCCAGCGTGGTGCGCTTGTTGTACTGGCAGGTCACGCACCAGGCGGCGGTGAAATCCACGAACACCGGCCGTCCGTCGGCGCGCGCCTGCGGCCCGGTGAT
>DAMCRY010000313.1:0-4927 GCA_032115075.1 Massilia sp.
CCTGACCGGCGCCTGCCCGCCGGCCAGCCGGGCGAGCGCGGCGCCGATGGAGATCGTGCGTTCGCCCACGAAGGAAATCGCGATCCGCACCCGGCCGCGATCCTGAAGCGCACACATGAAAAGCGGCCCGGCCAGCCCAGCTGCCCGGGCCGTTTCATTTGGGAAAACAGGTCTATAATCGTCGGCTTTGTCACCTGATCAATTGCCGGAGATTCAAGGATGATCCGTTCCGCCGTATTCCTGGCCATGCTGGCCGCCTTCCCCCTGTCGCATACCGCGCACGCCGCGCCCGACCTGAGCACGGTCTCGGAACGTTCGGGCTTCCAGACCACCGGCCGCTACGACGAAGTCGTCAAGCTGTGCGGCGCGTTCCAGAAGGCGTATCCGAAGCAGGTCAAGTGCATCGAATTCGGCCGCACCCCGGAAGGCCGTCCGATGCTGGCCCTGATCGTCAACGGCAAGGGCGTGTTCACCCCGCAGGGGGCGCAGAAGGCCAATCTGCCGGTGACCCTGATCCAGGGCGGCATCCACGCCGGCGAGATCGACGGCAAGGACGCCGGTTTCCTGGCCCTGCGCGAAACCCTGGACGGCAAGCTGGCCAAGGGCGCGCTGGACAAGCAGGTGCTGGTGTTCGTCCCGGTGTTCAATGTCGATGGCCATGAGCGCTTCGGCAAGTACAACCGTCCGAACCAGCGCGGTCCGGTCGAGATGGGCTGGCGCACCACGGCGCAGAACTTCAACCTGAATCGCGACTACGTGAAGGCCGATGCCCCGGAAATGCAGGCGATGCTCAAGCTCGTCAACGCCTGGGACCCGCTGACCTACGTCGACCTGCACGTCACCGACGGCGCCATGTTCCAGCACGACGTCTCGATCCAGGTCGAGCCGGTGTACTCGGGCGATCCGGAATTCCGCAAGGCCGGCCTGGCGCTGCGCAGCAACGTCATCGCCGACATCGCGAAACAGGGCTCGATGCCGCAGTCCTACTACATGTCCTTCGCCAAGACCGACGATCCGATGTCGGGCTTCGTGGACAGCGTGTCGGACCCGCGCTTCTCGACCGGCTACTTCCCGCTGCGTAACCGCATGGCCCTGCTGGTCGAGACCCACTCGTGGAAGGATTATCCGACCCGCGTGCGCGTGACCCACAACACGGTCATTTCGATCCTCGAGCAGGTCGCGCAGAACGGCGCCAGCTGGCAGGCCGCCGCCCGCGCCGCCGACGCGCGCGCCTCGAAGCTGGCCGGCGGCGAGGTGGCGCTGACCTACCGTACCACCGACAAGGCCCAGATGGTCGAGTTCCAGGGCTACGAGTACACCCGCACCCAGTCCGACATCTCGGGCATGCTGATGACCCGCTACGACGAAAGCAAGCCGCAGGTCTGGCGCGTGCCGCTGCGCGAGGAGGTCGTGGTCGACAAGCAGGTCACGGCGCCGCGCGCCGGCTACATCGTGCCGGCCGCCTATGCCGACATCGTGGCGCAAAAACTGGCGCTGCACGGCATCGGCTTCCGCAAGCTGGACAAGGCCCTGCCGAAGGTCGATGCCGAGACCTTCCGCGCCGACAAGGCGACCTTCGGCGCCACCTCCTTCGAATCGCACCAGCGCCTGACGGTGGAAGGCGCGTGGAAGCCGGAAGCGCGCGCCGTGCTGCCGGGTTCCCTGTACGTGCCGGTCAACCAGCCGAAGGCGCGCCTGGTGGTGGCGATGCTGGAGCCGCAGGCACCGGACTCGCTGCTGGCCTGGGGCTTCTTCAACAACGCCTACGAGCGCAAGGAATACATGGAGGAGTACGTGGCCGAGGACGTGGCGCGCGAGCAGCTGAAGGATCCGGCCGTGGCCGCGGAGTTCAAGCGCCGCCTCGAGACCGACCCGGCGTTCGCGAAGAACCCGCATGCCCGCCTGGAGTTCTTCGCGATGCGCCACGCGTCGTGGGATGAGCGTTTCAGGCTGTATCCGGTGCTGCGCACCAACGTCGCGCCGTAAAAAGAGGAAGGTTGCCGAACGCTGATGCAGCGTTTGGCAACTTCCCTCTGCACGTCGTTCCCGCCACTGGCGGAAACGACTTCCCGCGAAGGCGGGAACCCAATCTTGCATGCGCTTCCACACCGTTTGAAGTCGTCGGTAACGTGCGCAAACTTGGATCCCCGCCTTCGCGGGGATGACGTATTGCTGATGCAGCGTTTGGCCGTCTACCTTTGCACGTCGTTCCCGCCACTGGCGGAAACGACTTCCCGCGCAGGCGGGAACCCAATGTTGCCTGCGCTACCACACCGTTTGAAGTCGTCGGTAACGCGCGCAAACTTGGATCCCCGCCTGCGCGGGGATGACGTTGCTTGATGTGCGTGGGAAGGAGGCGCGGCCGCCTTCACGGCGTCGTGAACAGCACCGTATTCACTTTCCCATTCGCCGCCGGCGTCAGCTGATACAGCCGGTCATACTCGGTTTCCGGAATTTCCTTCCCCGGAATGTCCGCCCCCGGCGTCCCGCCGAACAGCCGCACCAGTTCCGGCAGCGTGTTCGAGTGTCCCACCACCAGCACCGCGCCCGTCAATCCCTTCACCTTGTCCACCAGCGCCTGCGGATTGCGCGGGTCGTACAGCTGCACGCTCACGCCGGTGCGCTGCGCCAGCGGCTCGGCGGTCTGGCGCGTGCGCCTGGTCGGCGTGCTGAAGATGTGGTCGATGCCGGCCCGGTGCAGCAGGATGCCGACGTGCAGCGCCCGCGCGCGGCCTTGCGACGTCAGGTCCGGGTCGCCGCTTTCGCTCTGTTTCTCGCCATGGCGCACCAGGTAGATCGCGCTCGGCTCGGCCACCGCGGCGACGGGCGCCAGCATGGCGAAGGCAAGGGACAGGTGGCGGAACAGGCGGGCGGACAGTCTCATGGGATCCTCTTTTGGCGATGTCGGGACGAAAAAAAGGCAGGGTAGCATGACCCTGCCTCTTGTTTGCCGCGCAAACCCGTTCCGTTACAGCTGCGTCAGCGAAATCGTATTGCTGGCCGGCGTCGAGCACGGCTCCTCGTCGAAGGCGATATCGCCCAGGGGATTCGGCACGCCATCCGTCTTCAGGTCCACGAAGCCGAACAGCTTGCGGTCCTGCAGGTGCGAGGGCACCACGGTGCTCAGGGACGAGAACACGTTCTCCACGCGCCCCGGATGCTTCTTCTCCCAGTCGCGCAGCATCGCCTTGATCTGCTTGCGCTGCAGGTTCTCCTGCGAGCCGCACAGGTCGCACGGGATGATCGGGAAGCCCTTCACTTGCGCATAGCGCTCGGTATCCGCTTCCTTCACGTAGGCCAGCGGGCGGATCACCATGTGCTTGCCGTCGTCCGAGACCAGCTTGGCCGGCATGCCTTTCAGCTTCCCGCCGAAGAACATGTTCAGGAAGAAGGTCTCGAGGATGTCGTCGCGGTGGTGGCCGAGGGCGATCTTGTTGCAGCCCAGCTCGTCCGCCACGCGGTAGAGGATGCCGCGCCGCAGGCGCGAGCACAGCGAGCAGGTGGTCTTGCCTTCCGGGACCAGGCGCTTGACGATGCTGTAGGTATCCTGGTTCTCGATGTGGTACGGAATACCCAGCTTCTCGAGGTAGGCCGGCAGGACTTCCGCCGGGAAGTTCGGCTGCTTCTGGTCGAGGTTCACCGCGACGATGTCGAAGTGGATCGGTGCGCGTTCGCGCAGCGTCATCAGGATGTCGAGCAGGGCATAGCTGTCCTTGCCGCCGGACAGGCAGACCATCACCTTGTCGCCGTCCTCGATCATGTTGAAGTCGCCGATGGCCTGGCCCACCAGGCGGCACAGGCGCTTGTGCAGCTTGTTGTTCTCGAACGCCACTTTTTCGAGCTTGGTTTTCTCCAGCGCCTTGGCGTCCGGGTTCAGTTGGTCGAGATCCGCTTCGCTCATGCTTCTTCCTTAATCTGGAACACTTCCACGCCCACGCCTTCGCAGTCCGGGTAGACGTCCGGCTTCATGGTCGACACACCCGCGGCGCGCACGCGCGGATGGGTCAGCATCGCCTTGACCACGTCGTCGCACAGGGTTTCCTGCAGGTGGATGTGGCCCTTGGCGATGCGGTTTGCAATCGTCTCGCGCATGAAATCGTAGTCGACCACTTCCGACAGCTGGTCGGCCTTCGGGGTCGACTGCTCGAGCGGGATGTACAGCTCGACGTTGATCAGGACACGCTGCTCCCCCTTCTTCTCGAAGTCATGCACGCCGATGTTGATCATCACTTCGTAATTGCGCAGGAACAGCCGGCGGCAATCGCGCAAGCTCGGGTGGGTCAGGGCGGATAACATGAAAAACCTTATTTATGAATGGTTGTTTGCTTCGGTCAGGAACATCACGTCGCGCGGCGATGGCTGCAGATGCTGGCCGCCGTCGACCAGCAGGGTGGTGCCGGTCAGCGCCCGCGCGCCGGCCGCGTAGACCACGGCGTCGGCGATGTCCTGCGGGGTCGAGGAACGCCCCAGCGGCGTCATCCGGTGCGCCTGCTGGAAGCCTTCCTCGGTCTGCTCGCCCGACACCATCGTGATGCCGGGCGCCACGCCGACCACGCGCACCAAGGGCGCCAGCGCCTGGGCCAGCAGCGTGGTGGCCGTGTGCAGCGCCGCCTTCGACAGCGTGTACGACAGAAAATCCGGGTTGAGATTGTACAGTTTCTGGTCCAGCAGGTTCACCACCACCGACTGGCTGCCGCTTGGGGTCATGGCGTGCAGGGCTTGCGCCAGCAGCAGCGGCGCCGTCACGTTGGCGCCCATGTGGGTGGCCAGCAGCGCCGGCGAAAAAGTGGTGGCACTGTCGTATTCGAACAACGAAGCGTTGTTGACTACGCAAGTGATCACGCCCAGTTCCGCGGCCACGCGGCCGGGCAGTGCGCGCACCGCGGCTTCGTCCAGCAAGTCGCAGGGGAACAGCGCGGCGCGCCGG
>DAMCRY010000314.1:0-4917 GCA_032115075.1 Massilia sp.
GGAACGCGCGGCGCGGCGTGCGGCCAGCACCTTGGTCAGCATGCCGCCGCGGCCGATGCTGGAGCCGGCGCCGCCGGCCATCACTTCCAGCGCCGGGTCGCCGGCCTGGGCTTCGGCGATCAGCTTCGCCCCCGGGTCCTTGCGCGGGTCGGCGGAAAACAGGCCGCGCTGGTCGGTGAGGATCACCAGCGCATCGGCCTCGATCAGGTTGGCGACCAGGGCGCCGAGCGTGTCGTTGTCGCCGAACTTGATTTCGTCGGTGACGACGGTGTCGTTCTCGTTGATGATCGGGACCACGCCCAGGCGCAGCAGCGTGGTCAGCGTGGAGCGCGCGTTCAGGTAGCGCTCGCGGTCGGCCAGGTCGGCATGGGTCAGCAGCACTTGCGCCGTGCCGATGCCGTGGGTGCGAAAGCTCGTTTCGTAGATCTGCGCCAGGCCCATCTGGCCCACGGCGGCGCAGGCCTGCAGTTCGTGGATGTCGGTCGGGCGGGCGGTGAAGCCGAGGCGCAGCATGCCTTCGGCGATCGCGCCCGACGACACCAGCACGACTTCCTTGCCGAGGCCGCGCAGCGCGGCGATCTGGGCGGCCCAGCGGGCGATGGCGGAATGGTCCAGGCCCCTGCCCTCGTCGGTGACGAGGGAGGAACCGACCTTGACGATGATGCGGGAGGCGTGCTGGAGAGCGGAGTGGTGGGATTGGATCATGGCGACAGGAATTTTCCTCGCGGCCGTAAGGCCAGCAGGGAAAGTCCTGCCAACAACTCGACCGCGCAGACTGCTAATAATACCCCCTTCGGCAGCCCGATCGCGAATGCGGCGACGAGGCGCCCGGCCGGCTGGGCCAGGAGGAACAATGCGGTGAGGTCGCCGAGGATGGGCTGGTCGCCCCGCCTGGCTGCCAGGAGTGCGAGCATCGCGGTAGCGAGGCGCACGCCCACGTAGACGGCGTAGAACTGGCTGTAGCCATTCACGCCGACGAGAAAGACGCCCATCGCCGACGCGATGCGGTCGGGATCGAGCATGGCCGCCAGCGCCGCCAGCGAGCTGGCGGTGGCGACGAACCGGAGTACGAGACTCCGCAGCTGGCCGCGCAGCCAGCCACGCTTGGGCAGGACTGCGGCCAACTTAGTCTTCGATGATCTTGAAGCGGGGATCGTCCGGATCGATCGAGTTGATGCCGCGCGCTTCCTCGGTCATGGTGGTTTCCTCGGCGCGCTGCTCGCTGGTGCGCTTTTCTTCCAGGTGCAGGTAGATCGCGTTGACCAGATCCTGGCAACCTTCGCGATTCAATGCGGAGATCTCGAACACCGGGCCCTTCCAGGCCATGCGCTTGACGAAGTCCTTGACGCGCTTCTTGCGCTCGGCCTCGTCGATCACGTCGAGCTTGTTCAGCACCAGCCAGCGCGGCTTGTTCAGCAGCTCTTCGTCGTACTTCTCGAGTTCCTTGACCAGGGCCTTGGCTTCCTTGACCGGATCGACCTTCTCGTCGAAGCCCGACAGGTCGACGATGTGCAGCAGCAGGCCGGTGCGCGCCAGGTGGCGCAGGAACTGGTGGCCGAGGCCCGCGCCTTCGGCGGCGCCTTCGATCAGGCCCGGGATGTCGGCGATCACGAAGCTCTTCTCGTGCGACACGCGCACCACGCCCAGGTTCGGGTGCAGGGTGGTGAACGGGTAGTCGGCGATCTTCGGCTTGGCGTTCGACACGGCCGTGATGAAGGTCGACTTGCCGGCGTTCGGCATGCCCAGCAGGCCCACGTCGGCCAGCACCTTCAGCTCGAGGCGCAGGGTGCGGCGCTCGCCGTCCTTGCCTTCGGTCTTCTGGCGCGGCGCGCGGTTGGTCGAGGTCTTGAAGTGGATGTTGCCCCAGCCGCCCTCGCCGCCCTTGGCCAGCAGTTCGGTCTGGCCGTGCTCGGTCAGGTCGGCGACGATCTCGCCGTTGACGTCGTCCACGATCAGCGTGCCCACCGGCATGCGCAGGTAGACGTCCTCGGCGCCCTTGCCGTAGCAGTCCGAGCCGCGGCCCGGTTCGCCGTTGCGGGCGTGGTGGGTCTTCGAGTAGCGGAAGTCCACCAGGGTGTTGATGTTGCGGTCGGCCACCACGTAGATCGAGCCGCCCTTGCCGCCGTCGCCGCCGTCCGGGCCGCCGAATGGGCGGAACTTCTCGCGGCGGAACGAGGCGCACCCGTTGCCGCCGTCGCCGGCGATGACTTCAATTCTTGCTTCGTCGATAAACTTCATGATGGTGACCGATAAAAACTAAAAAGGCCCTACCGTGGGCAGAGCCTTTCGATGGAAGGCTTGCGCCTTGCAAAGAAGCGCCGCATGGAGCGGCGCGAGTGCTGTTCAGTTGCCTGATTAAGCAGCGACTGCTTCGTTGGCAACGACGGTCACGAACTGCTTCGAGCCCACGCCTTGCTTGACGAACTTGACGGTACCGTCGACCAGCGCGAACAGGGTGTGGTCCTTGCCGGTGCCGACGTTGGCGCCAGCGCGCACCGGGGTGCCGCGTTGACGGATGATGATGCCGCCGGCGTTGATCGCCTGGCCGCCGTAGACTTTCACGCCAAGGCGTTTGCTTTCTGAGTCACGGCCGTTGCGGGTAGTACCGCCACCTTTTTTGTGTGCCATTTATTTGCTCCTTGATGAATGAACTTGGTGAATCGAACGGGATTAGCCGTTGATCGACACCACCTGGATTTCGGTGAAGTTCTGGCGATGGCCCTGACGCTTCTGGTAGTGCTTACGACGGCGCATCTTGAAGATGCGGACCTTGTCGTGGCGACCGTGGGAAACAACTTTCACCAGGACCGAGGCACCTTCGACCAGCGGAGCACCAAACTTGATGCTGTCGCCCGCGCCGAGCGCGAGAACTTGATCGATGGTGAGTTCGGAACCAATGTCAGCAGGTATCTGTTCTACTTTGAGTTTTTCGCCAGCGACAACTTTGTATTGCTTGCCACCGGTTTTTATGACCGCGTACATGATTGAAACCTCATCAAATGTTAAAAGAATCCCACCGGCGTCGAGACGCTGGACTGTTCGGATGCCGGGGAACAGGGAATTATACATAAGTCGCTGCAGCGCGTCAAAACCCGCCGAGGATTCCGGCGCATCCGCACCGGGGACGTCGCGCGCGCCCAACGGGCACCTTCCCGCCCGCCCCCAGGCGCTGCCCGAGCCAGCAGTGGGACGGGCGTCCCCTGCATGTCGTATAATCTCCAAGCTTGACCAAATATCCACTGTCTCGGTCTTAATCTTCCCTTACTGTTATCGCAGGTTCGCCTTGTCAGCCGCTACCCAAACCGCCCAGAACACCATCGCCCAATCGATCGCCGCCGACATGGAGGCCGTGAACACGGTGATCCGACAGCGACTGCACTCGGAAGTGAGCCTGGTGAACCAGATCGCCGAGTACATCATCAGCGCGGGCGGCAAGCGGATCCGGCCGGTGCTGGTGCTGCTGCTGGCCAACGCCTACGGCTACAAAGGCACGGACCACCACGAACTGGCGGCGGTGGTCGAGTTCATCCACACCGCGACCCTGCTGCACGACGACGTGGTCGACGAATCCTCGATGCGCCGCGGGCGCCAGACCGCCAACGCCCTGTTCGGCAACGCGGCCTCGGTGCTGGTCGGCGACTACCTGTACTCGCGTTCGTTCGAGATGATGACCAGCCTCGACAACATGCGCGTGATGAGCATCCTGTCGCGCGCCACCACCGTGATCGCCGAGGGCGAGGTGCTGCAGCTGCTGAACATGCACGACCCGGACGTCACCCACGAGAACTACCTGAAGGTGATCCGCTCCAAGACCGCCAAGCTGTTCGAGGCGGCCGCCGAGCTGGGCGCCCTGGTCGGCGGCGCCAGCGACGCGCAGATCGAAGCGGCCGGCGAATACGGCCGCTCGCTGGGCACCGCGTTCCAGCTGATCGATGATGTGCTCGACTACGCCGGCGACGCCGCCGAGATCGGCAAGAACCTGGGCGACGACCTGCGCGAAGGCAAGCCCACCCTGCCCCTGATCTGGCTGATGGAAAACGGCACCCCGGAACAGCGCCAGCTGGTGCGCAGCTGCATCGAGCATGGCGACGAGGAACAGTTCGAAGCGGTGCTGGCCGCCGTCACCTCGAGCGGCGCCCTGGATTACACCCGCCAGCAGGCGGAAGCGGCCGCCCGCCGCGCCTCCGAGGCCATCAGCGGCCTGCCGGAAAGCGTCTACAAGACGAGCCTGCAGCAACTCTGCAGTTTCGCTGTTGACAGGAACCACTAAGACGACTATAGTAATGCCTTCCCGAGATTTCGGAAACGAAGTCTCAAACAGTCGGGGTGTAGCTTAGCCCGGTAGAGCGCTACGTTCGGGACGTAGAGGCCGGAGGTTCGAATCCTCTCACCCCGACCACAGAATTTCCTGACAAAACAGCGAGTGACGAACTCGCTGTTTTGTTTTCTGCTTCAAGAAAGCCGGACAGAAAGCCAGGCACAGCGAAAGCTGTGCCTGGCTTTTTCATTTGCGGTCTCAAGGAACCAGCAGCACCTGTTTCGCTTCCTCGCTCGGCAACGTCACACGCAGGCGCCGCGTCGCCGCATCGACAGTCACGTCCTGCACCGCGTCGCCATCGATGCGCACGGCCGCCGGACGCGCCGCGAGTCCGATGAACTCGATGGCGCCCACGCGCTGGTAACCGGCCTGGTGCGGAATGTCGAGCCGCACGCCCTGCTCGTCCTGGCTGGCGGTGATCGTGCGCGACTGCCCTTCGCGGTAGCCATAGCCGTCGCCGGCATCCTGGAACACCCGCCCGCTGCCGCCGGCGCCGGTGGCGACCAGCAGCGTCAGCGGCACGTCCTTCATCTCGCCGGTGTGCTGCGCCACCGCCGCGAGCGGCATGCCGCGACGGATGAGCGCTTGCGCCTGCGTGA
>DAMCRY010000315.1:0-4906 GCA_032115075.1 Massilia sp.
CGATGCCGCCGCCGGCGCCGGCAAGCTGCTGGTGCCGGTGCAGGGCGTCAAGGCGGCCGCCCTCACCGACACCTTCGAGCAGCCGCGCGGCCGCCAGCGCCACCACGAAGCGCTCGACATCATGGCCGCGAAAGGCACGCCAGTGCTCGCGGCCGCCGACGGCAAGGTGGTCAAGCTGTTCCAGAGTAAACCCGGCGGCACCACCCTCTACCAGTTCGACCCGAGCGAGCGCTACGCCTACTACTACGCCCACCTGGACCGCTACGCCGACGGCATCAAGGAAGGCATGGAGGTCAAGCGCGGCGACGTGCTCGGCTACGTCGGCGTGACCGGCAATTCCGATCCCGCGGCGCCGCACCTGCACTTCGCCATGTTCGAGCTCACGCCCGCGAAACAGTGGTGGCAGGGGACGCCGATGAATCCGCATCCGCTGATGGCCGATACGGTCACGCCCTGACCGAACAAACCCAGGGTGGACGGCTACACCGGGCAATGTATTCCGCTCGGAACGTGGATGCCGTCCGCGCGTTCAACGCCCTTCGAATAGCCAGGCGGCTATTCATCCTGTAGTCGACCGCGCGGCCGGCGCAAGCGGGGCCGGATCGTCACACGAGAGGTGGAGCCGGCCACCCCACGAAAGCGAAAAGCCTCAGTTGCCTTCCCTGGCCGGCTCGTCCACGTCGGGCCCGACGTTGATGGCCGCATAGGCCCGCTGCACCGCGACCGCCTCGCGGCTCTCCTTGCCGTACAGCTCCTCCGCCGCCTCGATCATCTTCGCGCGCGCGTCGGCATAGTTGGTGGACGACGTGAACTTGGTCGTGTTCGCATGGAACCAGATGCGGAAGGCCTTGTCGAGGCCGATGCCGGTCATGGCCTGCGGCTGCTTCACCAGGTACTTGCTGTGGTAATCCCCTGCGCTGTCCGCGCGCGAGCCCTTGGACAGGAAGTAGAACATGCGGTTGTTCGGCCCGCTGCTGTAGTGCACGTCGAGGCGGCGCAACGAGGTGCTCCAGGCGTCCGGGCTGCTGCCGTCCTTGCTCGGGCGGTACATCCAGCGCAGCGGCGTGGCGTTGCGGCTGATCTCGGTGCCGAGCTGCCAGTCGTTGCCGTCCTCCGGGAAGCTGTCGCCCCTGCCGCCGGCGCGCGCGTAGGCCTCGACCACCTCGCCCGAGATGTCCGAGTGCGATTCGTTGAGGCCGCCCGATTCGCCCGAATACACCAGGTCCGAGGTCGCATTCGTGACGCCGTGCCCCATCTCGTGGCCGATCACGTCGATCGCGCCCAGGCTGGTGAAGAAGGTGCCGTCGCCGACGAACATGCAGCGGCAGGTGTCGCTGTAGTAGGCGTTGTCGTAGCCGCGGTTGACGTGGGCGGCGATGTAGGTGGCGGTGTCGCGGCCGTCGAGCGAGCGCCAGCCGAGCACGTTCTTGAGCGCGTCGTAGGTGTTCATCAGGCCCCACATGGCGTTGACGGCGGCGGTCTGGCCGTTCGGGCCGACCGTGCTGCCGCCCTCGACGAACTGCTTGCCATCGCCCCAGGTATTGGTGGCGTTGGTGTAGACCTTGCCGGCGCTGCTGCCGTGGTTGGCGTTGGTGATCGCCATGGCGCCGAAGGTGCCGCCCTTGCCGCGCTCCGGATCGAGCAGGTGGTACATGCCGTCCTTCAGCGTGGTGCTGAGCGGGACCTCGCCGTTGTACTGACTCTTGCCGACGCCGGTCACGGTCTGCAGCATGTTCCAGCGGTCCAGCACGGCGGCATCGACCGCGCTGACGATGGTGTCGTGATGGACCGGCTGCTCGCCCAGGCGCATGCGGGTGCGCACCAGCCAGGCCAGCTCGTAGCGCTCGACCACGTCCTGCACGTCGAGCGCATTCAGTTCTTCTTCGGCCTTCGCGGCGCTGCCGACCACCCGCTGCATCCGCATCACGGGCCAGATCAGGAGCTCGGCGCGCGGCTGCACCACATGGGCGGCGCCGGCCGGCAGCGTGGCCAGCGCGGCGGCGATCGCGGCCCTGGCGTTGACCTGCGGCTGGACGCTGAAGCTGGCGGTGAGCGCTCCCAGCCGGTTGGCGCTGCCGGTGCCCAGGTAGAGGCGCCGCTCGGAGGCGGTCTCGGACAGCACCCTGGCCTGGGGGTCGAGCACGATGACGGAATCGGAGCCGAACACCCGCAGGCCCTTCCAGGTATGGGCCGCGCGCAGCACCTGGGTGCCGTCCACGCCGGGATGCTGGGCCGTGATGCGGTAGCCGTGGTCGGCGTCCAGGCCCTTGGCCTGGCGCTGTCCCGCCAGCTGGGCGAGGACGGAGGACTTCGCCTTGGCGCTCAGCGTCGTCGGCGGGCTCATGGTGGGCGCCGCGACGGCCGTGGAAGCCGTCAGGGGCGCGAGCAGCAGGACGGCGCGCAGGGAAGCTGCCAGCAGCGCTGCCGGGAAGGTCGTATGCGGGGTCATCTCGTCTCCGTCCGTGTGGGTACGGCCCGGAAACGGACCGCGCATCGGACAGTGTGGACGAGCTTTGCGGAAACTATTTGCTTACGCGCAAATTGTTTGACACAGGCGTGACCTGGCCGCGTGGACCAGATCGCGCTATGCCGTCCGCGCGTTCAACCAGGCGGATTCGCCGCTTCATCCGTGAATCGAACGCGCGCACGGCGGGGCCGTGCACCCCGCTCAGCGGTAGAAGCGGTCGCGACGGTAGTCGTAGCGGTCGTCCCCGCCCCGGTCCTTGTTGCTGAGCAGGTACCAGGCCGCCCCCACCACCGCCGTGGTGATCAGGGCCTTCTTGGCCAGCCCCGCCGGGTTGTGCTTCAGCTCGGCCTTGATGCCCATTTCGCCCAGCACGTTGGGGACGTGCCCGCGCGCCAGGTCGTCGACCACGCCCTCGACCACGTTGACGCGGTCGGCCAGCAGCAGGAGCAGCCAGTGGCGGATATCGTTCTCGGTGGACTTGAAGGCCAGGCGCCGGATCATGCCGGACAGGCCCGAAGGCGGCTGGCCGGTGCCGAACAGCGGCGTGATGCCGGGACGCTCGGGCGAGACCAGCACTTCGATCTTTTCCGGCTGCTGCTCGGGATCGCCCGGCGGCTGGTGGATGAAGCGCGGCGGGGTGCGTTCCATCGGCACGCCGGGACGGTCCTTGCGGTCGAGGTCGGCGCCCCAGCCCTGGATGTGCTGCAGCTCGTCCCGCGAGGGGCGGCGCGGGGCGATGTGGCCCTGGCCAGGATGCTGCTGGAGGTGGCCATGGTCGTGGCCATGATGGTGATGGTCGTGCTTGTGTTCGGTGACGTCGGTGCGTGGTTCCATGTTCGCTCCTCAATGCGTTGCGCTGGCCGCGACCGCTTTCACCTGGTTCGCGCTCGGCGGGATCAGGACGGTCTTGATGCAGTTGTCGAGTTTGCCCGAGAAGATGTGATAGGCATCCGACACCTCTTCCAGCGGCACGCGGTGGGTGATGATTTCCTTCGGATTCAGGCGTCCTGCGCGGATGTGCTCGATCAGGCGCGGCAGGTGGCGCTTGACGCTGGCCTGGTTCATGCGCAGGGTCAGGCCCTTGTTCAGCGCATTGCCGATCGGGACGAAGTTGAAGGTCGGGCCATACACGCCGACGATCGAGACGTTGCCGCCCTTGCGCACCGAGTTGATGCACCAGTGCAGCACCGTGGCGGAACCGGCCTGCATCATCGTGTAGCGGCCGGTGAGCGACTGCATGGCGCTGCCCGAGGCTTCGCAGCCGACCGCGTCGATACAGACGTCGGCGCCCATCCAGTCGGTCATCTTCTTGATGTGCAGGGCCATGTCCTGCACTTCCTTGAAGTTGACCACCTCGCACTGGGCATAGCGCTTGACGAATTCCAGCCGGTATTCGACGTGGTCGACCACGATCACGCGGCCCGCGCCCATCAGCCAGGCCGACTTGGCGGCGAAGATGCCGACCGGGCCGGCGCCGAACACGACCACGGTGTCGCCTTCCTGGATGTCGCCCATCTCGGCCGCCTGGTAGCCGGTCGGCACCGCGTCGGTGAGCAGCACCGCGTCGTCGTCGTGGATGTCGTCGGGGATCACCATCGGGCCGACGTCGGCCATCGGCACGCGCACGTACTCGGCCTGGCCGCCGTCGTAGCCGCCGGCCGTGTGCGAGTAGCCATAGATGCCGCCGACGGCGGTGGCTTGCGGGTTCGTATTGTGGCAATTGCCGTACAGTTCGCGGTCGCAGAAGAAGCAGGAGCCGCAGAACAGGTTGAAGGGCACCAGCACCTTGTCGCCCACTTTCAGGTGCTGGACACCGGAGCCCACTTCTTCCACCACGCCGATGAACTCGTGGCCGAAGGTGTGGCCGACGCGGGTGTCGGGCACCAGGCCATGGTACAGGTGCAGGTCCGAGCCGCAGATGCAGGAACGGGTGACGCGCACGATGGCGTCGCCGGGGTGTTCGATGACGGGGTCGGGCTTGTGGTCGGCGCGGACGCGGTACGGCCCGCGGTAGTTCATTGCCAGCATAACTCCTCCATAAAGGTGTACAGCGGGGTTCACGGCGCCCGCCAGCCCTTGGGCGGCGGGCAGGTAATCTGAACGTTATGTCAAAACGCCGAGGATGGCGATACGCGCACGGAAACGAACGCAGCCTTTTTGCCGGGTTTTCCCATCCACGGAGAGCCTGCGGGAAGTTGTCCTACAACTGGCTCGCTTCGAAGGTGTTGCAGGCCTCCACCTGGCCGCTCTCCAGCCCGCGCTGGAACCAGCGCACCCGCTGGGCCGAGCTGCCGTGGGTGAAGGAATCCGGCACCACGGTGCCCTGTGACTGGCGCTGCAGGGCGTCGTCGCCGATCGCGGTGGCCGCCGCCAGCGCCGCCTCGACGTCGCCCGGCTCGATGATCTGGCGGCGCTGGTGGGCCCAGACGCCGGCGAAGC
>DAMCRY010000316.1:0-4868 GCA_032115075.1 Massilia sp.
ATGAAGGCCTGGGCGCCGTGGCGGTTCAGGAAGGCCACCGCGTTGCCGCCTTCGCGCGCCGGGTTCTCGGCGGCGGTGGGGAACACGGCGATGCGCGCGCCCTTGCCGCCGGCCAGCGCGACGATCTTCTCCCACACCGCCGCATTCTCGGGACGCAGGCCGCCGCCGATGATGACCAGCGATCCTTTCGGCTGTTCCTGCACCTGCGCGGCCACGCCGGCGCCAATGCCGGCGAAGGCCAGCGCCAGGCCGAACACTGCTTTCCTCAGCATACGCCCTCCGTCACTTGAACGAGTAGTTCAGGCTCACGTAGGCGCTGCGGCCGCGCGGATCGGTATAGCTCGGATCGTAGCCCGACAGGAAGAAGTAGGCCTGGTTCGAGAACGGCGGATCCTTGTCGAGCAGGTTCAGCACGCCGGCGCGCAGTTTCAGGCTCTTGCTGACGCTCCAGCTGCCGGTCAGGTCCCACAGCGAATAGGCCTTCACGTGGTTCGGCGGGAGCAGCGCGTCGCTGGCCGGGTCGTAGGTCGTGTTCTGGTCGGTGTAGCTGGACGAGTACTGGTTCGCCAGCGCCAGGCTCACCGGTCCCTTGTCCCACTCGAAGCTGATGCGGTGGCGCCACTTCTGGATCACCTGGTCGTTCAGGAACACGCCCAGGTTGCTGCGGAACGGTTCCGAGGGGCCGAACTGGCGGTCGTAGCGCAGGATGCGGGTGCCGGACAGGTCGATGCCGAAGCGGCCCCAGTCGCCGCGCTCGGTGCGCCATTCGGCGGCGATGTCGATGCCCGAGGTCTTCAGGCGTCCCTGGTTCTCCTTCATCAGGAGAATGTTGGAGATGAAGCCGTCCTCGTCGCGCTCGATGTACTTGCCGTTGTAGGCGGCCGGGTTCTCGACGATGACCTGCTCGCCCAGGGTGCTGATCACGTCCTTCTTCTCGATGTTCCAGTAGTCGATCGAGAAGTTGGTGCGCTTGTCCAGCTCGAACACGGTGCCGAGCGTGAACTGGCGCGATTTTTCCGGCTTCAGGTCGGGGTTCGAGCGGCGCTCGACACCCCACTGGTCGGTACACAGGTCGATGCTGCCTTCCTGCGCCACGCATTGCGGGTCGGTCAGGAAGCCGGCCGCGGTGCCGAAGATGGTCGGGCGCTTCAGGTCGGACAGCGAAGGAGCGCGGAAACCCGTACCGGCCGAGGCGCGCAGCAGCACGGCGCTATTCGGCTGGTAGCGCAGGCCGATCTTCGGATTGGTGGTGCTGCCGATCTCGCTGTAGCGGTCATGGCGCAGCGCGAACTGCATCTCGAGTTCCTTGGTGAAGGGGGCGATCACCTCGGTGAAGACCGAACTCACGCGGCGCCGGTTGTCCGCGGTCTCGACGTCGAGCAGTTCGCCGACCGGCACCGTGCTGTCGCGGTCGCCCGCGATATTGTTCGACTTGAGCAGTTCGGACGGCGTGAAGAGCTGGTGCTCGCGGCGCAGCTCGCCGCCCACCGCCAGCGCCAGGTCGCCGCCGGCCAGCTTGGTCAGCGCGCGCGACACCTTGCCGTCGACCGAGGTCGAGATGCCTTTCGCGACCCGCGCCTTGTCGTTGATCTTGATGCTGTTGATCAGGTCGATGCCGGCCTGCGAGGACGGCGCGAAAGGATTCACCAGGCCGCTGCGCACGGCGGCGTCGAACTTGTCGTACAGGACGTAGCCGTCGACGTACTTGTCGATCGCGCGGTTTTCGGCGCGCGAGAAGGCCAGGTCGTAGTCCCAGCCCTGTACCACGCCGGTGGCGCCCAGCACCAGGCGCTGGCCGCGGCTGGTGACCTCGTTGCTGCGGTTGCCCGCTTCCTTCATGCGGTAGCGGATGCCGCTGAAGGTGTCCGGCAGGCCGGGGCCGGTGAGCGCGCGGCGCCAGGCGTCGGGCAGGATGCTGACCGGCAGGTTGCGGATGCGCACCGGGTTCGGCGACAGCACGTACTTCGACTTCGCTTCGGTCTGCACCAGTTCCGCGAACAGCTGGTTGTCCGGATTGAGCTGGAAGGTCGCGCGGCCGATGAAGCCGATCTTGCGCGAGTCCGGATAGATCTCGGTGTCTTCCATGAAGTCGTAGCTGCAACCGAGGCGGCCGCCCGGGCCCAGCGGCGCATACACGGTGGCGGGCGGGTTGCAGTCCGGCGCGCTCGGGTTCACGCGGCTGGCCGTGCTGCCGGCCGGCATCAGGCCGGCGGCGATCAGCGCGGCGCGCTGGGCGCCGGAGATGTCGACGTTGGCGGGGAAGGTGTTGCTCGACATCTGGGCCGGCAAGGTCGTCGCCAGCGGGCGCTCGGCGATGAAGCTGCGCTGGCGCGAGTTCAGGCGGTCGAGCTGCTGGAAGTCGAGCACGCCGAACACGTTGAAGCGGTCGGTCTCCAGGTCGCCGATGCCGCCGCTGATGCTGGCGGTGCGCTTGCCGGCGCCGCCGTGCTCGGTGCCGGCGGCGGTGGCGGCGAAGTCCAGGCCCGTATAGTCCTTGCGGGTGATGAAGTTGATCACGCCGCCGATCGCGTCGGTGCCGTAGATCGCCGAGGCGCCGTCCTTGAGCACCTCGACGCGCTGGATGGCGCCGGCCGGGATGTTGTTCAGGTCGACGCCGGCGTTGTCGCCGGGAGAGGCGAAGTTGGCCAGGCGGCGGCCGTTCAGCAGGATCAGGGTGGACGACACGCCGATGCCGCGCATGTTGGCGCCGTTCAGGCCGCGCTGGCCCGAGGTGCCGTCCGAGATGCTGGGTCCGTCCGTCAGCGGCGCCGTGTTGGCGGCGATGTTGCGCACCAGTTCGGCGGCGGTGGTGACGCCCATCTTGTCGATGTCCTCGCGCGTGATCAGCTCCACCGGCAGCGCCGCCTCGGTGTCGAGGCGCTTGATCGACGAACCGGTGACCTCGACGCGGTGCATCTTCTGCCCATCCTGACCATCCATCTGCGCCTGCTGCGCCCAGGCCTGCTGCGACATCAGGCTCAGCGCGGCCACGACGCCCGACGCCAGGATGGTCGGCCGCAAGGTAATCGACATGTGCTTCCTCATGCAATGCTCCCTTTCGAAGATGACTCAGGACTGCTTCACGGTGCGGCGCCTGGATGCGCCTTCTTTTTTCTGCGTACTGCCGGTACGAATCTGGTGCTCGCCAACCAGATAGGCGGCGATCGCCTCGGTGTGGCGGGCCGCCTTGGCGACGTTGGCCTTGTTGGAGGTCATCAGCGACACGACCAGCGCCTCGATGACGGCCAGCGCGGCGCTCGAGCTGCTGGGCAGCACCGGGTGCGCGCTGTGCGCATACAGCACGTGGTGCCCGAGTTCGGCCAGGGGCGAAGCGGGGGAATCGGTGATCGAAACCACGGTGGCGCCGCTGTCGCGCGCGAAACGGGTCAAGGACACCGCCGCCAGCGTGTAGCGCGGCAGCGAGATCACGACCAGCACGTCCTTGTCGGTGATGGTGGCGAGCTGGCTGGCCGCGACCTCGGTACCGCCGGCGGCGGCCACCTCGACCACGTGGCGGCAGAAGGGCTGCAGGTGCATGGCCAGCGCGCCGGCGAGGAAGGTGGACAGGCCGAAGCCGAGCACGTAGACGGTGCGCGCCTTGGTCAGCCCCGCGCCGATGCGATCCAGCTTGGCGCCCGCCAGGTCGCGGCTGGTGGCGGTGATCGCCGCCTCGGCATAGCCCAGGCTTTCCAGCGCGGGCGAGGCGGGACGGCGCGCGATGGAACTGCGCAGCTTCTCGACCGGCTGCAGCATCGACTGCAGGGTCTCGGCCACCGCGCCGCGCATCGCCGCATAGTTCTTGAAGCCGAGATCGCGCGCGAAGCGGCTGATGGTCGCCGTCGACACCTCGCACGCCTCGGCCAGCTCCTCGATCCCGAGCGCGGTCACGCGCACCTGGTTGCGCAGCAGGTAGTCGGCGATGCTGCGGTTGGAGGCCGAGCCCTCGGCCAGCATGCGCAACAGCGACTGGCCGAGCGAGGACTCGGCGAAACCGATGTCGGTGGAAGCATTGCGCAGGCCGGAAGGACTCATCGTGACATCGGTTATGTGAGGTGAATGGTTTTCTTTATGACATGCAAATTTCAAAATATTTTCCAAATGTAATCCATGTTCTGTGGCAAACTCAACAGGAATCTGAAAATATTCTTTCACTGATTCAGGCTGTGTAAAAAAACCTACATGCGTGCCGAGGCCCCATGCAACAGGCATAGCGGCGCGTGGAGACTTGCGCATGCATATACAGACACACCCGATCGCCACGGAACCCGGCCTGGCCATCTACCAGCTCACGTCCTGCCACTACGGCATTCCCGGCAGCGGCAGGAAGGCGTACATCCAGGCTTCCCTGCACGCGGACGAAGTGCCGGCCATGCTGGTCGCGCAGTTCCTGCGGCGCACCCTGGAGCGCCTGGATGCCGAAGGCCGCGTGCGCGGCGAGATCGTGCTGGTACCGGCCGCGAATCCGGTCGGCCTGTCGCAGGTGGTGCAGGGCATCCCGTTCGGGCGCTTCGACCTCGGCACCGGCGTGAACTTCAACCGCGCCTTCCGCCACGTCGCCGAGGAACTCAAGGAGATGCTGGCGGGCCGCCTCGGGCCGGATGCCGCGGCCAATGTCGCCCTGGTCCGCGCCAGTGCGCGCGCCGCCGTGGCACGCTGGGAACCGCAGGACCATACCGAGGCGCTCAAGAAAACCCTGCTGTCGATGGCGATCGACGCCGACGTGGTGCTCGACCTGCACAGCGATAACGAAGGCCTGCTGCACGTGTACGCGGGCACACCCCTGGCCGGCAAGGCCGCGCAGCTGGCCGCCTTGCTCGGCGCGCGCGCCCTGCTGCTCTCGAGCGCGTCGGGCGGCGCGCCGTTCGACG
>DAMCRY010000317.1:0-3250 GCA_032115075.1 Massilia sp.
GATGATAGTGCTGCAACCAGTGTGAAAGTAGGTTATCGTCAGGCTAGTTATATGCGAAAGCCCGCTCAGTCGATACTGAGCGGGCTTTTTGCTTTCCGCTTCAGGAATCTCGCCTGCTGCGACTTTCGGTGAGTTTTGCTGGAAGACCGCTCGATATAATCGGCTGATTGCAAACTCTTCGGCTGCGATGTTTCCATTTTTCGAAGCGGGTAGCGCCATCGCTGTAGCGATGACAGCGTTCTACGTCCTGCTAGCGGTGGTCTCGTTATCCGTCAAGTTCGTTTCGCGCGGCGCACCGGGCGTGTTGAGCGACCAGATCAACGCCTGGTGGCGCATTTTCCCGCTCGTCAGCCTGGCTCTGCTGACCTATCCATTCGGTGTCCCTGCACTGGCTGCATTCATTAGCCTGCTCGCGATTGCCGAACTGCGGCCCCACTATTGGCGGCAGCCGCCCGCCCGGCGGCTGATCGTGCTCCTTGCATGCCTGACCGCGGCCGCCATGCTCGTGCTCGCGGCATTCTCCACCTTGCCCTACGGTTCCCGGCTCAATCTTGCCTGGCTGTTCTACCTCTTCATTCTCACTGCGCTGAACGACATCGCCCAGTTCGTGTCCGGCAAGCTGTTCGGCCGGCACCGGGTCGCACCGGCCATCAGCCCCAACAAGACCTGGCAAGGCCTGGCCGGTGGCATCCTCGTTTCCCAGCTCGTCAGCCTCATCCTGGGCAGCCACCTCGAGCTGGCTGCGCCCCTGACCTTGTCCGTCTACGGATTGCTGCTCTCCTGTGCCGGCTTCGCGGGCGACCTGCTGTTCTCTGCGGCCAAGCGCCGCCTCGACATCAAAGATTTCTCCGCCCTGATTCCCGGTCATGGCGGCATCCTCGACCGGGTAGACAGCCTTGTCCTCACGGCGCCCCTGCTGTACTGCCTGCTGCACAGCGTGAAATAAGGAACCCCATGAAACTCGAGCATCCCGTGGCCTGGACCACGACCGAATCCGGATTCAACGGCAGCGACGGCACCCGCCTCTTCTATCGTGCCTGGAAACCGAGATCCCTGCCTGCCGGCCGCCCGCAACGCGCCCTGATCTTCCTGCATCGCGGGCACGAACACTCGGGCCGCATCGGCACACTGGTCGAACGTTTCGGAAGGGAGCAGGACTGGGCATTCGCCTACGATGCGCGCGGCCATGGCTACTCGCCCGGCGAACGCGGCGATGCGCCCGGTTTCGCGACCCTGGTGGACGACCTGGACTGCTTCGTGCGCCATATCGGAGAACAGTACGGCATCGCGCCCGAAGACATGATCGTGGTCGCCAACAGCGTCGGCGCGGTGGTCGCCGCGACCTGGGTGCACGATTATGCGCCGCGCATCCGCGGCCTCGTGATGGCGGCGGCCGCCTTCAGGATCAAGCTCTACGTCCCGCTGGCCAAGACGGCGCTGCGCTTTGCACGCCGCTTCAAGCCGGACCTGTTCGTGACCAGCTACATCCGCCCAGGCATGCTGACCCATTCGGCGCAGGAAGCACAGGCCTATGCCGCCGATCCCCTGATCGCGAAGAGCATCTCGGCGAAGATCCTGCTCGAGCTGGCCGACACGGCGCAGCGCATCGTCGCGGATGCGGCCGCGATCGACGTGCCTGTGCTGATGCTCGCCGCGGACAAGGATTACGTGGTGAAGGAAGGACCGCAGCGGCGCTTCTACGACAGCCTGAGTTCAGCACTGAAGCGCTATGTGCGTCTGGAAGACTGCTACCACGCCGTGTTCTACGAGCGTGACACCAGCCTCGCGATCCAGGCAAGCCGCGACTTCATCGCGCAATGCTTCGACGTCGAACCTCTCGCGCCCGCGCATTACCTCGGCGCGGACAGGAGCGGCCATACGGCCCGGGCATACGCAGCCATGGAGCGCAACGAAAGCGGCAACGCCCTGAGCCGCGCCTGGTTCGGCCTGCAGCGCCGCATGCTCGGCGTGCTGGGCCCGCTCAGCGACGGCATGCGCATCGGACTGAAGAACGGTTTCGACTCCGGAGAATCGCTCGATTACGTCTACCGTAACCAGGCTGGCGGCAGGCTGGGGATCGGCGCGATGATCGACCGCGGCTACCTCGACGCCGTCGGCTGGCGCGGCGTCCGGGTGCGCAAGGCCCAGTTGCAGCACATGCTGGCCGAGCGCATCGCCGCCCATCCGGTCGAGCAGCCCCTGCGCATCCTCGACATCGCATCCGGTTCCGCGCGCTATGTGCTTGAGACGGTCAAGCGCTTCCAGGACCGCCGCATCGAGGTCACGCTGCGCGACTATATGCAGTACAACGTCGACAACGCGCGCCGCCTGGCCGACGAGCTGCAATTGACGATGCCGGTCACCACCGAGCTGGCCGACGCCTTCAGTCCCGACAGCTACGCCGCCCTGGAGGGCCGCTACGACATCGCCGTCGTCTCCGGGCTGTACGAACTGTTCAGCGACAACGAGCAGGTGCTCGCTTCGCTGCAGGGCGTGGTGCGCAGCCTGCGTCCGGGAGGCTTCCTGATCTACACGGCCCAGCCATGGCATCCGCAGCTGGACATGATTGCCTATACCCTGGTCAACCACCGCGGACTGCCGTGGAAGATGCGCCCGCGCCCGCAGGCCGAGATGGATGGCCTGGTGGCCCTGGCCGGCGCGCGCAAGATTGGCACCGCGATCGGTACCGAAGGGATCTTTACCGTGTCCCTGTCGCGCAAGGACGCAGCGCCCGGCGCAGGCGGTTGAACACCGTCAGCGCGGACAGCAGCAGCACCAGCACCAGCAGCCCGTTGGCCCAGGCCGGCGCCACTCCCGCGCCGAGCAGGAGCGCGATGAGGCCGAAGGCGAAGGCGCGATCGCTCTTGCCCATCGGCCCCTCGAAGCCGCGCGGCGCGCCGATTGTCTGCGCCAGCACGCCAGAGAACTCGGCCAGCAGCGCGGCCAGCACCACGCCGACCACCAGCGCCGGGATCACCCCCGCCGCCAGCGCGAACGGCAGGTAGAGCGCGGCATCCGACACCTGGTCGCACAGCTCGTTGAGTAGCGCGCCGAGCGGCGTCTTGTTGCCGGTCGCCGTGGCCAGCATGCCGTCGATGGCGTTCAGCGCCATCCGCAGCAGCAGGAACAGCGGCAGGCCGAACCACAGTGCGGTCCGTTCGGGCCACAGGGCGAGCGCGCCGCCATACAGCAGCGAGAGCAGCATGGCGCCCAGCGTCACTTGGTTGGGCGTGACGCCGGCGCGCGCGAG
>DAMCRY010000317.1:3260-4848 GCA_032115075.1 Massilia sp.
CAGGACGGGGCGCAGCAGTTGCTGGAAGCGTGGTTTCAGCTGGTAGATCGAGATCGACATGAATGGCGCTTTCGCAGGTAAAGGCGGGCGACCAGCCGGCTGCGGCTGTAACCCATGGCACAGTGAATGTAAACCGGTTGGCCCGCGCCATGGGCCTGCGCGACGGCGGCCAGGATCTCGCGCAGCTGCCCCGGCCGCGGCGCCTGCATGTCGAGCAGCGGAAAGTGGCGGTATCCGGCGCCACGCAGCGCGGCGGCTTCGGGCAGTTCGCCACACAAGTCGATGACCTGGCATCCCGGCGGCAGCTGGAAAGCCTCGGCGTGGCTCAGCCGCCGCCCGACCCAGAGGTCAGGGGCGTGCAGCGCGAAGGCCGGCCGGCGGCGCTCGCGCCATCGCACCAGCATCCAGGTGAGGCGGTAGCCGGCCAGGTAAGGCCAGAACAACAGCCAGGCGAGCAGCGGATGGCTGCCCGCCTGCTTGCGCAGGAAGTCCGCACGCCGCGCACGGTATGCCGCGGCGACCAGCAACAGGCAGGCGGATGCATAGGCTGCCACCCAGCTGCCCAGCAGCGCGACTCCCACCAGGGCCAGCAGCGCAGCCGCGATCGCGTAGTAGAAGGTGACGGTATGGTGTCGCGTCGCGCCCGGCCGGACCAGCCGCGCCACCATGAAGCCCAGCAGCAGGCCGCCGCCGACATCGGCCAGGTGATGCTGCCAGGTGAATACCGTGCTCGCACCGACCAGGACCAACCAGCCTGCCAGCGCCATGCGCAGGGCGCTACGGCACAACGGTCTAAAAGCGAGCCAGAAAATCACACAGTACGCCACGTGCAGCGAAGGGAACTGGTTGTAGGGCAGGTCGACCAGCGCGAGCCAGCGAAACAGCGCCGCGAAGAAGAAGCCATCCACCTCCGGCCGCGCGTACCCGAAGCGGGCCGGCATGAGGACGAAGACCAGGCTGGCGATGCAGGTGGCCAGCAGCAGGCGGCGGCTGGCGACGCGCAGTTCTTCCTGTGTGCGCACCGCGAAAAACAGCAGCGTGAAGAAGAGGCCCGAGCTCGCGTACGGCACCACCATCCAGGGCAGGAAGGGAATCGCGGCGTCCAGCCCGAGCGCCAGATTGCGTGCGGCGCCGTGCCGCTGCGCCAGCAGGTTCGCAAGCGGATAGCACAGGCTGAAGACGGCCCAGTTCAGACCCAGGTGCACAAGGCGCAGGCGCAGCGTCAGGCTTGCGGCCGGGCGGTCGGGGCGTACGACTTGTGGTTGTTTTTGCATTTGGGCATTATGCATGTGATGAAAAATCATGAACAGTACGAGCGTTGCCTGGTGTTGGCGGGAGGCGGCTTCCGCTTCGGCTACTACCTCGGCGTGCACGCGGCGCTCGAGGAGGGCGGGCGCAGGCCGGACATACTGCTCGCAACCTGCGGCGGCGCGATCGCCGCGGCGATCATCGCCGGCAGGCCGGATACGCGCAGCCGCCTGGACTGGGCGGCGTCGCCGGCGATGTACCGCTTTCTGTGCGGGGTCCGCTCCACACCGCGCGCCACGCCCTTGCGCGCGCTGGCGGGGGTGGCACGGCGCTGGATCGA
>DAMCRY010000318.1:0-4813 GCA_032115075.1 Massilia sp.
GAACGCGGCGGTCGAGGCGGCGCGCGCCGGCAGCGAGGGGCGCGGCTTCGCGGTCGTGGCGGCCGAGGTGCGCAACCTGGCCCAGCACTCGGCCACGGCGGCCAAGGAAATCAAGAAACTGATCCACGAGTCGAGCGACCAGATCGCCGCCGGCTCCGACATCGCCGGCACGGCGGGCGAGACCATGCGCGCGGTGCTGCGGCACGTGCACGAGGTGGCCGGCATCCTCGACACGATCCATGCCGCCAGCGGCGAGCAGGCCAGCGGCGTGGCGCGGGTAGGCCGGGCCATCGCCGAGATGGACGAATCGACCCAGCAGAACGCCGCGATGGTCGAGGAAGCGGCGGCGGCGGCCGAGTCGATGCGCCGGCAGGCCGCCGAGCTGTCGGAACTGGTCGCGACCTTCAAGCTGCGCGGGCAGGCGCAGTCGCCGCTGGCGCTTACTTGACCAGCGGGACGACGTAGGCCTTCAGCTCGGCCAGCTTGCCCTCGCGCAGGCGCCAGACGTCGCAATAGGCGTTGCGGATCGGGCGGCCGCCGTCGTCGTAGCTGATGATCTCGCCCTGGGCCGCCACCACGTCGCCCTCGGCGATCAGGGTGTTCACGGTGAACTCGGGCGGCTGGACGTATTCCTCCGCCATCCAGGCGCGCACCGCCTCCTTGCCGTTCAGGGTCTCGCCGCCTACCGTGGACCACACGATGTCGTCGGTGCAGCGGGCCAGGAAGCCTTCGTTGTCGCCGGCGCGCACCGCCGCGTTCGCCTGTTCAAGCACTGCCTTGTTCGATTCGGGCACGGGTTTCTCCTTGCATGCATCAAGGGCATATGCGCCAAGGATAGCCGAGGTGTGCAAGGCGCCGCGCTCTTCAGGGAACCGGTTTCGCCAACCCGCTGAACCGGGGCCGTCCTGTAGGGGCGGCGCAAAATTCAAGGTCTTGTCGCCGCCGGCTTGAGCAGGCTGCGGAAGGCCTTCAGTGCAGCGGGGTGGTAGACCGTCGCGTGGCTCTCGTCCGGCCAGCTGTCGTAGCCGAAGCGCACCTTGCCCATCCTGGCCAATCCCGTGGCAAGGGCGGGACGGTCGACGAAGCCTTGCCCGTCGGCGCTGGCCGCGACGACCAGCGCCTTTTCGCCGGTAACGGCGGCGCCGTGCGTACCCAGCTGCTTCGCAAGTGCGCCATTGTTCCACCACAGGCTCGGGTCGATGGCGATATAGCTGTCGAACAGATCCGGCTCGAGCGCCAGGGTTTCGATCACGAAGAGGCCGGCCAGGGACTCACCGACGATTGCGCGCTCGTTGGTCACCTGGTAGCGCTTCGCCACTTCCGGCATCAGCTCCTTGCGCAGGAAGGCGCGGAAGCGCACGGAACCGCCGACCCGTGGCGCGATGCTGCGGTCCTTGGCGACCTCGGTGGGGCCGGTCAGGTCGCGGCGCCGTTCCGTATTCTCGATGCCCACCAGCAGGAAGGACCGCATGGTGCCGTTGCCGGCCCCGACCTGCAGCAGGCCGGCGACGTGCAGGAAGTCCTCGTGCATGCCGCCGTCGGGCATGTACATGACGGGCAGCGCCGTGCCGGGCGGGATGCCGGCCGGCAGGTAGACGTTGATGCGGCGCCGCTCGCCGAGGATGGCGGAATCGATGGTCCAGGTCTCGCCGATGGCGAGCGGCGCCGCGGCGGTTGCGCCGGCGAGGGCTGGTCCGGGCTGGCAGCACGCGACGGCGACGAGAAGGAAGAGCAGGCGCAGGAAGGTCATGGGTGATGGGTGTCCTTTGGTGAAAGGCGGGGCGGGACCGGCCCGCGCAGTGTCAGGATGGCGCGCATGCGCGCCGTGAGCCGGCGGCGGCTGCGCGATGGGACGCGGACCGGCGGGTCCGCATCCGGACGGAGGGCGTCTCCAACTAGATCGCGGCCAGCGCCCGCCGCAAATCCTCGCGCTGGTCTTCCACGTGCTCGATGCCGACCGACAGCCGGATCAGGCCGTCGCCGATGCCGAGCCGGGCGCGCTGCTCGGCCGGGATGCTGGCGTGGGTCATCAGGGCCGGATGCTCGATCAGGCTCTCGACGCCGCCCAGGCTCTCGGCCAGCGTGAACACTTCGCAGGCTTCGAGGAAGCGCCGGGCGCCTGCGAGATCGGTGGCCAGGTCGATCGAGACGATGCCGCCGAAGCCGTTCATCTGGCGCCGCGCCAGCGCGTGCTGGGGGTGCGACTCCAGGCCCGGATAGAAGACCTTGCGGATCTTGGGTTCGCGTTCCAGCCACTGGGCCAGGGCCAGCGCATTGGCGTTGCTGCGCTCGACGCGCAAAGCCAGGGTCTTGATCCCGCGCAGCACCAGGAAGCTGTCAAAAGGACCCTGGATGGCGCCGACGGCGTTCTGGATGAAGCCGAGGCGCTCGCCGAGCTCCTTGTGGCGCGCATCAAGGCCGACCACGGCCACGCCGCCGATCACGTCGGAGTGCCCGTTCATGTACTTCGTGGTCGAGTGCACCACGATGTCGAAGCCGCACTCGAGGGGGCGCTGATTGACAGGGCTGGCGAAGGTGTTGTCGCAGACGGTGACGACGCCGCGCGCGCGGCACTGGGCCGCAATGCTCGAGAGGTCGGCGAGCTTGAGCATCGGATTGGTGGGCGTCTCCACCCAGACCAGCTTCGTCTCCGGACGCAGGGCTTCTCCAAGGGCGTCCGGATCGGTCAGGTCGACGTAGCTGAAGGTATGGCCGGCGCTCGCCTTGCGCACCCGCTCGAACAGGCGGAAGGTGCCGCCGTACATGTCGTCGCCGGCCACGATGTGCGAGCCGGCCGGCAGCAGTTCGAGCACCGCCGCGATGGCGGCCAGGCCCGAGGCGAAGGCGAAGGCGGCGCCGCCGCTTTCGATGTCGGCCACGCAGCGCTCCAGCGCCCAGCGGGTCGGGTTGTGCGAGCGGCCGTAGTCCAGGCCCTTGTGCACGCCCGGGCTCTCCTGGCGGAAGGTCGAGGTGGCGAAGATCGGCGGCATCACGGCGCCGGTCGCCGGCTCGGGCGCCTGGCCGCCGTGGATGACGCGGGTGGCGATGTGTTTCTTCTGTTCGGTCGGTTCGGTCACGATAGGGTCCTTCGGAGGTGGTTCAGCAGGTCGTAGCGGGTGATCAGGCCGTAGAAGCGCTCGCCGTCGTGGATCACGGCGGTCAGCCCGCGGTCGAGGATCTCGCGCAGGTGGCCCATGCTGGCGGTCGGCAGCAGGGTCTGCAGGGAAGAGGTCATGGTGCTGGAAACTGGCGCGCTGAAGTGATTCCGCTCGGCGGTCACGTGCAGCAGCAGGTCCGATTCGTCGATCAGTCCGACCAGGCGGCCTTCCGGCCCGATCACGGGCAGCTGCTGCAGGTCGCTGCTGCGCATGCGGTTGAAGGCGGTGAGCAGGGTGTCGGTCGGCGCCACGGTGACGACCTCGCCGGCGTCGTAGCGGCGCCCGATCAGGTCGCGCAGGTCGCCCGTCTTCGGGCGCGTGATCAGGCCCTGGTCGACCATCCAGCCGTCGCTGTACACCTTGGTCAGGTAGCGGGTGCCGGTGTCGCACACGAAGGTGACGACGCGCTTGGGCCGGGTCTGCTCGCGGCAGTAGCGCAGGGCGGCGGCCAGCAGGGTGCCGGTCGAGGAGCCGGCCAGGACGCCTTCCTGCTGCAGCAGCAGGCGCGCGGTGCCGAAACTTTCCTCGTCGGGAATCGTGTAGGCCTTCTTCACGCGCGACAGGTCGGCGATGCCGGGAATGAAATCCTCGCCGATGCCTTCCACGGCCCAGGAACCGGCATCGGTGCGCAGCACGCCCGTGTTGACGTAGTCGGCCAGGATCGAGCCCTGCGGGTCGGCCAGCACGAATTCCAGGTTGGGCTGGGTCTTCCTGAAGTAGCGCGACAGGCCGGTGAGGGTGCCGGAGGAGCCGACGCCGACCACGATGGCGTCGAGCTTGTGGTTGACCTGGTCCCAGATCTCGGGGCCGGTGGTGGTCTCGTGGGCGCGCGGGTTGGCCGGGTTGTTGAACTGGTCGGCGAACCAGGCGCCGGGAATTTCCCTGGCCAGGCGCGCCGCGTAGTCCTGGTAGTACTCGGGATGGCCCTTGCCGACGTCGGAACGGGTCAGGTGGATCTCGGCGCCGAGCGCCTTCAGGTGCAGGATCTTCTCGGCCGCCATCTTGTCGGGCACCACCAGCACCACGCGGTAGCCCTTGATGCGGGCCACCAGGGCCAGCCCCAGGCCGGTGTTGCCGGCGGTGGCCTCGACCACGGTGCCGCCGGGCTGCAGGTGGCCGTCGTGCTCGGCCTGCTCGATCATGGCGCGGCCGATGCGGTCCTTGATGGAGCCGCCGGGGTTCTGGGATTCGAGCTTCAGGAACAGCTGGCAGGGACCGGTGTCGATGCGGGTCACTTCGATCAGCGGGGTGTCGCCGATCAGGGAAAACAGTGCAGCTTGCGACGCATGTTGCATAGTGCCTCCGAAAGGCCCGGCCTTGCCCGGGCTGCGCGCCGCTTCATGGGCGGCGCTTAGTCGAAGATCTGGCGTTCACTGGGTGAGGACACGACAAGAATGGGCGCCAGGCCATGTAAAAAAGTCATGATACGGCGATTCCGCACGACGGTGTTGATCAAGACGGGTTCTCCGACTTCAGGCGGCGCCAGAGTGTGGTGCGGCTGATGCCCAGGTGGCGCGCGGCGGCGTCGCGCTGGCCGCCGAAGCGCGCCAGCACTTCGGCCAGGGTTTCCGCCGAGCCGGGCGCCGGGACGGGCTCGGCGGGCAGGGCGGCAAGGGCGGCATCCCTGCCGAGCTCAGGGGCAACCGACAGCAGGA
>DAMCRY010000319.1:0-4758 GCA_032115075.1 Massilia sp.
GGCCGCCGAGGCATCCACCTCGGCCTTCGAGACCGCCTTCATGGTGTCGTTGTACAGCTGGCCGAAGCGCTCGGCGTCCTGGCGCGCGCGCACCAGCTGGGCCTCGGCCTGCTTCACCTGCGCGCCGGCCGCCGCCGCCTGGGCCTTCACCTGCGCCACTTGCGCGTCGGCCTGGCCGATCTGCTGCTGGACGCTGGCGATCTGCGCCTCGATCTGCTCGATGCGCACACGATGGTCGGCCGGGTCCAGCTCGGCGATCAGGTCGCCGGCCTTGACGAGCTGGTTGTCGTCTACCAGCACGCGGGTGACCACGCCGGCCACGCGGCTCGACACCGGGTGCACGCGGCCGGTGACGTAGGCGTTCTCGGTTTCCACGTAATGCGTGCTGCGGTACCACATGCGCCCGCCCGCCCCGATGGCGGCCAGGGCGATCAGCGCCACCACCCCGAGCACGCGCTTGTTGGGAGGGGCCTTACCCGGCGCCGCAGGGGCTGGTGCTTGCTGGGCTGGCTGCGCGGCCGGGATATGCGATTCTGCCATGACGGTCAAACTCCGATAAATAATGAAATTGGTCCATCGCATTATTCGGCATGCCGATGTCGAAGTCAAGAAATGAAACGGTTGCATTTCATTTTTAGGTGGATTACTCTATCCGGCATGCGCAAAGCCATCCACGAGACCACCGAACCCGATTCCGCCGCCAGGTCCGGCGCCAAGCCTGCCGGGCGCCCGAAAGCGTCCGAAGTCGAGGCGCGCACGCGGGAACTGATCGACGTCGCCGGCTGCCTCTTCCTCAGGCACGGCTATACCGGCGTCAGCCTGGAAGCGATCGCGCGCGAGGCGCGGGTCGCGGTGCGGACCATCTACGTGAAGTTCGGCGGCAAGGCCGGGCTCCTGAAAGCCGTGCTGGCGACGCGCCGGGAGCGTTTTTTTCCGGTGGGCAAGATGGACGTCGACCAGCGGCCGCTGCGCGAAGTCATCGACGAGTTCGCCGGCTATTTCTACGACATGCTGTGCGAGCCGGATGCGATGGCCCTGCAGCGCGTGGTGATCGCCGAAGCGGGCAGTAACCCGGAACTGGCCGAGGCCTTCTACGACGCCGGCCCGCGCGCGACCCGCGACATGCTGGAGCGCTACTTCGCCCGTCCCGACATCCGGGCCCAGTTGCGGCCCGATGCCCCGCTGGCCCTGCTCGGCTCTCACCTGATCGCCTGCATCAACGGCGACCCTGTGATGCGCTTCCTGTTCCCGGAACGCGAACCCGTGCGCGAGGAAGCGCGCCGCCTCCTTTCCGAGCGTCTAGAACTGTTTTACCGCAGCATTTTGTGAACAGAGGTTGAACCGGGGGTCTGTGCGTCATCGCACCGACCCGGTGCAGGCACATGTGACACCCTGACATCCTTATTACAGGAGGATGTCATGAACAATAAAACGACAGCGGCCGTTCGCCGCGAGGAGGAAGCATGAGCAAGTCTTCCCGATACGAATGGCGTGACCAGCAGGCCGCCCTGCAGGAGCGCATGAAAGGGTTCCTCCAGAACCCCAGCAACGAACAGCTGGAAGCTGTCGTGGCCGACATGCGTGCCTATGCCGCCGCCGCCCAGGCGGGGACCATTGATATTCCGCAACGCTTTATCGCATTCACCTGACCCGGCACACCGGATGACCGAAACGCCGCCCCGCGCAAGCCGGGCGGCCTTTTTTTCGTCCGGCCTCGATCGGTCAGCCGGCCAGGACCGGTTCGCCCTGGGCCTGCGTCTCGAAATCGAACAGCCGGGTCAGGCAGAACACCTTGCGCGGAGCGCGGTGGCGCTCGTGGATTTCGCGGGTCATGACCTCGACACGGCGCGGCTGCAGCGCCACCTGGCGCGGGTCGAGCGGATCGGCGGCGCCTTCGACGAAGCGTGCCGCCAGTTGCTGCGAAATGGTGCCGTGGACCACGGCGGGCGCGCCGTGGATCAGGGTCTTCAATTCGAAGCAGCGCGTTTCGGGCAGGACGAATACCGTCCCGACATATTCATTGCCGTGTTCGTACATAGCAGTCTCCCCGTGGCATGGTGCCCAACCATGATTCGCGACCGGCGGCAAAGTGGCGCGCCGCCACACGTTCCCATCATAGCAAGTCAATACAGGACGCGCGCCCGTCACGATTGAACCCGGGCCGCCTGCCGCAGCCAGTCGCGCGGCGACGCGCCCATCCGGGCCGTGAAGGCGCGCGTGAACGTCGACGGGCTGGTGTAGCCGGTGCGGCTGCTGACCAGCTTGACCGGCATGCCCTGCCGCAGCAGGCGGCTGCCGAGCGCGATGCGCCAGCGCGCCAGGTACTCGCCGGGCGGCATGCCCACCACGGCGTGGAAATGTGCTGCGAACGCAGCGCGCGACATGCCCGCCAGCCTGGCCAGCTTGGGCAAGGTCCAGCCTTCCTGCGGCCGTTCGTGGATCGCCTGCAGGGCCAGGGCCAGCTGGCGGTCGGCCAGGCCTGCCAGCAGGCCCAGCGACAGGCGCCCGGTCTCGAACTCGCGGCGGATCACCTGCACCAGCAGCACGTCGCACAACCGGTCGATGATCAGCTCGCGCCCCGGTCCCGTCGCGGCCGCCTCGCCGAACAGGAGTTCGAGCGTGGCCCCCAGCCCGGCGACCTCGGCCAGCGGCAGGTGCAGGCAGTCCGGCAGGAGCCGCGCCAGCGGATTGGCGGCGCCCTCCCCGAACACGATGTCGGCGCATAGCAGCGTTGCGGTGTGCCCTTCCGGAACCCGCAACAGGTGGTTGCTGCCGCGAGGATAGAAGACGAGCGAAGGGGCGTCGATGCGCAGCAGCGTGCCGTCGTCGTGCACGAACTCCACCGGTCCCTGCCGCACCAGGTGCAGGTGACCGGAGACGCCGTTCTCGCGGAACTGGTTGGCTTCGCAGAAACTGCCATTGAAAAACATGCGCGCACTGAAGGCATGGCGCCCGAGAATTGACGAAAGTTTATCCATTTAATCAGATCTAGACAGTCAGCCATCTATTCTGGACGATTTGTATAGTTTCCACATGGAAATTAATCAAATTTCAGATGAAAATACAACGCTTCAACGGCACCCGCCGGATCCCGCACTCCCTCTCTCACCATGAAAAATTTTCGTATCAAACATGTCATCACGGCCGTCACCAGCGCCCTCATCGTCGTGACCGTGGCGGTAGGTGGCCTGGGTTACTACGCGACCCAGGAATCTGTCGACCTGCTCGAGAATATCGCCCTGCGCGCAGCGAACCAGCAAACCGAGCTGGCGAACATCGCCTATCGCATGGAAACCAACCGCAGCCAGCTGCTGCAGGCGCTCCAGCACAATCCGGAAAGCAAATACGCGGCCATGCACGACCACCCGCTGGCCAACCATTTCAATAACATCACCGAGAATACCGCCGAGCTGCGCAAGGAACAGGCGGTGCTGGAGGGCTCGCTGCTGCGCCAGGAAACCAGGGACGCGCTCGCGCGCTGGCAGAACGCCACCGAAGACTTCGGCGTGGACATGATTGCCAAGGCCACGCACGCCCTCGAAGAAGGCAACTGGGACCTGGCGCAGGCCATCCTCATCCGCCAGGTCAACCCGACCTACCTGAAGGGGCACCAGGCTTACCTCGGCCTGCAGGACTACATGAGCACCCGCAACGCCCGCCAGAGCGAGGAACTGCACGCCAGGCTGGGCTTCCTGAACATGCTGAGCGTCGGCGCCATCGTGTTCGCGGTCCTGCTCGCCGCGGCCGCCACGGTCTACCTGGTGCGCGCCATCACTGGGCCGCTCGACACCGCCGTGGGGCTGGCGCGCCGCGTGGCCGACGGCGACCTCGGCGCCCGCATCACGGTCGACTCCCGCAACGAATTCGGCCAGCTGCTGTCGGCCCTGCGCGACATGACGACGAGCCTGGCCGGCATCGTCGGCGAAGTGCGCAGCGGCAGCGAGGTCATCGCCACCGCCTCGAGCCAGATCGCGATGGGCAATATGGACCTGTCCTCGCGCACCGAGCAGCAGGCCAGCTCGATCGAGGAAACCGCCGCCTCGGTGGAAGAACTCACCACCACGGTGCGCCAGAACGCCGAGAATGCGCGCCAGGCCAACGGGCTGGCGGCCAGCGCCACGGACGTCGCCACCCGCGGCGGCGCGGTGGTGGCCGAAGTGGTCGACACGATGGGCGAGATCAACGCCTCGGCACGCAAGATCGTGGATATCATCGGGGTCATCGACGGCATCGCCTTCCAGACCAATATCCTGGCGCTCAACGCCGCGGTGGAAGCGGCCCGCGCCGGCGAACAGGGCCGCGGCTTCGCCGTGGTCGCCACCGAAGTGCGCAACCTGGCCCAGCGCTCGGCCGGCGCGGCCAAGGAGATCAAGGCCCTGATCACCGATTCGGTCGAGAAGGTCGACAGCGGCAGCCGCCTGGTGGGCCAGGCCGGCGCCACCATGGACGAGATCGTCCACAGCGTGCGCCGCGTGGCCGACATCATGGCAGAGATCACGGCCGCCAGCCACGAGCAGAGCGCCGGCATCGAGCAGATCCACCAGGCCATCAGCCAGATGGACCAGGTCACCCAGCAGAACGCGGCCCTGGTCGAGGAAGCCGCCAGCGCGGCCCAGTCGCTCGAAGAAAGCGCGGCCGGCCTGGCGCAGCGCGTCAGCGTGTTCACCTTCGGGGATGCCGATCCGGCCATCACGGCCACCTCGCCCACCGCACGCCCAGCCGGATCAGGTCGCACCCGCAAGACTCCGCGGCTGATTG
>DAMCRY010000320.1:0-4757 GCA_032115075.1 Massilia sp.
GGTCCACACGCTGCCCAATACCGCGATTTCAGGTTTCATCGATCTGTTCTGTTGAGGCTGAAATGCTTATCGTACAACGATTCGGCCGGCGGGCTGTCTGGACGCCGGTCGCGCCGGATGACAGCCTCGCGCCCGCACCAGGCACGGTTCCGCTGGATGGCGCGGCCCTTGGCAGGGTGGACGGCTCCACCCCGCCGCCGGCGTTAACCGGCCAGCCGCGCCGGCGTGGGCGCGGCCAGCATGTCGCGCAGGGCATCCAGCGGCATCGGGCGCGCCAGGTAGTAGCCCTGGGCCTGGTCGCAGTTGGCGGCGCGCAGGAAGTCCAGTACCTCGCCGGTCTCCACGCCCTCGGCCACCACCGCCATGTTCAGCGCGTGCGCCAGGTCGACGAAGGCCTTCACGAAATCGAAGGTCGTGACGTTGCCGTCGTGCTGCAGCACGAAGGAGCGGTCGAGCTTCAGGACGTCGATCGGGAAGCGGCGCAGGTAGGCCAGGCCCGAGTAGCCGGTGCCGAAGTCGTCCACCGCCAGCGCCACCCCGAGCCGCTTCAGCTCGCGCAGCATGGCGGCGGTATGCTCGATGTCCTCGATCAGCGCGCTTTCGGTAAGCTCCAGCTCGAGGCAGTCGGGCGGCAGTCCGGTCTCCCCCAGCACCGCGCGCACCTCGTCGGCGAAGCCTGACTGGGACAGCTGGCGCGCCGACACGTTCACCGACACCATGATCTTGCGCCCGAGCTCGCGCATCAGGGCACAGGTACGGGCGCAGGCTTCCTGCAGCACCCAGCGGCCGATCTCGACGATCAGGCCGGTTTCCTCGGCGATGGCGATGAACTGCTGCGGCGGCACCCGGCCGCGTTCCGGGTGGTTCCAGCGGATCAGCGCCTCCATGCCGACCGGCGCCATGCCGGCCAGGTCGATGCGCGGCTGGTAGTGCAGTTCGAACTCGGCGCGCGCCAGGGCAGGGCGCAGCGAGGCCTCGAGCGCCATGCGCACCTGGGCCGCCACGGTCATCTCCGGCTCGAAGAAACGGTAGCGGTTTCGGCCCGCGTTCTTGGCGCGGTACATCGCGGTGTCGGCGGTCTGGAACAGGGTCTCGCGGGTCCGGGCATCGGTGGGGAACATGCTGATGCCGATCGAGGCGCCGACGATGACGTCGATTCCGCTCACCTTCACCGGCACGGTCAGCACTTCGAGCAGCTTGGTGGCGATGCGCTCGGCCGCATGGCGGCCGCTGGCGCAGTCGGCGACGACCACGAACTCGTCGCCGCCCAGGCGGGCGATGACGTCGGTGGGCCGGATCACCCGGCGCAGGCGCGCCGCCACCTCGCACAGCAGCGCGTCGCCGGACTCGTGGCCGAAGGAGTCGTTGACTTCCTTGAAGCGGTCCAGGTCGAGGAACATCACCGCCACCGAGCTGCCGTGCGGGCAGGCGTCCAGCATGTGCTGGACCCGTTCGCCGAGCAGGGCGCGGTTGGGCAGGCCGGTGAGGGTGTCGTGGTTGGCGAGCTCGCGCAGCCGGCTTTCGGCCGCCTTGTGGCCGGTGATGTCCGTCATCAGGCCGGTCAGGGTCAGCGGCTGGCCCTCGC
Source organism: Massilia sp. (assembly GCA_032115075.1). Lineage (GTDB taxonomy): Bacteria > Pseudomonadota > Gammaproteobacteria > Burkholderiales > Burkholderiaceae_D > Telluria. The sequence goes on from DAMCRY010000320.1 coordinate 1,586, forward strand.
GGCCGCGCTTGATGCTGCCGTTGAACAGCACGTGGATGTGGTGCCCCTGGCGGTGCCGCAGCACCGCCTCCAGGCCCTGGACCGCGGACGGCGCGCCGCCGGCCTCCTGCAGGCTGGTCCAGGGGAAGGAGACGAACAGGGCGTCCAGCCCGAGCGCCAGCAGCTGGTCGCGCCCGTAGCCCGACAGGCTGCACAGCGCCGGGTTGACGTCCAGCAGCGTGCCGTCGCGGCCGGCCAGCAGGTAGCCGCTCGGGGTCAGCTCGATGACTTCGCGGAAGCGCTGCTCGCTTTCGCGCAGCTGGCGTTCGGCCTTCTCGCGCTCGCTCAGGTCGCGGATCACGGCCAGGAAGAATTCCTCGCCCTCGTCGTCGAAGCGCGAGATCTGCACCTCGGCCGGGAAGGTGCTGCCGTCCTTGCACTGCTTCTCCATGCGCAGCAGCTGCGCCTGGCCGGCGCGCAGGCCCTCCAGCAGGCCGTGCGCACCCGCCAGGCCAAGGTTGACGTCGGTGGCGCGCAGGCCCAGGAACTCCTCGCGCGTGTAGCCGAAGCGGGCGCAGGCCTGGTCGTTGACCGAGACGATGCGCAGCCCGGCGTCGACGATCATCAGGCCATCGCCGGCCTGGTTGAACAGCTTGCGGAAGCGCTGTTCGCTCTTGCGCAGCGCCTGTTCGGCCTCGCGCTTCCCGGTGATCTCGTGGAAGTAGACGGAGATCCCGTCCGCATGCGGATAGACGCGCACCTCGAGCCAGACTCCGCGCGGCGCCCAGAAGTCCTCGAAGGTCTCCGGCCGGCGGGACTCCATGGTGCGCCGGTAGCGCAGCAGCGAAGGAGACTGCTGCAGGTCGGGCGCGACCGCCAGCAGTTCGCGGCCGATCGCCGCGGCGGCGTCGACGCCGACGAAGTCACCCGCCTTGCGGTTGGCGTAGGTGACGCGCCAGTTGGCGTCGACCGCGAAAAAGGCGTCGCCGATGCTGTCGAGCACGGCGTTGAGCGCGGCTTCGGAACGCAGCAGGGCCGCGCGCGCCTGCTCCTGGCCGGTCACGTCGCGCGCCGTCAGGAACATGCGCCGGTGCGGCTCCGACCAGCGCGCGGCGACCGACATCAGGACCACGCGCCCGTCCTTGCGGCGCACGCGCAGCGGTAGGTCGGGCCGCTCCGGATGTTCGTTGCGCAGGCTGTCCTCGATGCCGAGCGCCTCCTCGTGCTGTTCCGGATGGACCAGCTCGTTGTAGTGGCGGCCCACCAGCTCCGCGGGCGCGTAGCCGAGCAGGGCGGTGGACGCCGCATTGACGCGCTGGATCCGCCCGTCCGCGTCGAGGACGATCATCAGGTCGAGGGCGTTGTCGATCAGGGCCGAGTGTTCGTCGGCGAGCAGCGCAGGCCCGCCCGGTGCGGCTGTAAATTTGTTCAAAATCGTGATGGAAACGTGTGGCGCCGCTGCAGGCAAATCAGGGAAGGGCGGCGACCGCCGGAAGCGGCCCGTGAGACGTAAGTATAGCCATTTCCATGTGGAAACAGGAGGCGAGGGGCGAAATTACGACACTCATCGACGCTCCGGCAGCGCCCCGTCCGGTTCAGGGCGCGTTCCGTTTCTCGTCCGCTCGTCCGCCGGCCCCATCCTCCTCCCGCGCGTCCTGCATCGCGACGAAGTCACGCTCGAACATCGCATGCAGCTCCTCGCGCGCCTGGCGCGCCATCGACCGGTAGCGTTCGCGGTCGCGGTAGTAGGGATAGATGTCGAGCACGCTCCTGAGGTTGTGTTCGCGGAAGCGCATCGCCGCCTGGCGCGCCAGGTAGGCGCCGAAGCCGAGTTCCTCCATCACGCGCCGGCCCAGCATCAGCGCCGATTCGAAGGTCTCGCGCTCGACCACGGTCACGCCCAGGTCCATCAGCTGGTAGTAGTGGGTGACGTTGCGGGCGCGCGCCAGGATCGGCAGGTCGGGGAATTCGGCGCGCACGGCGGCCGCCAGCCTGAGGCTGTCGTCGATGCCGTCGATCGCCAGCACCAGGGCACGCGCCTGGTGGGCGCCGGCCGCGTGCAGCAGGTCGGTGCGGGTGGCGTCGCCATAGAACACCTGGAAGCCGAACTCGCGGAGGGTGGCGATCTGGTCCGGGTCGTGGTCGAGCATGGTCAGCGGCACCTGGTTGGCGTGCAGCAGGCGCCCGACGATCTGGCCGAAGCGGCCGAAACCGGCGATGATCACGTGGTCCTGCCGGGCCTCGATGTGGTCGGGGTCGCGCTTCCTGCGCCCCTGCCAGCGCGGTTCCAATACCCGGTCGTAGAGCATCAGCAGCAGGGGCGTGGCCATCATCGACAGCGCCACGACGACCACCAGCAGCGAGGCCGTGGCCTGGTCGAACACGCGCGCCGCGGCGGCGGCCCCGAACACCACGAAGGCGAACTCGCCGCCCTGCGACAGCAGGAAGGCGAACAGCACGCGCTGCCGGCCGTCCATGCCGAAGCCGCGCGCAAGCCCCCACAGCACCGCCAGCTTGATGGCCAGGAAGCCCGCCGCTATCAGCAGGATGCGCCCGGGCTGGGACAGGAACACGCCGAAGTCGACCGACATGCCGACCGCGATGAAGAACAGCCCGAGCAGCAGGCCCTTGAACGGTTCGAGGTCGGTCTCGAGCGCGTGCCGGTATTCGGAATCGGCGAGCAGCACGCCGGCCATGAAGGCGCCAAGGGCCATCGACAGGCCGGCGTAGGACATCAGCAGCGCGATCGAGATGATCAGGAGCAGGGCAAATGCGGTGAAGATCTCGCGCAGGCCGGTGCGGGCGATGAAGCGCAGTACCGGCCGCACCAGGAAGCGGCCCGCCACGACCAGTCCCGCGATCACGGCGACGGCGACCATGGCCGTGCCCCAGCCGCCGGCCGGATGGTCGTCCGGCACGCCCAGCACGGGGACCAGCGCGATCATCGGGATCGCGGCGATGTCCTGGAACAGCAGGATCGCGAAGCCCGCCTGGCCGGCCGGCGTCGGGATCAGGTTGCGTTCCTGCATGGTGGTGAGCGCGATCGCCGTCGAGGACAGCGACAGGCCGAGCGCCGCGATCAGGGCGATCTTCCAGCCGACGCCGAACGCCAGCGCGGCCAGGGCCAGCAGCGCGGTCACGGCGCCGACCTGGGCGCTGCCCCAGCCGAAGATCGGGCGCCGCAGCGCCCACA
>DAMCRY010000321.1:0-4743 GCA_032115075.1 Massilia sp.
CGGCCGCACCCGCTGCCGCGAAGGCCGCTGCCAGAAAAACGCCGTCCAGGCGCGCGAAAGGCGGCGCGGTCGCCATGCCCGACGGCGCCCTGCCTGCGGCCCTGCCTGCGGCCCTGCCCGAGGAATTCACGCCCGAACTGGCCACCCTGGTCGACGCCCCGCCGCTCGATCCGGCCGAGTGGGTGTTCGAGGTCAAGTTCGACGGCTACCGCATGCTGGCGCGGGTCGAGAACGGCGCGGTGCGCCTCATCACGCGCAACGCCAACGACTGGACCGACAAGCTCAAACCGCTGCAGGAAGAGCTGGAGCGCATGGCGCTGCCCGACGGCTGGTACGACGGCGAGATCGTCGTCCACGACGAGAACGGCAAGCCGAACTTCGGCCTGCTGCAGCTGGCCTTCGACGGCATCCGCACCGCCGACATCCAGTACTTCCTGTTCGACGTGCCCTATTGCGACGGCCACGACCTGCGCGACGTGCCGCTGGTCGAGCGGCGCGCGGTGCTGGAGGCGGTCCTGAAGAAAGCCAAGTCCGAGCGCGTGCGCTTCTCCGCCGAGTTCGGCGACAAGCCAGACGAGCTAGTGGTCGCCGCCTGCCGCATCGGCCTGGAGGGCGTGATCGGCAAGCGCCGCGATTCGCGCTACGTGTCGCGCCGCTCGCCGGAGTGGATCAAGCTGAAATGCGGCCTGCGCCAGGAATTCGTCATCGGCGGCTACACCGATCCGAAAGGCTCGCGCAAGGGCGTCGGTTCGCTGCTGCTCGGCACCTACGACCGCGAGGGCGTGCTGCGCTATGCCGGCAACGTCGGCTCGGGCTTCAACCATGCTTCGCTGATGGACATCAGCGAACGCCTGGAGGCGCTGCGTACCGACGAGAGTCCCTTTCCGCCGCGCGCGGTGCCGGGACGCCAGCACCACTGGGTCAAGCCGACCCTGGTGGCCGAGGTGAGCTTCTCGGAATGGACCAGTACCGGCTCGGTGCGCCACCCGGTGTTCCAGGGCCTGCGCAACGACAAGCCGGCGCGCGGCATCACGCGCGAGGAGCCGCGCGCGATCGAGGACATCGAGGAACCCGCGAAGAAAGCCGCGCTGACCGATGAACCGGTCTCGCCGCCGCCCGGCCTGCACCGCAGCCTGCCGGAGACGCTGCGCGTCACCAACCCGGACCGCGTGGTCGACCCGTCCAGCGGCGCCACCAAGCTGGACGTGATCCGCTACTACGCCCTGGTCGGCGAGCTGATGATGGAACACCTGAAGCGCCGTCCGGTCACCCTGGTGCGGGCGCCGAGCGGCATCGGCGCCGAGCTGGTGTTCCAGAAGCACGCCGACGTCAGGAAGATGCCGGGCGTGAAGCAGATGGACGCGGCGCTCGACCCGAGCAACCCGCCGATGCTGGAGATCGCCACTGTCGAGGGGATCCTGTCGGTGGCCCAGTGGAACGCGATCGAGATCCACACCCAGAACGCGGTCGCGAAGGCGTACGAACAGCCGGACCGCATGGTGTTCGACCTCGACCCGGGCGAGGGCGTGGAATGGAAGCAGATGCAGGAGGCGGCGCAGATCATGCGCGCCTTCCTCGACGAACTGGGGCTGCCGTCCTTCCTGAAGACCAGCGGCGGCAAGGGCCTGCACGTGGTGGTGCCGGTCAGGCCCGAATACGGCTGGGATACCGTGAAAGCCTTCTCCCAGGCCATCGTGCGCCACCTGGCCGGCACCCTGCCGGACCGCTTCGCCTTCAAGAGCGGCCCCAGGAACCGGGTCGGCAAGATCTTCATCGACTACCTGCGCAACGGACGCGGAGCGACCACGATCTGCGCCTGGGCCGCGCGCGCGCGGCCGGGCATGGGGATTTCGGTGCCCCTGGCATGGGACGAGCTCATGACGCTGAAGTCGAGCGCGCAGTGGACGGTGATGAACGTGCACACGCGGCTGGACAAGGGCAACGAGCCGTGGAGCGGCTATGCGAAGGCAGCGAAGGGGATCACGAAGGCGATGAAGATCCTGGGGTTCGAGGAGGAGTAAACCGTCGCCCCCGCGCAGGCGGGGACCCGATCTCGTACCGCCGCCGCCAGCGCATCAGTCGGCGTTGCGGCCCCGCGCCTTCAGCGAAGCCCGCACCCCTCGCCCGTACGCCGGATCCGCCTTGTCGAACTGGCGCAGCTGGCGCTGCAGGATGTCCTCGTCCACGCTGGACAGCGGCGCGGCCAGGTTGTCGAACAGCGCCTGGCGTTCCGGCTGCGTCATCAGGCGGAACAGGTTGCCGGCCTGGGTGTAGTCGTCCTCGTGGCCGCGGAAGTCGTAGCGCCCGGCGTCGCCGGTGATCGGCAGTTCCGGTTCGCCGTGGCCCATGCCCAGTGCGCCGCGGCCCACCGAGTCCACCGTCGCATAGTTGCGCGCCGCGCCCCCGTTGGCGATCGCCATCGCGCCGTCGCGCTGCTGGTTGTGGAAGGGGCAGCGCGGGGCGTTCACCGGCAGGTGCTGGTGGTTGGTGCCGACGCGGTAGAGCTGGGCGTCGTGGTAGGCGAACAGGCGGCCCTGCAGCATCTTGTCCGGCGAGTAGCCCATGCCCGGCGGGACGTTGGCCGGCGAAAAGGCGGCCTGCTCGACCTCGGCGTGGTAGTTGTCCGGGTTGCGGTTCAGTTCCAGCACGCCCACGGTCAGCATCGGGAAGTCGCCGTGCGGCCACACCTTGGTCAGGTCGAAGGGGTTCCAGCCGGTGCGCTGCTCCCAGTCGGCCAGTTGCCGGGCGGTCGCCACCTGCACCTTGACGTCCCACTGCGGGAAATCCTGGCGGGCGATCGCCTCGAACAGGTCGCGCTGGGCGTGGTCCGGGTCGCTGCCGGCCAGGCGGACCGCCTCCGCCGCGCTCAGGTTCCTGATGCCCTGGCGGGTCTTGAAGTGCCACTTCACGTAGACGCGTTCGCCGGCCTCGTTGATCAGGCTGTAGGTGTGGCTGCCGAAGCCGTCCATGTGGCGGTAGCCGTCGGGGGTGCCGCGGTCGGAGAACAGGATCGTCACCTGGTGCAGGCTTTCCGGCGCCTTGCTCCAGAAGTCGAACATCATGTTGGCCGACTTCAGGTTGGTCTGCGGGTCGCGCTTCTGGGTGTGGATGAAGTCCGGGAACTTGATCGGGTCCTTGATGAAGAAGACCGGGGTGTTGTTGCCGACCAGGTCCCAGTTGCCTTCCTCGGTATAGAAGCGCAGCGCGAAGCCGCGCGGGTCGCGTTCGCTGTCGGCGCTGCCTTTCTCGCCGCCGACGGTCGAGAAGCGCAGGAACACCGGGGTCCGCTTGCCGACTTCCGAGAACAGCCTGGCCTTGGTGAAGGCGCGCAGGTCATGGGTGACGGTGAAGGTGCCGTAGGCGCCCGACCCCTTGGCATGCACGACGCGCTCCGGAATGCGCTCGCGGTTGAAGTGCTGCAGCTTCTCGATCAGGTGGAAGTCCTGCAGCAGCAGCGGGCCGCGCGCGCCGGCGCTGAGCGAATTCTGGTTGTCGGCGACCGGGATGCCGGAGGCGGTGGTGAGGCGGGGCTGGCTCATCGGGAATCTCCTTCTTTATGTGAACTTGCAATGGAAGAGATTCTAGGTGCCGCCGAGCAATTATAAAAGATAATTGATTTTATCCGATCGATAGTTTTTCATAATCCCGCCTTCGCCGGCCGGGCGATGTCGTCCTCGCGCTTGTCCGAGCGCACCGTCGCCAGCCGGTCGACCGCGACCAGCCCTTCGGCCGCCGCGTGCGAGGCGGCGAACACGCTGTCCGGCGACAGCACCAGCTGGATGCCGGTGGCGCTGACTTCCTCGATCAGGCGGTCCAGCGCATCGATGCGCGCCGGGTCCGGATTCACGTTGCGGATGTAGATCATGCGTACCGCCTGCGGATGCCGGCGCACGACCTCGGCGTAGATCTCGGGATCCTGTTCGCCGCTGTCGCCGATCAGCACGAACCGCATCCCGGGATAGAAGTCGAGGATGCGCTCGATCTGTTCCAGCTTGTGGTTGCCGTGCTGGTTCAGCTTGAGCACCTGGCGCACGCTCAGTTCGCGCAACAGCAGGGGGCCGACGGGGATGTCCTGCAGCTTCAGGAAGTCCACCAGGGGCCCGAACAGGTGCCAGGGGCTGCTCGAGACGTAGAACAGCGGATTGTCGTCGTTGCCGCCGGCGCCGTCGCGCAGCGCGCGGTAGAAGGCCGCCACGCCCTTGAAGGGCTTGCGCGTGTGGTGGTTGGTGCGGGCCAGCATCAGCGCCATGTTCAGCTTGTTGGTGACGTTGGTCCACAGGACCGTGTCGTCGATGTCGCTGATGATGCCGAAGCGCGCCGTTTCGCTCGGCACCATGACTTCGGCGCCGGTGCGCAGCGGCTGGCCGTCGGGCTGGATGTTCTCGGGGAATTCGAGCTCGACGCGGTGCCAGCCGCCCGCGAGCGGCCGCTCGACCGCGGGGTCGAGGACGATGTCGAAGGAAAAGTAGCCGCCGCGGTCGGTGCGGGCCTCGTGCACGGTGTTCCCGAAGCGGGCCAGCACGCGCGCATCGGCCACTTCGTCGGATTCCAGGCGCTGGTACAGCGCCACCAGGTTGGCCCAGCCGCTGTCGGCCACGGTCTGCTCGCGAAAGCCGTATTCGTCCAGCAGGCGGCCCTTGAGCCAGATGCGCGTGGCGTTGCCGAAGCCGAGGTAGGGCACCGCCATCAGCGCGCGTCCGTGCCCGGGCGCGCGCAGGCGCCGCACCATGCCGGTAGCCAGGG
>DAMCRY010000322.1:0-4729 GCA_032115075.1 Massilia sp.
GCCGTGCTGTCGTTGCGCGTCTCCAATGGTATTGCCAAGGTGGGCGAGGTGCTGGCCCGGGTCGCCGGCTGGCGCCGGCTGGCCGGGCGCGACAACCTGGTGCTGGTGACGCACGACGTCAACATCCGTGCGCTGGTGGACGAATCCGTGGCACAGGGCGAGATCGTGGTGGCGCGGCCGGATGACGGCCGGCTGCGGGTGCTCGGACGCCTGCGGGTGCCGCCGGCGTAGAATGGTTTACCTTTCTTACAACAGGAGGTGTCGATGAAACGCTGGTTCCTATTGGCCGCGCTGGTGGCCACCACCGCTTCCGCCCACCACGGCTGGAGCGAATACAACGCCGACAAGCCGCTGACGCTGAGCGGCACCATCGCCGAGTCGGGCTACATGCAGCCGCACGGCTTCGTGCGCCTGAAAACGGACGACAAGACCTGGCTGGTGGTGCTGGCGCCGCCCGGCCGCATGGAGAACCGCGGCTTGCCCAAGGAGAACCTCGCCGTCGGCGGCCAGGCCACGGTCCACGGTTATCCACACCGGACCAAGGGCGACGAACTGCGCGCCGAGCGCATCACGATCAAGGACAAGACCACGGAGCTGCGCTGATGCCGCTGACAGGCGCGGCGGACTTCGCCGCGTCCTTGCCGTTCGCGCAGGCGATGCGCGAACACCCGTGGCTGTACCCGGCCGTCGAGACGCTGCACATCGCCGGCTTCGCCGTGCTGGTGGGCGCGGTCGCGATGTTCGACCTGCGCGTGCTCGGTTTCGGCCGCCAGCTGCCGCTGCTGGCGCTGGCGCGCCACCTGCTGCCCTGGTCGGCCGGCAGCATGCTGCTGGTGGTGCCGACCGGGCTGCTGCTGTTCGTGGCCGACCCGCTCTCCCTGCTGGCGAACCGGGTCTTCCTGCTGAAACTCGCCCTGATCGCCGTGGCAGGCGTGAATGCGCTCGCCTTCCATGCCGGACCGTACCGCAGCGCCGACGCCTGGCCGGCGCGCGCACCCGGGCGGGCCACGCTGCACGCCCTGCTCTCGCTCGGCCTGTGGTTCGCCGTGATCGCCTGCGGCCGCCTGATCGCCTATTTCTGAACGCCGCCCGGTTGCCAAGGCCGGGCCGGCGCACTATGCTGGAAACATCATGTGCGTCAACTACCACACCCCCACCCGCGAACAGTTCGGCACCCTGGGCGCCTTCAGCGAGCTGCCGGCCGACTGGCGCTGGCCCGAAGAAGTCTGGAAGGATTATTCCGCCCCCATCGTGCGCCGCGGCAGCGACGGCAGCCCCGCCGCCTGCCTGGCCAGCTACGGCATGGTGCCACGCCGGCACATCCCGCCCGGCGTCAAACCCTTCGACACCATGAATGCGCGCGCCGAATCGCTGGCCGAGCGGCGTTCCTTTGCCCCCGCCTGGCGCCGGCTGCAGCTGTGCGCGGTGCCGATGGCCTGGTTCTACGAGCCCTGCTACGAAAGCGGGCGCGCGGTGCGCCATGCGATCGGGATGGCGGACGACAGCCCCTTCTACGTCGCCGGCCTGTGGCGCGAATGGACGGAGGCCGATGGTTCCCTGTCGTCCTCGTTCACCCAGATCACGATCAATGCCGACGACCATCCCTTGATGTCGCGCATGCACAAGCCGGACGACGAGAAGCGCTCATTGGTCGTGATCGCGCCCGGGGAAGTCGAGGACTGGCTCGCCTGCCGCGACGTCGAGACGGCGCGCAGCTTCCTGCGGCACTATCCGGCCGCGCGCATGAAGGACTGGGCGGCGCCGCAGACGGTGGCCAGGAAGACGCCGGAACCCTCGCCGAATTTGTCGCTGTTCTAGTAGCACGGGACGGCCCCGGCAAGCTATCACCGCGTGGGCGGGGAACCCGCCCACCCCACGATCGTGGTAGAGTTTTTATACCATGCTGAAACCACTCGCCACCTTCGCTCTCGCGTTCACCGTCACCGCCGGCGCCGGCGCGCAAACGTCCGTCCCGATCTACGGCTTCGTCGTCAAGAACACCTACCCCCATGACCAGAAGGCCTTCACGCAAGGCCTGTTCTTCCGCGACGGCCACCTGTACGAGACCACCGGCCGGCCCGGAAGCTCCTCGCTGCGCAAGGTGGAACTTGCCAGCGGCAAGGTGCTGCAGAAGGCCGACATGCCGAACGACGTGTTCGGCGAAGGCTCGACCCCGGTCGGCAACGACATCGTCGCCCTCACCTGGACTTCGCAGGTCGGCTACGTGTACGACCTGAAGACCTTCAAGCTGAAACAGACCTTCAAGTACGTCGGCGAAGGCTGGGGCCTGGCGAGCGACGCGAAGCACGTCTACATGAGCGACGGCAGCTCCTTCATCCGCGTCCTCGAACCCAAAACCTTCAAGGAGCTGCGCCGCGTCCAGGTCACCCATGCGGGCAAGCCGATCGGGAACCTCAACGAGCTCGAGATGGTCGAGGGCGAGCTGTTCTCGAACGTCTGGGGCAGCGACCTGATCCTGCGTATCGATCCGGCCAACGGCAGCGTCAAGGGCGTGATCAACCTCGAGGGCCTGCTGCCGGCGGCCCAGCGCGGCACCGCCGACCCGGACGCGGTCCTGAACGGCATCGCCTGGGACGCCGGACGCAAGCGCCTGTTCGTCACCGGCAAGCTGTGGCCCAAGCTGTACGAGATCGAGCTGGTACCGCAGAAGCGCTGAACAAGCCGGCTCAGCTCCTGTCGGTGACGTCGATGACGACCTTGCCGAAGTGCGAGCCCGATTCCATGTAACGATAGGCCTCTTGCGCCTGTCCGAAGGGGAACACGCGGTCGATGGTCGGCTTCAGGCCGGTCACGTCGGCAAAGCGCATCACGTCTTCCAGCATGGTGCGGCTGCCCACGAAAATGCCGACCATGCGCTTGGCGGTGGCCAGCAGCGAGGCCGGGTTCACTTCGCCGCCGAAGCCGCTGACGCCGCCGATGATGGCGATCGTCCCGCCCATCGCCGCCGCCGATACGGAGCGGTTGACGGTTCCCTTGCCGCCCACTTCCAGCACCACGTTGGCGCCGCGCCCCTGCGTGAGCGCCAGCACCTCTTCGTGCCACTCGGGGATGCTCCCGTAGTTGATCGTGTGGTGGGCGCCGAGATCGCGGGCGCGCTGCAGTTTCTCGTCGCTGGACGAGGTGATGATGGTGCGCAGTCCCGCCGCTTTCGCCAGCTGCATGCCGAGCACCGAGACGCCGCCGGTGCCGAGGAACAGCGCGGTGTCGCCCGGCTTGATCGCGTTGCTCGACACGAAGATCGCGTTCCAGGCCGTGACGCCGGCACAGGGCATGGTGGCCGCTTCGACGAACGACAGGGAGGCCGGGATCTTCGCCAGCGCCTCTTCGTGCAGCACCACTTCCTCGGCCAGCATGCCGTCTATGTCGCCGCCCAGCGCATGGCGGATCTTCTCCGGCGAGGTGGATCCGTCCTGCCAGTAGGGGAAGAAGGAACCGGCCACCCGGTCGCCGACCTGCACGCGCGTGACGCCCGGCCCGACGGCCAGCACCTCGCCGGCGCCGTCCGAGCAGGGGATGATCGGATCGTCCACGGTGACGAGGTAGTTGCCGCTGGCGACCATCAGGTCGCGGTAGTTCAGCGAGACGGCGTGCACACGGATGCGCACCTCGCCCGGGGCGAGTTCGCGGTCCGGGTAGTCCACCAACGTGAGTCCGTCGATGTTCGCGCCGGGAAGAATCTGGTAAGCCCGCATGGGGTTTCTCCTTGTTTCGGATAGGGTGAAGGGTCCGGGTCACATGGGCTTGGCGACCATCAGCCAGAAGATCGCCACGAAGGCGATAAAGGCCGGCACGCCGAGCGTGACCCAGATGCGGAAGTAGCGCCAGTACTGCGGCGTGAGTTCGGTGCCGGTGCGCGCGGCCTCCTGGGCGATGTCGCGCATGCGCATCTGCAGCCACACGACCGGCAGCCAGCAGGCGCCTGCCAGCACGTACAGGGCGATCGACCACATGATCCACTTGCTGTGCAGCGGGTAGCCGGCCAGGTGGATCATGTAGAAGCCGGTCGCCGGCTGCGCGATGGCGGTGGTGGCCGTGAACAGCCAGTCGGCGATCACCACGTATTTCGCCACCACGGCGATCGCGCGCACGTCGCGGCTCACGTTCGCGAACAGCATGTACCAGGCCGAGCCGATGCCGGTGCCGAACAGGAAGGTGGACGAGAGGATATGCAGCCACTTGACGACGACGTATTCCATTTTCAGCGTTCCTCCAGTTCGTAGAGCAGCCAGATGGCGGCCAGCATCGGCAGGTTTTTAGTCAGCGGTCCGTAGGGGTGCAGCAGGAATTCGGGCAGCTTGATGGCGATGACGACGGTGTAGAAGCCGATCAGGCCGAGTTGCATCAGCCACAGCCAGCGCCGTCTTGTCAGGAACAGGATGCCCAGCCCCAGCAGCAGGTCGAAGGTGGCGGCGCCGTACAGCATCAGTGGCTGCAGGGCCGGCGGGACGCCGGTGCGCGCCAGCAGCTCGTAACTGGCTTCGACCGGGTACAGGCCATACGACACGATGGCGGTGACGATCCACACCGCCACGATGCTGTAGCGCAGGATCGGCAGCAGCCAGCCCAGCTTGGCCTGCACGCGCGCGCCGCCCGCGTCCTGGATGAAGCTGGAGACCGGGCGCGGCGGATGCCCGATCAGCTGGGTCGTCAGCGTCGCGTCGCCGGCATTGCCGCGCTCGAGCATGCGCAGGGCGTCGGGGTCGAGCAG
>DAMCRY010000323.1:0-4687 GCA_032115075.1 Massilia sp.
GCGCCAGGTCGGCTCCGGGCGCCGGCGCCGTCATCCCCCGCAGGCGGGCCAGCAGGCGCGCCAGGCGCACCGGATCGACCGGCTTGAGCAGGTAGTCGACGGCATGCACCTCGAAGGCCTCGATGGCGTGCGCGTCGAAGGCGGTGACGAACACGATGCGCGTCGGCGCGGTCATCGCATGGGCGACCTGCAGGCCGGTCAGGCCCGGCATGCGGATGTCGAGGAAGGCGATATCCGGGCGCACGGTTTCGACCAGGGCCAGGGCGGCGGCGCCATCCTCGGCTTCGCCGACGAAACGCAGTTCCGGCCACAAGGCTTCGACCTGCTCGCGCAGCATGGCGCGCATGTGCGGCTCGTCGTCCGCCAGGATCGCGGTGGGCGCCATGGTGGGCATCGTGGGCATTGTGGGCATCGCGGGGATCATCGCGTCATCCCCGCGGCCGGGCGGCGCCGGGCGAAGTCCTTCAAACCGTTGTCGAAACTCCTGCGATTCATTGCTTTCTCTCCAGTGACAGGGTGTACGGATGATCCCAGACCCGGGCCGCCGCTCCCAAGGCGGCTGCGACGAACGCCGCCTTTGCGGGAACGAGCGCGGCGGATACGGCCACGGGCAGCAGCCGCGGCAGCCCGACGACCGGAAATCACGCTAAACACTTGCTAACAAAGCTGACAGTGCAATATTATATTTCCTTACAGAAACTACCACTAGTCACCGCACGCGCTTTCGCGACATGCGGCCAGGAGCAAGGACAATGAAGCTGCAGGGATATCTGGGGACCGCGATCGCGGCATGGTTACTGGCGGGCTGCGCTACGACGCAGGGTCCGGCCGCGCCGCCGGCCGCGGCGCATGCGCAAGGGGCGCAAGGTGCGGCGGCGGCGGTGGCGGGCGGCTACGGGCTCGCCGGACCGGCCGAGTTCCAGCGCGGCAATGGTCGCTTGTTCTACCTGCTGCCCGAAGCCGGCGGCTGGCGCCTCGGCTTCGACCGCGCCGAATTCGACCGCCTCGGCGGCGAACGCCTGCAGTACTGGCCCGAAGGGAAGAAGCTCGCCTTCGCCTTCGACCAGGCCGGCAGCAAGGACCGCAGCGAGGGACGCTGCGACCAGGGCAGCCGCGACCGCAAGAAACATGGCTATACGCTGTGCACCTCCTCCTTCGCCGTCAACAACAACTCGGGTGTGCTGGTGGCGGCGCGCGTCATCGCCGGTCTCTCGACGGCGGGGCTGTCGGAAGTCGACCTGGCCCAGAAAGGCTCCGCCTTCCTGCGCGCCGATGCGCAGGCCATGCTGGAAGCGGTGGCGCGGCTGGACGTGGACCGCCAGTTCTGGCTCAGGGATTATCGCCAGGGCGCCTCGGTTCGCACCGTCACCGGCCTGGGCGACTTCATCCGCCGCTACGAGCGCGACGATCCGGACCGCCTGGTCGGGGGAGCAAGGCAGGCGCTCGACCTGCTGCGCGCGGATGCGAAGCTGCTCGAGGATGCGGAGCGCGCGACGCCGGGCCTGGCCCAGTACAAGCGCGACTTCATGCCGGCCAATCCCAGGAAATACTGCAATGGACTGAAAGCGAACGCCGCGGATTTCGCACTCTGCCAGTCCGAAGCGCCGGCCATCGTCGCCGCCCTTGCCGAGCAGCGCGCGACCGTGGCGCGGCGCCTCGGCGTCTGCCAGAAACTGTCGCAGCGCCTGCCCGGCAGCGGCCGCGCGGCGCTGTGCAAGGACTACAGCGCGTCGTCCACCTGCCGCGCCGCCACCGGCCCGGAACAGCGCGTCTGCGATATCCTCAACCGTAAAGGACAATCATGAAAGCCCTCCTCCTGGCCGGCCTGCTGCTGGCCGCTCCTTGCGCACAGGCGCAATGGGGCACCGTGCTCGATCCGAACATCATTCGCCAGGCGGCCGAAGCCGCGACGACCGGGAATATCACCCTGGGCAACGTGCAGATCGACGGCGCGCCGGCCTACCAGGCGCCGATGCCGACCGCCCAGGAAATCGCCGCCGAGATCCGCGCCCAGGAACGCAGCGCGCAGCTGAGTAAGCAGGCCGCCGAACGCGAAGCGCGGCGCGCGCGCATCAGCAAGGTCGTCGAACAGGCCTACCGGGCCGAGTTCAGGAAATAAGCAGGAAAGAAGCAGGCATCAGGCGGCGCGGCGCGCCGGCCCGATGCCTTGGCCCGTCAGGCCTTGCCGCGCAGCTTCTGGAACGGGCGGAACAGGAACTCGCGCAGGTTCTGCGCCTCGTCGTGCTCGTCGATGCCGGTGTCCGGCCATTCCTGCCGCTTGGGGAAGTAGGCGGTGCGGAACAGCGTGTCCCAGATCGAGGTGAAAGAGCCGAAGTTGCGGTTCCAGTGCGGCCGCTCGACCGAGTGGTGGATGCGGTGGAAGTGGTTGTCGGCCACCACGTAGCGCAGCGGCCCGAACGACAGGCGCGTGTGCGAATGGATGAACTGGCCGTGCACGCCGAGCAGCAGCCACACGATCGGCGGCGCGAAGCCCGGATCCATCTGCACCAGGAAGCTCATCGGGATGACGATGAAGGGAATGCGCAGCAGCTCTTCGGTGAAGTGGTGGTTGCTGTTCCAGGCGCTCATCTCGCGGATCGCGTGGTGCTCGGCGTGGAACACCCACAGGAAGGCCCAGGTGTGCTGGGCGCGGTGGAACCAGTAATAGAAGAAATCGCTGACCGCGAGCGCCAGCACCGGCGCCGCGACCCAGCCGATGACGGTCAGGATCTTGTTATCGGAAGCGAACCATTCGCCCACGCTGATCACGACCAGCGGCTTGACGCCGAGCTTGCCCCACAGGACGTTGAAGGCCGTGAGCAGGGCCACGGTGATCGCGATGTAGACCACCCAGAAGAAGGCGCCGCGCAGGCGCGACTTGAGCGAATAGCGGTTCCAGCCGATCGCCAGCTCGAGCGCGAACAGGATCATGGACGCGTACAGGATGCGCCATCCATAGTCGACCATGCCCTTGCCTGCCAGCGCCAGATATTCCATCGTTCGTGTTTATCGTTCCAGTATTGAATGCGGAATGCGGACAGTCGCCACGACGGTACTCCGCTGAAGATGGCGGACATCATAGCCGAAAACCCACCTGCCGGCATGGTGGGCCGCTGCCATCCCGCCTTCGTACGCCATCGGGACAGCCAGGACAACACGCCAATTCATGCGGGATGCATGGCTTTGTCTCCAAATTGCGACATTGCCTGGTTTGCCACTTCCGATAACGTCCATACAAGCTTTACCATGCTGTCCTTCCAATAATATTTCACCAAAGCAAGGAAACCAGATGTACCTGAAACCAGCCGCCTTCGGCACCGTACTGCTGTGCGCCGGCCTGCCTGCCATGGCCCAGCAACTGGATTGCACGAAGTCCTTCGGCTTCCGCGCCGACATCAACGGCAGCCGCGGCAATACGCTGTGCGCGAGCAATGTCGACGCCTTTATCGACTCGGCCAAGAACTTTACGCTGAGTAATGCCGGCTATACCCAGGTATCGCAGGCAACCGCCATGGGCCGTTTCAACGACGTCAACGTCGTCCTGCGCTACGACGCCCGCTCGACCACCCTGCACTACGATTTCGTCGAACTCGGTATGCGCGGCAATTTCAGCGGCGCCAACCGCGACGAGTCCGAGGAACTGTTCGAGGAATACGTCAAGAAGGGCGATATCCTGGGCAAGGTGCTGCGCTACCAGGCCAAGAATTCGGCCACCAGCGCGCTGACCGGCCCGGGCGGCGCCATTCCGATGCTGGCGATGAGCGACTTCAACACCAGCTTCGACAATGCCAGCCGCATCGGCGTTCCGGGCGCCGAGCAGGGCGCCAACAACCTGCTGGGCGTGGGCCTGGGCTACGGTTCCTACAACATCGATGGCGGCGACGACATCAAGACCACCTCGCTGCCGCTGTCCTATACCATCCGCAACGGCGACGATCCGCGCCACCAGCTGGTGCTGAGCATGCCGCTGACCCAGGTATCGGTCGACGGCGCCAAGGGCTACCATGCGGGACTCGGCGCCGCCTACCGCCTGCCGCTGACCGATCGCTGGACCCTGACCCCGGGCGTACGTTATGCGGTGGTGGCCTCGAAAGACCGCGCCACCGTCTCGACCGTGATGTCGGCTTCCCTGATGAGCACCTACGTGCTGCCGCTGGGCGGCGTCGACCTCGCCTTCGGCAACATGATCGGCACCTACCGCACCGGCAAGTTCTCATCGGGAGACTATTCCTTCGATCCGGACGTCAACCTGAAGATGACCCGCAACGGCATCATGGCCTCGGTGCCGGCGGCCGTGTTCGGGGCGCGCATGGCGGCCGAGTTCTCGCTGATCGACACCCGCTACCTGGGCAGTGAGAAGCCCTACGTCACCGACAGCCAGGAGATTGGCGTTACCCTGGGAACCAACCGCAACGCCTCGAACGCGCGCAGCTTCACGCGCCTCGGCGCAACGTATGTGCGCAGCAAGACCACCAAGGGCTTCACGGTCAACCTCGGCTTCTGGTTCTGATGTCCGCGCGGCGGGAGCGGCGCATGAACGCGCGCCGCCCCCGCCGCGTACTGTTTCCTGCCCCCGCCTCAGCCGCGCGGGGCGGCCAGGACATACACCCCGGCCTGTGCGCCGCGGCGCGCCAGGCCCCAGTCCTTGCCGAGGTCGGTCACGGCCGCCGCCGCGCAGTCCCAGCTC
>DAMCRY010000324.1:0-4683 GCA_032115075.1 Massilia sp.
CGCCGGCAGCGGGAGCGGCCTTCTCCTGGCGCCCATGCTGCCCCATGCGCTTGCGGTCGTCGCGGTCGCCGCGCTGCTGCGGCTGCGATCCCGGCTGCGGCGCCGCGTCGCTCAGGCGCATGGTCAGGGCGATGCGCTTGCGCTTGACGTCCACTTCCAGCACCTTCACCTTGACCACCTGGCCGGCCTTCACCACCGTGTGCGGGTCTTTCACGAAGGTGTTCGACAGCGCCGAGATGTGCACCAGCCCATCCTGGTGCACGCCGATGTCGACGAAGGCGCCGAAGGCGGCCACGTTGGTCACCACGCCTTCCAGGATCATGTCCGGGCGCAGGTCCGCAATCTCTTCCACGCCTTCCTTGAACGTCGCGGTGGTGAATTCCGGGCGCGGGTCGCGGCCCGGCTTGTCGAGTTCCTTCAGGATGTCGCTCACGGTCGGCACGCCGAACTTGTCGTCGGCGTACTTCTTCGGATCGAGCGACTTGATGAGCGAGCTGTCGCCGATCACCGCCTTCATGTCGCGCTTGATGTCCGCCAGGATGCGCTCGACCACCGGATACGATTCCGGGTGGACCGCCGACGCATCCAGCGGGTTCTCGCCGTTCATCACGCGCAGGAAGCCGGCCGCCTGCTCGAAGGTCTTGTCGCCCAGGCGCGGCACCGCCTTCAAGGCCGCGCGCGAGGCGAACGCGCCCTTCATGTCGCGGTAGGTGACGATGCTCTGCGCCACGCTGGACGACAGGCCGGACACGCGCGCCAGCAGCGGCGCCGAAGCCGTGTTCACGTCCACGCCGACGGCGTTCACGCAATCCTCGACCACCGCGTCGAGCGAGCGTGCGAGCTGGGTCTGCGAGACGTCGTGCTGGTACTGGCCGACGCCGATCGACTTGGGATCGATCTTCACGAGTTCCGCCAGCGGGTCCTGCAGGCGGCGCGCGATCGAGACCGCGCCGCGCAGCGACACGTCCAGTTCCGGCAGTTCGCGCGAGGCGAATTCCGAGGCCGAGTACACCGAGGCGCCGGCTTCCGACACGACGATCTTCTGGAGCTTGAGCTCCGGATGCTGCTTGATCAGGTCCCCGGCCAGCTTGTCGGTCTCGCGCGAAGCGGTGCCGTTGCCGATCGAGACCAGGGACACGTTGTGCTTGGCCGCCAGCCGGCCCAGCACGTGCAGGGCGCCGTCCCAGTCGTTGCGCGGCTGGTGCGGGTACACGGTGGCGGTGTCGACCACCTTGCCGGTGGCGTCGACCACCGCCACCTTGACGCCGGTGCGCAGGCCCGGGTCCAGGCCCATGGTGGCGCGCGGGCCGGCCGGCGCGGCCAGCAGCAGCGCCTTCAGGTTGCGCGCGAAGACGTTGATCGCATCGCTTTCGGCCTTCTCGCGCAGCGCGCCCATCAGCTCCGTCTCGATGTACACCGAGCTCTTCACGCGCCAGGTCCAGCGCGCGGTGTCGAGCAGCCACTTGTCGGCCGGACGGCCGGCGGACTTGATGCCGAAGGCGGCGCAGATCCGGCTTTCGCAGGGGTTGTGCGGCGCATCCCACTTCGGCTTTTCCGGTTCCGAATCGAGGCGCAGGGCCACGTCCAGCACGCCCTCGCGGCGGCCGCGCATCAGCGCCAGCGCGCGGTGCGAAGGGACCGTGGCCAGGGTCTCGGAATAGTCGAAGTAGTCGGCGAATTTTTCGCCCTCTTCTTCCTTGCCGGGGACGACCTTCGACTCGACCACGCCGTGCTCCTGCACGTATTCGCGCAGCGACTGCAGCAGGCTTGCATCTTCGGCGAAGCGCTCCATCAGGATCTGGCGCGCGCCGTCCAGCGCCGCCTTGGTGTCCGGCACGCCCGGGTTGGCGCCGCCGTCGGCGTTGGTGAACGCCTCGCGCAGGTAGCCGCCCGCGGCTTCTTCCGGATTGCGCGAAGGGTCGGCCAGCAGCGCGTCGGCCAACGGCGCCAGGCCCGCCTCGATCGCGATCTGCGCCTTGGTGCGGCGCTTCTGCTTGTACGGCAGATAAAGGTCTTCCAGGCGGGTCTTGTCCTCGGCCAGCGCGATCGCCTGCATCAGTTCGGGCGTCATCTTGTTCTGCTCGGTGATCGAGGCGATGATCGCGGCGCGCCGGTCCTCGAGCTCGCGCAGGTAGCGCAGGCGCTCCTCCAACAGGCGCAGCTGGGTGTCGTCGAGACCACCGGTGGCTTCCTTGCGGTAGCGTGCGATGAAGGGGACGGTCGCGCCTTCGTCGAGCAGGGCGACGGCGGCGGCCACCTGGGCCGGTTTGGCGGACAGTTCGGAAGCGAGGCGTTGTTCGATGGAGGGCAGCATGTGTGGTTCAGAGTTCAGGCCAGAGGTCAAGCGAACAATGATGTAGCAAACGCGTGCGATACGCCAGTCTTGACAGTCATGCCCGGATCATGCGAGAACAGTCGGCTGCGCAGTCGCGACGCGAAATGTGCACAAAGAGACACCCGCGGCGTACGGATAAGTTTTGTCTGCTACGTGCGATTCCGAACAAAACGGAAGTGTCCGTATGAAGGATAATGTTCGTTATTGTCGTTTTTAATACAGACACACGAGACCCATGCACACAGTCGATTACCAGCGCGAGAACGCCAGCGATGCACCCACCGCCCGCGCTCCCGCACGTGCTCCCGCCCTGCCCGCGCCGGTGGTGAGCTGGCTGCAAAGGGTCGAGGCCGCGGCGCATCCGCAGCCCAAACTGAGCGACGAGGTCGCCGATCCGAAGGCCGTCCAGTACAAATTCGTCTACGTGATGGCGCCCACCAGCGGCGGCCGCCACGTGGCCATCTGCCTGTGCAAGGCGCGCCTGCGCCCGAACGGCGACGTGGCCGCCGCCAGTCCCGTGAGCGAAGTATTCTCGCTGCTGTCGGCCCCGCCTGCCTACCTGGAAGGCGACGACGTCGACCTGGTGCGCTTCTTCATCGCGATGCGCAGCGGCTCGGCCCAGGGCACCAGCGCCACCGAACCGAAGGGCAAGGTGGGCGCGATCCTGCTGCAGATGCTGCTCGAGCAGGGCAAGCTGCTGTGGGCGAACTCCTGGTCCGACATGGCAAACGGCCTGGTCTATCCGCTGCAGGCCGGCCCGACCCGCCTGGCCAGCCTGGCCTGGCGCGACGAAGGCCGCGTGGCCAAGCTCGGCTGGTCGGTGGAACCGGCCAAGGGCGCCACCCACAGCGGCGCCGACCTGATCGACTACATGCTGCCGACCGATCCGCCGTGGTATATCGACAACCTGTCGATCGGTCCGCTCGAACTGAATCGCGGCGGCATCGACATCTCGCTGGCCGAACTGCAGGCGCTGGTGGCCCAGGCCCCGGCGCTGACCGGCACCGACAAGAAGCGCGTCTCGCAGCTGCTGCTGGCGCACGGCCTGCAGCAGCTGATGCCGCTGCCGCAGCCGCTCACCCAGCGCCTGCGCAACGATGTCAAACCGATACCGCACCTGCTGCTCGATTCGGTGCAGCTGTCCGACGGTGGCGCGCCGCGCTGGCACGACTTCGCCGTGCTGGCCTACGACTACGACGGCCAGCGCGTCTCCTTCGACCCGGCCCAGCGCGTGGTGCGCCAGATCGGCGACGTCACCGAGGTCATCGAACGCGATCCGAAGGCCGAGGCCGCGGCGCTGAACAAACTGAACGAGGTGGGCTTCCGCAAGCCGGTCACCGCCCCCTTCAACGCCATGGCCGGCGCCCTGGTGCTGGACAGCCAGGCGCACTGGCTGCGCTTCGCCGAGGGCGACCTCGACGCGCTGTCCGACGCCGGCTGGCACCTGCAGAAATCGGCCAAGTACCGCTACGACACCGTCGCCGTCGAAGACTGGTATGCCGACATCGACGAGCCGATCGAGGCGGGCAATGCCTGGTTCGAGCTCGAGCTCGGCATCGTGGTGGCGCGCAAGCGCGTGCCGCTGCTGCCGGTGCTGGTGCAGCTGATCCGCAGCGCACCCGCCGACTTCGACCCGGCCGTATTGGCCGCGCATGGCGAGGCCGACCAGATGCTGGCGACCCTGCCGGACGGCGTGCGCGTGGCGCTGCCATGGGGCCGCCTGAAGCCCATCCTGGCCACCCTGGGCGAGCTGTACTTCAACGACAAGATCAAGGCCCGCATGCGCATGTCGACGCTGGACGCGGCGCGCCTGGAAGACCTGGCGCGCGGCCTCGAGCTGCGCTGGACCGGCGGCGAACGCCTGCGCGAGACCGGCCGCAAGCTGAGCCAGTTCGGCTCGGTCAAGAAGGTCGAGCCGCCGAAGGGCTTGCAGGCCACCCTGCGCGACTACCAGCTCGATGGCCTGTCGTGGATGCAGTTCCTGCGCGAGTACGACCTCGGCGGCATCCTGGCCGACGACATGGGCCTCGGTAAAACCGTGCAGACCATCGCGCACATCCTCACCGAGAAGGAAGCGGGCCGCCTGACCAGCCCTGCCCTCGTGATCGCGCCGACCAGCCTGATGACCAACTGGTGCGAGGAAGCCGCGCGCTTCGCCCCGAGCCTGAAGGTGCTGCTCCTGCAAGGCAAGGAGCGCATGGAGCTGTTCGACCAGATCGACGACGCCGACATCGTGCTCACCACCTACGCGCTGCTGCCGCGCGACGAGGAAAAACTGCGCGAGCACCACTATCACCTGGTGATCCTGGACGAATCGCACTACATCAAGAACACCCGCTCCAAGGCGG
>DAMCRY010000325.1:0-4671 GCA_032115075.1 Massilia sp.
CCAGCCTGGTTTTCTACTGCTCGAATCCCCTGTGCAGCAAGGCGCCGCGGGCGGCGCGCCGGGCGGGCAGGCTCGGCTACACCGACGTGCGCGTCATGTCGGCCGGCATCAGCGGCTGGATGGCCGCGGCGCTGCCGGTGGACAGCGGCGCCTGAACGCCGGAGCAACCCGTCTTTCCGGCCGTCCCAGCCGGCCGTCCTGCTCAGCCGTCCTTGTTGATGCGGTTCACGAGCGCGCCGAGCACGTCCTCGGCCAGCTCGTTGTCGACCTGGCAGGTGCCGGCGTTCTCGTGCCCGCCGCCGCCGTACTTCAGCATCAGCGCGCCGATATTCGTGTTCGAGGTCCGGTTCAGGATCGACTTGCCGGTCGCGAACACGGTGTTGCGCCGCTTCACGCCCCACAGCACGTGGATCGAGATGTTCGCCTCCGGGAACAGGGCGTAGATGATGAAGCGGTTGCCGGCGAAGATCACATCCTCGGTGCGCAGGTCGAGCACCACCAGGTTCTTGTGCACGCGGGCGCAGCGCCGGATCTGCTCCTTGCAACGCTCGCTGTGCGCGAAGTACATCCCGGTGCGCTCGCGCACGTCGGGCAACTCCATGATGCGTTCGATCGGCTGGGTGGCGCAGTAGTCGATCAGGGCCATCATCAGCTGGTAGTTCGAGATGCGGAATTCGTGGAAGCGGCCCAGTCCGGTGCGCGCGTCCATCAGGAAGTTCAGCAGGTTCCAGCCCTGCGGGAACAGCACCTCGTCGCGCGTGAAGCGCGCCGCGTCGCCCTTGTCCACCGCCGCCAGCATCTCGTTCCAGGCGGCCGGGAAGGTCTTCGCCCCGCCGTAGTAGTTGTAGACCACGCGCGCGGCCGAGGGCGCCTCGGGCTGGATCACGTGGTTCTCGCGCACGCCCGTGTTGCGGATGGTTTCCGACAGGTGGTGGTCGAAGGACAGGTGGGCCGCCGCCACGTAAGGCAGGTTGGTCGTGATGTCGCGCCCGGTGATGGCGATCTTCCCGTCCTGCATGTCCTTCGGGTGCACGAACAGGATCTCGTCGATCAGGTCGAGGTGCCGCAGCAGCACCGCGCAGACCAGGCCGTCGAAATCGCTGCGGGTCACGAGGCGGAATTTCCCGGCGCCTGCCGGGAAGCGAAGAGGCTGGGGGGAAGACGGGTCGGCTGACATCGCACATCCTTTCAGGAAACGGATTGTCGGGCGGCCCGGCATGTCCGCCGGGCCCAAGGATCATACCTTGCAATGTTTCCGGAGCTTAGCTTTTGCGTTGGCGCATCCTGGCTGGACCCGGGTGCAATCCATGCCCCGGATCGTGCAGGCTGTCGCACGGCGCTGGCCGTGCGCGGGCCGGAGCGGTAAAGTTGCATCATCCCAACAGTCGACGACGCCGGCAATGTTGTTTTTCCGGCACGCGATGGCGGCGCGGAGTACACTCGCCGCTTGCACGTGCAAGCGAACCGACACGAACACCAGACCATGCAAGCAAGGAATACAACCCAGCATTATTTTTCGAGCGTCCTGTCGCTGCTGTACCGCGGCTTCGACGCCGTGGCGACCTGGGTCACCCAGCTGTCGTGGTGGAAGTTTTTCCTGTTTGCGATCCTGACCCTGACCGCCGGCGCCATCCTGCAGGAAGAGCTGTTCTCGCGCCCCGCCGAGGAAGAAGCGCGTACCGAGCGCGGCCAGGACCGGCGCAGCGACGCCGCCATCCTGATCGACGAGAGCGGCATCCATTTCAATCCGCGCAGCCGGCCCCGCGGCGGCGCCAGCACGGTGCCGCCGGAACCCCCGGCGCCCCCCGCCGAGGCGCCGGAAACGCCCAGCGCCCCGGAAGCGCCGGACGCACCCGACGCGCCCTCGGTGCCGGCCACGCCGTCCACCTCCGGCAGCGGCGACTCGGTCCACATCGCCCTGCCCCCGCAGATCACCGAGGAACTGTCGAACGCGATCGAGGTCGCCGTCGACGAGGCGGCCGAGCAGAAGGTCTCGCGCTACCACAAGCAGGCCTCGACCTGGTTCATGAACTTCGTGTTCCTCTTCGTGCTGGCCCTGTTCGGCACCAAGGCCCTGGTGGGCGGCAAGAAGCGCGCCGAAGCGCAATCGCAGATGGCCAACGCGGCCGCCGAGCGCGAGGCCATGCAGCGCCAGCTGTCGGAAACGAAGATGCAGATGATGCAGGCCCAGGTCGAGCCGCACTTCCTGTTCAACACCCTGGCCTCGGTCGAGCACCTGATCCAGGTCGACCCGCCGCGCGCCTCGGCCATGCAGCGCAGCCTGATCCAGTACCTGCGCGCCGTGCTGCCGCAGATGCGCGACAACGCCGTGGTCACCGGCCTGGGACGCGAAGTCGACATGGTCACCGCCTACCTGGCCCTGCTCAAGATGCGCATGGAAGAACGCCTGACCGTGGTCATGCAGATTCCCGACGGCCTGCGCAGCGCGGCCTTCCCGCCGATGATGCTGCAATCGATGGTCGAGAACGCGATCAAGCACGGCCTCGAATGCAAGCCGGAAGGCGGCACCCTGAAGATCCAGGCCGAGGTGGTGGACAGCAAGCTGCGCGTGACCGTCACCGACGACGGGGTCGGCTTCGGCGTGGTGCCGAGCGACGGCACCGGCCTGGGCCTGCAGACCATCCGCGACCGCCTCAAGCTGCTGCATGGCGACGGGGCCGGCCTGCACATCGCGGCCAACAGCCCGAGCGGCGTGATCGCGATGATCGAGGTCCCCTACCAGCTGTCCAGGTAGGCCCGGCGGGGCCGGCCGGCCGAGCTTGCCTGTTACGCCGTTTCATTGAATAATTGTTACTCTTCACTCAGCTACCGGAACTGCCATGCCTACTGCCGCTCCTACCGCAATCATTGCCGACGATGAAAGACTGATGCGCGACCAGCTGCGCCTGCGCCTGTCCGAGGCCTGGCCCGAACTGGAGATCATCGGCGAAGCGAAGAACGGCGAGGAAGCGGTGGAACTGGTCGAGCAGCTCAGGCCCGACCTGACCTTCCTCGACATCCGGATGCCCGGCAAGACCGGCATGGAAGCGGCGCGCGACATCGGCGACCGCAGCCAGATCGTGTTCGTCACCGCCTACGACCAGTACGCGGTGGAAGCCTTCGAGCGCGGCGCGATCGACTACGTGCTCAAGCCGACCGAGCCGGAACGCCTGAAGCTCACCGTGGACCGCCTCAAGGCCCGCCTCGAGCGCCCGGGCGAAAAGGTCAACGACAGCGTGCAGCAGATGCTGTCGCAGCTGGCCGAGAAGATCGCCGCACCGAAGCCGAAGCACCTGCAGTGGATCCAGGCCAGCATCGGCCAGGACCTGCGCATGATCCCGGTCGAGGACATCCTGTTCTTCCGTTCCGACGAAAAGTACACCTGCGTGCAGACCGCCACCTTCGAGGCCCTGATCCGCAAGCCGGTGCGCGACCTGGCCGAGGAACTCGATCCCTCGCTGTTCTGGCAGATCCACCGCGCCACCCTGGTCAACGTCAACGCCATCGAAGGGGTGACGCGCGACATCCGCGGCCGCCACCTGGTGATGGTCAAGGGCCGTCCGGAAAAGCTGGAAGTGAGCCGCAGCTTCCTGCACCTGTTCAAGCAGATGTAGCCGCGGCGGTCCGTGCGCGGCGTCCTGGCTGGTTGACGTAAAGTCAAGCTTTACCGAACTCGACAGGACAAGCCATGAGGAATACGCGCAAGGACACGCTCCTGCTGGCCGCCGGCGTGCTCGGCGCCTTCGGCGCCGGCCTGGCGGCGGGCAGGACCATCGCCAGGGTCGCCGGCCCCGGCACCACCGACACCGGGCTGCCCCGCGCCAGCCTGCTCGACACCCTCGCCCTCGGCCTCGAGGTGTTCGCGCCCGTGGTGGCGCAGGGCGTGATCGTCCGCCGCCCGCCGATGGTGGCCCTGGCGGAAAAGCTCGACCTCGACGGCCGCGCCGTGCGGCGCATGCAAAAGCTGCGCGACAAGTACGGACGCGGTCCCCTGATGCTGGCGCTGCCCGCGTCGATCCGCAAGCATGCCGTGCTGCTGGCCCCGGAACACGTGCGGCGCGTGCTGGACCAGTCTCCCGAACCGTTCTCCGCCGCCAGCACCGAAAAGCGCGCCGCGCTCTCGCACTTCGAGCCGAAGGGCGTGCTGGTGACGCAAGGCCCCGAGCGCGCCGAGCGCCGCCGCTTCAACGAGGCGGCGCTCGACACCGGGAACCCGATGCACCGGATGGCCGGCAGTTTCCTGCCGGTCGTCGAGGAGGAAGCCGCGCGCATGCTGGCGACCGCCCGCGAACAGGGGGTGCTCGACTGGAAGACCTATTCCGAAGGCTGGTACCGCCTGATCCGGCGCGTCGTGCTGGGAGAAAGCGCGGCCGACGACCACGAACTGCAGCGGATGATCGTGCGCCTGCGCGGGGCCGCCAACTGGGCCGGCTTCCATCCCAGGATGCGCGGCAAGCGCGAGCGCTTCCTGACCCGCATCCAGACCTACCTCGACCGCGCCGAGCCCGGCAGCCTGGCCGGCTACATGGCGCAGATCCCGCACAGCGCCGGGACCGAACCGCGCCAGCAGGTGCCGCAGTGGCTGTTCGCCTTCGACGCGGCGGTCATCGCGGGCTTCCGCGCGCTGGCGCTGCTGGACAGCCATCCCGAGCAGGCCCGGCGCGCGCGCGA
>DAMCRY010000326.1:0-4669 GCA_032115075.1 Massilia sp.
CAAGCGTGCGCTACGGCGGCGCGCCTTGCTTCACGATGGACGGGCCGGCGAGCGCCTGGACCGGCATGCTGCTGAGCGACGCGCTGCTCGGTATCGGGCGCACGGTGGACAGCCTGGCGCTGGCGCCGCTGCTGCCGACCGCCTGGGAGGGCCTGCGCTTCCGCTACCGCGCCGGGCGGGCCGACTACGAGGTCGAGGTGCGCCGCGCGACCCGGGGCGAGGCGATGATTCTCGACGGCCAGCGCTGGCCGGATGATAAGATCGAGCCCGCCGACGATGGGCGCGAGCACAAAGTCGCATTGCATGTGGAGCACCGGACGGGCGACCTTCCCCCGGACCTGCACGACAACCAGCCAGGAACAAGGACATGAGTACACGAATCATAGGACGCACGATGGCAGCCTGCGCCGCGCTGCTGTGCGCCAGCGCGCCGGCCATGGCGGTGGACTGGAGCGACAACGCCATCAGCTACCGCTACGGCACGCGCTTCGCCGAGCCGTTCAATCCGGAGCACATCAAGAAGCACGTCGTGGCGTTCACCCACGCCAGCGGCTACAAATACGGCAGCAACTACCTCAACCTCGACCTGCTGAAGTCGGACAGCACCGACCCGCGCGCGCTGGGCAGCGACAGCGGGGCGCGCGAAGCCTACCTGCTGTATCGCCACACGCTCGACATCGGCGCGCTGCGCGGCTCCGAGATCCGCTTCGGCAAGGTCAAGGGCGTCGGCCTGACGCTCGGCTTCGACGTCAACCACAAGGATGACGTCGGCTACAACTCGCGCAAGCGCATGCTGGTCGCCGGCCCCACCCTGATGTGGGACGTGCCGGGCTTCCTGAACACCAGCATCCTGTGGCTGCGCGAATCGAACGCGCCGAGCGGCCCCTTCCCGCCGATCGCCAACGTGCGCGGCCGCTACACCTACGAGACCCACCCGATGTTCGGCGCCAGCTGGGGCATCCCGGTGGCCGAGGGCTGGGCCTTCGAGGGCTACCTCAACTGGATCGCCGAGAAGGGCCTGGACGAGACCGGCGCGCCGACCGGCGCCGAGACCAACCTCGACATGGCGCTGATGTACGACATCGGCCCGCGTCTCGGCTACGCGAAGAAGAAGATCCGGGTCGGCTTCGGCTACCAGTTCTGGAACAACAAGTTCGGCAACACGCGCCGCACCACGGGCGGCGCCGGCCAGCGCGCCAGCACGCCGATGGTGCGGGCGGACTTCCACTTCTGAGGACACCGCCGCAGACTTTCCAATCGTGTTTCCATTGCACAGCGGAATCGCTTAGTATATTGGCAATTCATTAGCCGCGTACCTGGGCCGGTCCCGCGCCCGCGCCAGGTACGGAACCGGGCCGCATCCGGCCCGGTTCTCCGCCGCAGTTCACGATACTGGATTCGAATGCAAGTCATCAACGATATACGGCGTGCCTGGGCGCAGCTGCGCTCCGGCGCGGCCGGCCAGGCCTATCTCCCGTTCCCGCGCCAGTTCGCCGAAATGGCCTACCTGTTCCTGCGGCGCGGCATCGGCCCCGGCTACTACCTGCAGGCGCGCTGGTGGCGCAGCGCGGTCCCGTTCGCGGACAAGCTGGCCCACATGAACCGCAAGGAATACAACGCCTTCATCGACCGCTGGAACGGCCGTCCCTACCAGAAAAGCTCGCAGCACAAGGTGATCGAGAAGGCCGTCCTGCAACTGGTCGGCGTGCCGACGCCGGAATTCATCGGCTTCATCCACAGCGAACGCGGCGCGCGCGCCGACGGTGCTCCGCTGCGCAGCCTGCACGACCTGCAGCTGCTCTGCCGCGGGCTGGTCGGCAGGAAGATCTGCTTCAAGCTGGTCGAGGGCTACGGCGGCGCCGGCTTCTTCGCCTTCGAGGTCGCCGAACAGGATGGCGAGCCGGTGTTCCGTCACCCCTTCACCGGCGCGCAGACCAGCCTGGGCGACTGGTGGACGGTGGCCGGCAAGAACCGCGACGGCTACATCGTCGAGCACTACCTGCCGCAGCATCCGGTGCTGTCGGCGATCCACGCGAACTCGCTCAACACCCTGCGCATCTGGCTCTACCAGGCCGGCGGCGAGGGCCGCATCGCCGGCGCTTTCCTGCGCGTCGGGCGCAAGGGCAGCCTGGTCGACAACACCAGCAGCGGCGGCATCTACTGCCCGGTCGAACTGGAAACGGGCGTCCTGAAATACGCCGCGAACGCCAGGAATCCGCTCGAGACCATGGACGCCCACCCCGATACGGGCGGCCAGATCCGCGGCGTGCAGCTGCCATACTGGCGCGAGTGCCAGGAAGTGGCGCTGCGCGCACTGCAGGCCTTCCCGCACGTGAACATCGCCGGGGTCGACGTCGCGATCGGCGCCGACGGGCCGCGCATGATCGAGCTGAACGTGCGTCCGGACCAGATCGGCTGCACGCGGATCGACTTGCCGCTCAAGCATGTCGACGCCTGGATGCGTGAGCGGATGCGGTAGGCAGTAGGCTGTAACCGCTGATCAAAGCCGGCGCACCGACAAGCGCCGCGCACAATGCCTTGATTTTTTGCCACCTGATCCTTGAGTACCGCTAAGTCGGCCTAGATTAGCTCTGCGACGATGCTCCTTTACTCACAGAGGAGATATCATGGCGATCGACGTGTACCTGCAAATCGAGGGCATCAAAGGCGAGTCTGCTGATTCCAAACACCAGGGATGGATTGAGGTGAGCTCGGCCCAGTGGGGCGTAGTGCAACCCACGATCGCACCAGGATCGGCTACCGGCGGGCGTACGTCCGGACGCAGCGAATATCACACTTTGTCGATCGTCAAGCAGGTTGATCTCGCATCGCCTGCGCTGATGCAAACTTGCTCGTCTGGTAAAACTATCGCGAAGGCGAAGATGGAATTCATGCGCGCCGATGGCGATGGAAACCGGGTGAAGTACTACGAGCTCGAATTGGAAAACGTACTGATCGCCAATATGGAACAGATGGTAACCGAGGGGAGCATTCTGTGTGACCGTATCGGTCTGCAGTTCGCCAAGGTGAAATGGAAGTACGCGCAGCAGAAGATCGGCGGCGGCATGGGCGGCAATACCGCCGGGGGCTGGGACTTGTCCTGCAACAAGTCGTGCGCATGATGGAGAAATCCATGAGCGATCAAAAAACAGACCCGCTCAGGCCTACCCAGGACAAGCGCGGCTTCTATATGCTGCCGCAGGCGCCGATGGAAGCTGGTTACTACACTTACGGACTGATGGACGGGATGCCGGATCGAGGCGGATACCAGTATGCGCATCCCATCATGATGACAGCGATCCTGCGCGTGGGTCTGCAGTGGCAGGCCATCGACAAGCGACGCTTTGGCGTTGGAAATATAAGCCGCGCCGACAGGTTCGACGACGAGGATCACAAAACTCACCTGGACGGGCTAGAGGTGGATGTTCGGGCTGTCCGAAAAGATGGTCGCCATCTGCCGGTCAGGTGGGGCGACAGGGAGTATGACCAGGAAGCCACTGCAAAGCTGATCGAGCTGTTCCGCACCTTCGCGCCGGTCATCGTCGTGTATTTCAACGATCCGAAGATACCGTTCGTGAAGCCCCTCATCGGTCACAATGATCATTTCCACGTAGGTCTGCGAGGATGATATGCGTAAGTTTGCTATGACCGTCCTTGCGGCGTGCGGCCTTGTTTCGCTGGCCTTTGCGGCCGATACACTCGGCACGTGGCAGCCGTTACAGGAAGGTCGCTACAAAATCTTTTCTGGCGAGACCGTGGCCTATGGGGAGGCGCCTACTGCCAAGGATCGGAAGTTGTCGATCGTGATGAAGGGGCAGGCCGCAAAAGAGATATTCGATTCGATTGGCCCTGATGCGCGCGACATGTGCAGCGCCGAGAAAGGCGACCGCGAACGGAACAGGGGAGGCGTCCAGTGCATGTACACGGCCAAGGATGCCAACGCGCCAGGGAAGGGTTATCGGTGCTGGATAGGAATCGACCTGACAACCGGGCAGGGTGTGCCGACCGTGTCTTGTTGACAGGCTAGTTTCACTGAGCGGCACCTCATTCTCGAAACTGGAAACCCCGCATTACGCGGGGTTTGTCTTTTCTAGATAAGTAAGCACGTCTGTTCTGCAAGGTCGAATTTTGTCTTGGGGACAGCCGCAGTTCTAAGCCTCATCGGTGTACTAATCCCAGCATTGCCGTTCTGCTTCTAGCGCCTATTAAGGCAGCAGAGCGCCTTGAATTTACGATGTGGACCTTCCCGAGTCGAGTTCAGTTCAGCTTGAATCCTATCAAATGATGTAGATAATTTTGCAACTGGAAACCCAGAAAGGCGCAATGCGGAACCTAATGCAATTGTCAAAATTGCATTATGAAAACCCCAACCCCCACCCCCATCCTCCGTGCGCTGCTGCTGGCCCTGTGCTGCGGCAGCGCTGTCGCGGCGCCTGCCGAGCACCATGAATTCGAAGCGACCCTGCACGCGCCGTTCACGGCGGCCCAGGATGCGCGCCGGACCTTCAGCCTGGGCTTCCACTACCCGGGCCTCGAACGGCCCGGCACCGTGGACTGGACGCTGGAACTGCGCAATCCCGGCGGCCGCATCGTCCAGCGCTGGCGCGGCAGCAGGGTCCTTGCCGGCGCGTCCCTGACCGTGCCGGTCGCCTGGGACGGCCGCATCAAG
>DAMCRY010000327.1:0-4665 GCA_032115075.1 Massilia sp.
GGCTGGATAAAGGCGGTGAGATCCGCGGTAAACTCAACGGTATAGGCTTTGCACAGCCGCTGTCGATGGAAGTCGACAGCAGCCAGCACCTTCTGATCCGTGACGTCAGCCTTCAGGGATCGCGCCTGGCGCTGCCGGGCACGGCGCACGGTATCTGCGAGGATTACCGGGCCGCCGCCAGCATTGACCTGGAACACGACCGGTCTGATCGATCCGCGGGGCGCAAGCTCACGATGCCGCTGTTGGCGTTGTGGGGAGAGCAGGGTGTGGTCGGGCGCTGTTTCGAGCCGCTCAAGGAGTGGAAACTCGTGGCCGACGAAGTGCAGGGCGGGGCGCTGCCCTGCGGGCACTACATTGCCGAGGAGGCGCCCGAACTGCTGCTCGAGCGCGTGCTGCCGTTTTTCGCCGGCTGAAAACGTCGATCCATGGCCCGCACGCATGAAACGTCGTTCCCGCGCAGGCGGGAACCCAAGTGTGTCCGTTCAGACGTAACGCCGATGGAACCTGCTCCCCAGGCGCGTCAAGACTTCATACCCGATCGTCCCCGCATCCGCCGCCACGTCGTCCACCGTCAGCGTCGCCCCCATCAGCTCGACCTCGGCGCCAGGCGCCACGCGCTCAGGCGCGATCCCCGTCACGTCCAGGCCCATGGAATCCATCGACACCCGACCGACCACCGGCACGATGGTGCCGTCGATCGCCGCCTGCCCGCGCCCCGACAGGGAGCGCAGCCAGCCGTCCGCATAGCCGATCGCCACGGTCGCGATGCGCCGCTCGCCCGCGCACACGTGATGCGCGCCGTAGCCCACCACGTCGCCCTCGCACACGCTGCGCACCTGCACGATGCGCGCATGCAGCGACACCGCCTGCCGCAGGGGATTCGGCCGCCCCGGCTGGGGATTGATGCCGTACAGCGCCGCGCCCGGGCGCAGCAGGTCGTGGTGATACTGCGGCCCCAGGAAGATGCCGGACGAATTCGCCAGGCTGGCCGGCACGCCGGGCAACACCGCGCGCAGCGGCGCTGGGCCTCGTTCAGCGGATGCTCCGGTTCGTCGGCGCAGGCCAGGTGGCTCATCACGAGGGTAGGGCGCACCCCGAGCAGCCAGTCCGGCTGCGCGCTGAGCGCCGCCAGGTCGGCGGGGGCCAGGCCCATGCGCGACATGCCGGTATCGAACTGGATCGCCGCCGGCAGCTCGCGCCCGAGGGTGCGGGCGAGGGCGCGCCATTCGCCCAGCTGGCCCGGGTCGTTCAGCACCGGGGTCAGGTCGTACTGGAAGAAATCCCGGGCCGTGTCCGGCGGCGGGCCGTGCAGGACGTAGATCGTGCAGTGCTCGGGCACCAGCTGGCGCAGCGCGATCGCCTCCGCCAGGTGCGCGGTGAAGAAGACCTTGCAGCCTTCCAACGCCAGCGCGGGCGCCACCTGTTCCATGCCGAGCCCGTAGGCATCGGCCTTCATGACGGCCGCGCAGGTCGCGCGCGACATGTTCGCCAGCTGGCGGTAGTTGGCGCGGATCGCGCCCAGGTCGACCGCTAACCGCGCCCCGGCACGGGACGCATCCACCGAATCCACCATCGCGCTTATGCCTTGACCAGTTCCGGCGCGGCGCCGCCCTGCGGCGTGCCGGCGTAGCGGAACACGGCCAGGTCGTCGGCGCGGATCGCCGGCTGCTTGCCGCTCACCAGGTCGGCGATGACGGCGGCCGAGCCGCAGGCCATGGTCCAGCCCAGGGTGCCGTGGCCGGTGTTGACGAACAGGTTGCGCAGCGGGGTGGCGCCGACCACCGGGGTGCTGTCCGGGGTCATCGGGCGCAGGCCGGTCCAGAAGCTGGCCTGGCGGGTGTCGCCGGCGCCCGGGAACAGGTCGTTGACGACCATTTCCAGGGTCTCGCGGCGCGCCGGGTTCAGGGCCTTGCTGTAGCCCGCGATCTCGGCCATGCCGCCGACGCGGATGCGGTCGTCGAAGCGGGTGACGGCGATCTTGTAGGTCTCGTCCAGGATGGTCGACACCGGGGCGCGGCTGGCATCCGTGATCGGCACCGTGATCGAGTAGCCCTTCAGCGGGTAGACCGGCAGCGTGAACTGGTCCTTCAGCAGCAGGCGCGAGTAGCTGCCCAGCGCCAGCACGTAGCGGTCGGCGGTGAGCGTGCCCCTGGCGGTGCGCACGCCGTCGATCTGGCCGCCCTTGACGTCGAGCGCCTGGATCTCGGTGTCGAACTCGAAGCGCACGCCGAGGTCGCGCGCCATCGCGGTCAGGCGGGTGGTGAACAGCTGGCAGTCGCCGGTCTCGTCGTTCGGCAGGCGCAGGCCGCCAACCAGGGTCGCATGGCTGCCCAGCGCCGGCTCGGCCTTGCCGAGTTCGCGGCCTTCCAGCAGTTCGTATTCGACGCCGGCTTCCTTCAGGACTTCGATATCCTTGCCCGCGCTCTCGAGCTGCTGCCGGGTGCGGAACAACTGGACGGTGCCCAGGGTGCGGCCTTCGTATTCGATCCCGGTCTGTGCGCGCAGCTCACGGATGCAGTCGCGGCTGTACTCGGCCAGGCGCACCATGCGCTCCTTGTTCACCGCATAGCGGTCGGCCGTGCAGTTGCGGTACATCTGCCACATCCACTGCAGCTGGAACAGCGAACCGTCCGGGCGGATCGCCAGCGGCGCATGCTTCTGGAACAGCCATTTCGCCGCCTTCAGCGGAATGCCCGGGGCGGCCCAGGGCGAGGCATAGCCCGGCGAGATCTGGCCGGCGTTGGCAAAGCTCGTCTCCAGGGCAGGGCCGGGTTGACGGTCGATGACGGTGACGTCGTGGCCTGCCTTGGCCAGATAGTATGCGGTGGTCACGCCCACCACGCCGCTGCCCAGTACGAGAACGCGCATGTTCTTGAAGTCCTGAAAGAAAATGAAGGAAAAAAGCCGGAATTAGAAAAGATTGCCATCATACCGGGGCTGGTGGAATAATGGTTTCTGTTATTACGCCCTTTTTCAGTGAAAGTTCATGCGCGTCCAGAAACATTCCAACCGCGTCCTCGACAAGATCGACCTGCACATCCTGGCCGTGCTGCAGGACGATGCGCGCATCGCCATGAAGGACCTGTCCGAGCAGGTCGGACTGTCGCTGACGCCCTGCATCGAACGGGTGCGGCGCATGGAGCGCGACGGCGTGATCACCGGCTACCACGCGCGCGTGAACCCGCAGGCGATGGGCCTGCAGATCCTGGTGTTCGTGGAGATCACGCTGCACCAGAAATCCGAAAAAGCCTTCGACCGCTTCCGCCGCGCGATGCTCGGCATTCCCGAGGTGATGGAGTGCCATCTCGTATCTGGGGACTTCGACTACCTGATCAAGGCCCGCATTCCCGAGATGTCGGAGTACCGCCGCCTGCTCGGCGAAATCCTGCACGTGGCCGATGCCGGCCAGTCGAAGAGCTATGTGGTGATGGAAGAGCTGAAGGAAACGCTGGCGCTCTCCATCCCGCGCTGAAGGTCCACCCCATCGGCATAAAATGCAAGCGCGCAATCGTGCGCCCCAGCGGCTGCCATACGATCCTGCTTTCATCGATCCACGACAACAGGAGTCAGTATGAACCAGCCATGGCTGCCGATGGCCTTCGCCGCGGTCCTCACCGCAGTCCTCGCGCCAGGCGCGCGCGCGGCCGACCCGCGCTACGTGGCACCGCCCGGACTTTACGAAATCACCTCGTCGACCGAGCGCGGGGATGGCCGCGGCGGCCTCCACGGCATGCCGGGCGGAGCCCCGACACGTACCTGCATCCCGGCGACGAAACCGGGTGCGATCCCGGAGCAGATGCTGGCTGGCGGCTGCACCGGCCAGCCGGGCGTGGTGAA
This sequence comes from Massilia sp., assembly GCA_032115075.1. GTDB lineage: Bacteria > Pseudomonadota > Gammaproteobacteria > Burkholderiales > Burkholderiaceae_D > Telluria. The sequence continues at coordinate 3,838 of DAMCRY010000327.1, forward strand.
GGGCGACGGCATGGTCTCGGTAGCCAGCTGCCCATGGGGCAAGATGACGCTGACCATGCGCCGGGTCGATGCACGCAACTGGGAGAACGTCATCGAACAGGAGCGTAGCGGCGCCGGCGGAAAGCAGGACCTGCGCGCCAGCACGGCGCCGCTCATGGCCATGCTGCGCCAGCAGGCCAGGAGCGGGACCAACGCGGAACGCGCGGAAGCGCGCGAGGCCCTGGCCGGGATGGAGAAGGAAATCCAGGAGGCGGAGGCGGCGCTGCGCGCGAACGCGGAGGCCGGCGACGAAGAGACCGAGGCCGGCCCGCCGGTGCGCACGCGCACTGTGATTCGCATGAAACGGATCGCCGAGACCTGTAAATAAGCAAGGGAGCAGCAAGGGAGCAGCAGGGGAGCAGCTATGCTTGCGCGCGCAGGCTCTCCATCGCGCGACGCAGGAAATCGATCACGTCGTCGCCGATGCCGGTGCCGACGCGCAGCAGCGGCTCGCTTGCCGAGGCGCGGCGGAACCGCGCCACCACCTCGGGGTCGTCGCCCACCATGTCGGTGAACAGCCCGAACCAGCGGCGCGCCAGCCGCTGCGCCTCGGCCGATCGCGCGTCCGGATCGACCGCCATGCAGTCGCGGACCTGGCCGGCCAGGGCGATCCACTCGTCCGAATGCGACATCTCGTGGCGGCGCATGCGCTCGACCGTTTCGCGCGGCAGGTAGCGGCCGTAGACGGCGAAGCGCATCTCGGCCATCGCCCTGCGCATGTAGTCGAGCAGCGCCGGCGACATGCGCAGTTCCCGCTCCCCGGCGGCGTCGTGCGCCGCCATGGCGACC
>DAMCRY010000328.1:0-4656 GCA_032115075.1 Massilia sp.
AGGCTAGTTATATGAAAAAGCCCACCAGGTGATCCTGGTGGGCTTTTTTGCTTTATTGACTCGATAATTCGACCATGTACGCGGCAGCCAGTCGTGCGAATTTGAGTGCATGCGTGGCCTGTCCACCCGAGTTGGCATAGGTGTCCCTTGCCGTGTGAATCGTCGGGTTATCGCGCGTCATCGAGGACTCGAAGGGCATCGACGCCGGATAGCCTTGCGCATCCCAGCTCGCGTGGTCCGAACAGCCGTAGCCGCATTTGTCATAGCCAACCTTCAGTCCGGGAAGATAGACGCCGATCAGTTCGGCAAGGAAGGCGTTCTGCTGGCTGTTCGTATAGTCGGTGATGAGATAGATATCGTTCGCGGCACCGTGGTAGTTCGTCATGTCGAGCTGGAGCACGCCCGCGACCTTCTGCTCCGTTTGCCTGAACTGGCGCGCGATCTCCTGCGATCCGCGCAATCCCACTTCCTCGGCCGCATAGGCGACGGCGTAGATCGTCCTGCGCGGCCGGTAATCGCTCTCGACGATCGCCCGCAGCGCCTCTGTCATGCTGGCGACGCCGGAGGCATCGTCGTCCGCCCCCGGCGCGCGCGCCGTTTCTTTCATGCCGAAGCTGAGGATCGAGTCGAGATGCGCACCGACTACGACTTTTTCGTCGGCCAGGTCGCTGCCGCGGATGGTCAGGACAACGGAGGGCTGGGCATAGCCCTTGTGCGTCACCAGTTCGACCGAGATATCCTCGCGCGCGGCCGCCAGCCCACGCCATGCCGACAGGAGCCAGTTCGCCGCGTCGATACCCGACTGGCTGGCGTAGTAGCGGTTGGTGAATCCACTCAGGGACAGGATCGTCGCCTCGATGTTCTTTTCCTGCATACTCGCCAGCATGGGCTCGACTCGCTCACGCTGGTGGATGCCGTACAGGCGTGCCGGCACCGCGATACGGCTTATATTCAGGGCAGCGCGCGCCTCCGCCTCGCTGGCGTGATACATGAACCCGCCGCATTGTCCCATGCGTTCATGGATGGCACCGGCGATCACGACCAGCCTGCTTTCGTCCAGCACGACCGCATGGATCTTTTCCGCTACAGCTCCGACACGCAACTGGCGGCTGCCGATCGACACGACATCCGGCGCGAGCGTTCTTATCTGCCGGAAGGCAGCGTCGCCGATGGTGATCCAGGCACGTCGTTTCGACGCTGCGCTTGCGGTCGACGCAAGACCGAGGCACAGGGCGGAGAGCAGGCAGAGCTGGAGCAATCTGGTGCGCATGGTCGTTCCTCTTGGCATCTTGAACAACGAATGCTAGCGTCCACAGCGATCTACTAATTGCCTCATGTCAACATTTTCATAACCTGTTTGCTCAGAGAACGTGCCCGCTAGGCTCATGACCTTGCGCTAGCTGAACGGTAATCGTACGGCGATTCCTACAGTCTCTCGGAGTCTCCTCCTATACAGCCCATGACTATCGACGCGCATGATCGACCCATTGGTTCAGCAAAGCGGAGGATCGATCATGAAATCGAAGGAAAAAAGCCTGGGTGGCGTCAACCGTTCGCGCGGCATCCACAAACCGAAAACCGTGAGCGTTGCCGAAGGCAGCCTGCAGTCGCGTGCGCCAGGCGCCGTGATGCGCGGCGGCCCCGAGTCGCCTTTCCCGATGGCGCATACGGGGTCGCAGCAATCCGATCTCGGCCGCAACGCGCGCGGCGGCGCGGGTGGCTCGCAGGGCGGTGGCTGGAGCGCCCGCCAGCGCGGCCAGCGGATGCAGGCGCAGGCCGAGCAGGATCGCCTCGGCGAAGCCCAGCAGTCCGGCGCAGGCGGCATCGAGCAATACCAGCATGCCGGCTCGCAGCAGTCCGACTCCGGCAAGGGCGGCGCCAAGGGGCTGCAGGGCCATCCCGACCAGCCCGCTTCGGACTTCGGCAGCAAGCCGAACAAGAAGAATCCAGGCAGCTGACCTTCGGCAGCGATGAGCGACACCCGGGCCCGCCCGGGTTTTTTTACGCCTGTCGCATTGGCGGCGCCACGTCCGCAACGAACACCGCAACTGCCCGCGATCCGAATCTGGGGCACAATGCACCCGTCAGCCTTGCTAATTAGTCACGACAGGAGAAGCATGAACGAACAGGTCGCACGCAATGCCGTGCTGGTGCGCGCCATCGAAACCGCCGATGTGAACCATGAGGTCTTGAGCGACGACGATCGCAAGTACGCCAGCCGCAGTGCGAAGGAACTGGCCGCCTGGCAGGCTGCCGACGACAAGTCCGCGATGACCCAGCATCATTTCCTGGAGCAGCGGTCCGAACAGATCCTCAAGCGCCTCGGCGAACGCACCCCGGCATTCGGCGCCTTCGCCAGGCGCCGCCTCGGCTTGCCCGGCTTCTGGCTGGCCCTGCCTTTCCTGGCCTTGGTCAGCGGCGCCGTCATCGATCGGATCGCCGACCCGCACCGCGTCGACCTGCTCTCCGCTCCTTTCCTCCTGATCATCGGCTGGAACCTGCTGGTCTACCTCTTCATGCTGGTATGGGCCTGCATTCCCGGCAAACGCGGAGGCTGGGCCAGCCCCAACCTGCTGCGCCGCCTAAGCCTGGGCAAGGTCGCCGTCCCACGCAAGCTGCCGGCGCCGCTGGCATCGGGCGTCACCAGCTTCATGGCCGAGTGGGCGACCCTGAGCGAGCCGCTCACCCGCGCGCGGCTGAGCCGCACCATTCACCTGAGCGCCGCCTGCTTTGCCCTCGGCGCCATCGCCTCCCTGTACGCGCGCGGCCTGCTGACCCAGTACGTGGTTGGTTGGGAAAGCACTTTCCTCGACGGCCGCGAGGTGCACACCCTGCTGTCCTGGCTGTTCATGCCGGCGATGAGCGTGTTCCCTTTCCTGCAGGGTTTTTCGCTGGCCGAGATCGAGCTGCTGCGCTTCGGCCGCACCGTCACGGCCGCCAGCGGCGAGCGCTGGGTCCACCTCTACGGCGCCACCTTGCTGCTGCTGGTCGTGCTGCCGCGCATGTTGCTGGCTGCGTTCGCCGCCTGGCGCGCGCGCCGACTTGCGCGCAATTTCCCGCTCGACCTGGACCAGCCCTACTACCGCAAGCTGGCCGACAGCATCGGCGCCGGCGCGCCCGCCTTGCTGCGCGTGCTCCCTTACAGCTATACCGTCGACGAAGCGCGCGACCGCGGCCTGTGGGCGATTGCCGCTGCGGCGCTCGGCGCCCAGGCACGCGTCCAGCTGCGTCCGGCGACGGACTACGGCATCGAAGCCAAGGATGCCCTGCGCGACACCGCCCTCGATGAGGCGGGCGTGACCGTCACCGCAGTCCTGTTCAGCCTGTCCGCCACGCCGGAAAAGGAAAACCACGGCGCCTTTCTCGACTACCTGAGCAAGCGCGTGCGTCGCGGCGTGGCCGTGCTGGTCGACGAGTCGCCGCTCACCGACCGCATCGGCGCCCAGACCGGCAGCGCCGAACGCATCGCCGAACGGACTGCCCTCTGGCGGCAGTTCTGCAGCTTCCACGGCACATCGGCCACCTTCGTCAACCTGCTGCAGCCGGACAAGTACCCGATCGAACTCGGCGCCGGCCTGCGCCTGCCGGAGCTGCGCTGATGAGCGAACCCGTCAAGATCCAGTTCGCCCTCGTCTCGCACACGAACAACGGCAAGACGACCCTGGCCCGAACCCTGGTCGGGATGGACGTGGGCGAGGTGCGCGACGCCGCCCACGTGACCCAGTTCGCCGAAGCGCACCTGCTGCAGAGCAGCGAGGCCGGCGACAGCCTGGTGCTGTGGGATACGCCCGGCTTCGGCGACTCGGTGCGCCTCCTGAAGCGCCTGTCGATGGCGGGCAATCCGATCGGCTGGTTCCTGCGCGAAGTGTTTGACCGCTACCGCGACAAGCCTTTCTGGCTCAGCCAGCAGGCCTTGCGCGCGGCCAAGGAAGAGGCCGACGTCGTGCTCTACTTGGTCAACTCGTCCGAGTCGCCGCAGGACGCCGGCTACCTGCCGCCGGAGATGAAGATCCTCGAGTGGCTCGGCAAGCCGGTCGCCGTGCTGCTCAACCAGATGGGGCCGCCGCGTCCCGGCGCCGAGGAAGCGGCCGAGCAAGGCCGCTGGAAGCAGCACCTGGCGCAGTTCCCGGTCGTCAAGGAGGTGCTGCCGCTGGACGCCTTCGCCCGCTGCTGGGTGCACGAGCACGTGTTCTACGATGCCATCGGCAAGCTGATCGAACCCGAGCGGCAGGCCGGCTATGCACGCCTGCTCGCTTCCTGGGAGGCCGCGAACCAGCGGCGCTACCGCAACGCCTTGCGCCTGGTTGCGGAACTGCTGGCCTTTGCCGCGCGCGACCGGCAGGAAGTGTCCGGCGAAGGAAAGGGCCTGATCAAGTCCGCGCTCAAGGCCGTCGGGCTCGGCAAGGACGAGCAGAAACGCCAGGAACTCGCCATGGCCACCCTGGTCCAGCGCCTGAACGACGAGATCGGCAGCACGACGTCGCGCATGCTGGTCCTGCACAAGCTCGATCCGGGCGAGGCGGCCGCGATCAACTCCCGCGTGCGCGAGAACTTCGCCGTGCGCGCACCGGTGGACAAGGCGCAGGCCGGCCTGCTGGGCGCGATGGTGTCGGGCGCGGCCACCGGCCTGTCGGCCGACCTGATGGCGGGCGGGCT
>DAMCRY010000329.1:0-4655 GCA_032115075.1 Massilia sp.
GGCGCGCCGCTTCGGCGGCGAGGGATCGGCGCCGCCGCCCGAGATCAAGGCGCTGGCCGTGACCCAGCTGGTGGTGCCGGCGCGTGCGCCCGACTGCGGCACCGACCTGCAAACCCTGACCGCGCCGAGCGGCGATCCGTGGCCGGCCGAGTCCGGCTACCTGCCGGGCTACCCGGTCGGCAACAGCGGCGAGGAGATGCAGGTGACGATCGACAACAGCGCCAACCCCTCGCCGATCTTCGTCAAGCTCTACGACCTCGACCGCCGCTCGAACGTGCGCCATGCCTACGTGCAGCCGCGCGCGACCTTCGTGATCGACAAGCTGTCCGCCGGCAAGTACGAAGTGCGTTATCAGAACATCATCGTCGGCGACGGCAAGACCGAATGCATCAACGGCCGCCGCATGCCGCTGCGCCAGGCCGCCTTCGCGCCCTGAGCCGGCCGCTTGGCGCGCTGTCTCTTTTTCCCCGCATCAATAGCCGCTTCTTGATCCAGCTTTACCCAATTTAACTAATTCGTTCCTCAGCCGTAATATACTCGGTCGATGCAGCAGGCCTATGCAGCAGCTGCCGACGCCCAACGCAGGCTTACGGAAAATTCCGAATGAACGAACTGGAAGGCCTCACGGCACTCATCATCGAGCCCCACTCGGGCATGCGCGCCAACATCCACAGCATGCTCAATATGTGCGGGCTGACGCGCATCGAGCACGCCAGTTCGTCCAACCTGGCGATCAAGCACCTGGGCCTGCGCAGCTTCGACCTGGTCCTGTGCGAATACGACCTCGAGGGCGGCCAGGATGGCCAGCAACTGCTCGAGGACGTGCGCCACCACAAGCTGATGCCGCTGTCGACCATGTTCTTCATGGTTACCGCCGAAGGCAACCACAGCAAGGTGGTCAGCGCCGCCGAGCTGGCCCCGACCGACTACGTGCTGAAACCCTTCACCGCCGACCGCCTGCTCGACCGCATCGCGCGCGCCCTCGACCGGCGCAGCGCCTTCCTGCCGGTGTACACCTTGATGGAAGCGGGCGACCAGCGCGAGGCGATCGAGGCCTGCATCGCGGGCGAACGCCTGCACCCGCGCTACGCGGTCGACTTCATGCGCCTGCGCGCCGAGCTGCACGTGTTCCTGGGCGAACCCGAGCAGGCCGAACCGATCTACCGCAAGCTGGTCGAGGTCAAGGCCATCGCCTGGGCCCGTCTCGGCCTGGCCAAGACCCTGTTCCTGCGCCGGCAGTTCGAGGAAGCCAAGGGCATGCTCGAGGAACTGGTCGATTCCAACCGCAACTTCGTCGACGCCTACGACTGGCTGGCGCGCACCCATGCGGCGGTGGGCGACCTGGCGAAGTCGCAGGCGGTCCTGGGCGACGCGGTGGCGGTGTCGCCGCATGCGGTACGGCGCCTGCGCACCCTGGGCGAGACCGCCTTCGAGGCGGGCGACCTCGATGCCGCCGACAAGGCGCTCAAGCAGGTCGTCGCCAAGGCCAGGTATTCCGAATTCCGCGACCCCGAAGACCACGTCAAGCTGGTGCGCACCCTCGTGAAAAAGGGCGATCCGGTGGCGGCGGCCTCGGTGATCCGCGACCTCGACCGCTCGATGGGCGGGCGGCCCAACACGGTCCTGTGCAGCGCGATCTCCTCGGCCCTGCTGCACGAGTTCACCGGCAACGAAGCGCGCCTGAACGAATCCCTGGTCACGGCGCTGAACGCCTGCAAGGACGCGCCGGCGATCTCCAGCGACCTCAAGCTGGAGCTGGCGCGCACCTGCCTCGAGAACAATATGGAAGAGGGCGGGGCGGACCTGGTGCGCGAGGTGATGCGCGACGCATCGAGCGACGCCGGCATGACGCGCGCGATGGGCGTGCTGGAAAGCGCCGGCTTCCCGGACCTGGCGCGCACCCTGGCTCGGGAAAGTCGCCAGCACGTGGTCGACCTGGTCGCCGACGGCGCCGCGCGCGCCAGGAGCGGTGACTACCAGGGCGCGGTCGCGCTGATGCTGGAAGCCTCCACCAAGCTGCCCAACAACCCCGCGGTCGCCTTCAACGCCGCGCTGGCGGTGCTGCGCTGCCTCGAGCACGACGGCTGGGACGACCGCCTCGGCCAGCAGATCGCCGGCCTCGTCGGCAAGGTGCGCACGCTCGATCCGGGCAATCCGAAACTGGGCGCGCTGGCGGCCCTGCACCATCAGATCCTCAGGAAATACGAACGCAACGGGCAGGGCCGCGCGACCCGGCCTGCCGTTCACAAAGCCGGCTGACGCTGGCCGAAAGCCATTCAGACAAGATGTTCGATTCCCCCCTGGCGCCGGAAGGCGCGACCCGCCGCGTGCGCGCGGCCCTGATGAACAAGGTCTGCGGCGACGAAGAGATGTTCGCCCTCGGCGCCTCGATCGCCCGCGTGGTCGAGATGGCGTCCAGCGACGACCAGGGCACCCACGACCTGGCCTACTACGTGGTGTCGGACCCCGCGCTCACCCAGCGCATCCTGCGCCTGTCGAACACGATCCGGTACCGCACCACCTCCGGCGCGCCGGTGACGACGATCTCGCGCGCGATCTCGCTGCTCGGCTTCGACAACGTCAAGACCACCGCGCTGGCGATGCTGCTGGTCGACGCCCTCGACAGCTCCGAGCACGCCGGCAGCGTGCGCATCGAACTCGAGGCCGCCCTGTGCGCCAGCCTGGTGGGGCGCGAGATGGCGCGCCACAGCTTCTTCCAGGGCGCCGAGGAAGCGGCGATCTGCGCGCTGTTCAAGAACCTCGGGCCGCTGCTGGTGGCCAGCCACGCGCACGAGCGCTACCGCGAGATCGCGGCCCTGGTCGTGGGCGGCAAGCACACGGTGGGGCAGGCCTCGCAGATGATCCTGGGGGCAAGCTACGACGCGTTGTCGCAGGCGGTGCTGCAGGAGTGGAAAATCCCCGACCTGATCGTGCGCGCCCAGAACGCCCTGCCGCCCACCGCGGTGCGGGTGGCCGCCAACCGCGGCGAATGGATGCGCCAGGTGGCGTCCTTCAGCCTGGACGTGGCGCGCCTGCTTGCCCGCACCCACGAGCCGGACGGCACGCTCGAGGCCAGGGCCCTGCTGGGCCGCTACGGCGAGGCGCTGGACCTCGATGCCGAACGCATGGGCGCCCTGATGGCGGCGGTGCAGGACGGCATGCGCGGCCTGCTGGAGAGCATGAACATGCAGGCGGCGCCGAAGAGCGAGCCGAAGGAGGCGGGCGGCCTGCCCAATGTCCTGCTGCTGGCCACGCTGGACGCGGGCGAGCAGGAGCAGGAAGGGCGGCACCCGAGCGGCAAGCCGAAGAACGCGCGCGACCTGCTGCTGGCCGGCGTGCAGGACGTGACCCAGCTGCACGCCTCCGGCCGCGGCAAGGTCAACGAGGTGGTGCTCTCGGTACTCGAGACCCTGTACGGCGCGCTGGGTTTCCGCTTCGCGACCGTGTGCCTGAAGGATGCGCGGACCGGGCAGTACCGCGCACGGGTGGCGCTGGGCGAGGACAGCGCGCGCAAGCAGGCCGGCTTCGCCTTCCCGCTGGCCTCCAGCCGCGACCTGTTCCACCTCGCGATGGAGAACGACGCCGACCTGATGATCTCGGATGCGGCGAGCCCGAAGATCCGCGACCTGCTGCCGGAATGGCACCGCCGGCTGCTGCCGGACGCCCGCAGTTTCATCGTGCTGCCGCTGGTGGTGGGCAAGGTGCAGCTGGGGCTGTTCTATGCGGACCGCACGCTGGAGGCGCCGGAGGGCGTGCCGCCGGATGAGACAGCCTTGATCAAGGCGCTCAAGGGGCAGGTGCTGGCGGCGCTGGGGCAGGGGTGATCGCACGTCACCGCACTCTTTCTTCCGTTAGCAGATGAACCGTCGTTCCCGCGAAGGCGGGAACCCAATTCCTTAGAGTAGCGACGGGCGCATCCGTGGAGCGATACGGGACGCATACAAACTTGGATTCCCGCCTGCGCGGGAAGTCATGGGCGCCAGTGGCGCGCATGACGGCCTCCAGGCCGGTGGCAAAGGAAAAAATCGCCTCTTGGCAAACTCCCCACCCCTAAATTTCGACATCCCTGCAATTCCCGCAAAATCACCCTTGTGGTTTTGCATCCCTCCCGTTACAATCACGCCCCGAAGCAACGCTGCTATGCGAAGCCAGACAAAGTCTGATGAAACATAGTTGACAATACGTTGAGCTTGCTTCATACTCTGCGGTTCTTCGCGGTGGGGTGGCCGAGTGGTTAAAGGCAGCAGACTGTAAATCTGCCCTCTCTGAGTACGCTGGTTCGAATCCAGCCCCCACCACCAAAAAGAAGAGTCGAAGGAATTGAAAGTTGTACCTCGCGGGTGTAGCTCAATGGTAGAGCAGAAGCCTTCCAAGCTTACGACGAGGGTTCGATTCCCTTCACCCGCTCCAGTTAGTGCGGTGTTTCTATCCGCAAAAAATAAGCCCTTGTAGCTCAGTGGTAGAGCACTCCCTTGGTAAGGGAGAGGCCACGTGTTCAATCCACGTCAAGGGCACCAGAATTTTGTACGGCAGTCGCGTTGCACTCGTCCGTCAGGTGTGCCTGGTAATTCTCAAAAAAATCGTTAGATCTTAGGAGTCTGAAATGGCAAAGGAAAAATTCGAACGGACCAAGCCGCACGTCAACGTCGGCACCA
>DAMCRY010000330.1:0-4638 GCA_032115075.1 Massilia sp.
CCCGCGTGTCGCGCGCCGGGTCGACCCAGGCGAGCAGCGCGTGCGCCTGGGGACGTACGTCCGGCCGCTGCCGGCCGGCATAGGTTTCGATCAGCCTGACCCATTCCGCCACCAGCACCGGTTCGATCCAGACGTTGTAGTGCGTCAGGGCCTGCCAGATCCCGAGCGGCACGCGGAAGTCGCCGAAACTCCAGAGGAAGGCGTCGTCGACCAGCAGCCGCGGCGGCGTCGACATCATGCGGCGGCGCTCGATGGCGAAGATCGGGTTGTCGCTGGCCGGCCAGCGCAGGTAGCGCGCCGGCATATTGCGGATCGTCTGCGCGATCTCGGACAGGCTCAGGTGCAGGTGCCTGGCCGTCTGCCCTTCGAAGACCGAGCCGACGCGCAGCTCGACGGCGGTGACGAGGCGCAGCGCATTGAAGTGGTCGGTCACGAAGCCCGGGCGCGTGCCCAGGTGCGTACGCGGCATCTGGGGCAAGTCGTTCTCGATCAGGGGCTTGAACATCCGCATCCAGAACAGCGAGACCAGTCCCAGTGGGACGACGACGGCGTCCGCTTCATGGCGCGCCAGGCCGGCCGCGGTGTCGGCGATCCGCGCCAGCACGCGTAGCAAGGCGACCTTGTAGGTCGACGATTTTTCGTCGACCAGGATCAGGTGCCGCAGCAGGGGCAGGGCGCCGAGGCCGTCGTCGGGCAAGCCCAGCACGACGCTGGTCCACGACACGTCGGCGCGGCCGAGGCGGTCGGCGCTGTCGCTTGCGCGCAGCACGCGCAAGCCGAATTCCTGGGCGAGGACCGTCAGCTCCTGCAGCGAGACCGCATGCATCGCCCGCTCGCTGTCGGGGGCGCCGAGGCGCAGACTGATGACGATGCGGCCTTTCGGCGCGAGCAGGGTCGCCAGCTTGCGCAAGGCTCGCTGCCGGGATGCCGGAGGAATGTGCATCCAGACCGCCGACAGGAGGATCAGGTCGAACGTCAAGCCGAGGCGCCGCACCTGGGCCAGGTCCGGCAGGCTGTCCGAGAGCCAGTGGATGCTGGCTGAAGGACGGAGCTTGCGCGCGTGGTCGAACATGGCGGGCGAGGGTTCGACGGCCACGACTTGATGGCCCTGTGCGGCAAGCCATCCCGCATCGCGCCCCGAACCGGCGCCGACGTCGAGGACGGTAGCGCCGGGCGCCGGCAGGAGATCGATGACGTCCGCGTGCACGCCCTCGAATGACAGGGATTCGTATTGCGCAACCAGGCGGCTTGCGTGGTGTTCGTAGTAGGGGATGGACGCCATTGACTGTTTGTTTCTTGCTACGTAGCTACAGTCAATTGTAGTGCGGAACTGTTCAATATCCGAACAGTTTGTCGGGGTTCATTCGGCAGAACAGTGCATTTTACGTAAGTTATTCGTTTGCCGAATGGCTGTCATGCGGAACACGAACTGTCATTGCGCTGCAACATCGGTAATAATACCGGCCTGTACCGAGCAGTACACCCGAAATTCCCGGATTTTATTGTCGCCGCCGCCACGCCGAACCGCGTTGGCGGCGGCTTCTTCGTCCCTGCATTCCGTCTCTACATTGTGAGGAACATGAAGCATCATTTCGCCTTCGTCCCGACTTCTTCCCGATTCGATGCACAGTCCGTGCATCCGTCCGGTTCGGCACGCGTCGGGGTGGTGCGATGATGCAGGGCGCCTTGCAGACCCAGGCCGCGCAGGCGAGCCAGGCGGTGCCGGTCAAGCCCCACACCCTGTTCGACGACGTCTACGGCATCGCCGTCGGCATCCTGTTCGTGGTCATGGGCGTGCTGCTGCTGCAGGCGGCCGGGCTGATCACGGGCGGCGTCGCCGGCATCTCGCTGCTTGTTTCCTATATGTCCGAGTTCTCGGTCGGCATGCTCTTCATGCTGATCAACCTGCCGTTCTTCCTGTTCGGCTACCTGTTCATGGGCGCGCGCTTCACCATCAAATCGCTGATCGGCAGCATCCTGATCATGGCCATGCTCAAGCTGATGCCGAGCGGCCTGGTGATCGGCCACATCCACCCGATGGTGGCGGCGCTCGGCGGCGGCACCTTCTGCGGCATGGGCATCCTGGCGCTGGCGCGCCATGGGGCCGGCGTGGGCGGCACCGGCATCGTGACGCTGTGGCTGCAGAAGAAGTATGCGATCAATGCCGGCCGTACCCAGGTGATGATCGACGGCGTGATCCTGCTGGCGGCGCTGCTGATCGTGAAGCCGGAGCTGGTGGGCTGGTCCTCGCTGAGCGCGATCGCCATGAGCAGCATGGTGATGGCGTGGCATCGTCCGGGCCGTTATTTCGGCAACTGAGCGCAACTGAGCGCAACTGAGCAGACCTGAGCGCCAACCGGGCGCCGACTGATCTCGCAGGGTGGCCGCTTGCGCCGGCCATCCGCCCGTCACGGCTGGTACCAGCCGTATTCCCACGTCCACGGCATGTCCGTCTCGCCCAGCACGCGCCGCGCCAGCTCGGGATAGATGCGCTCCGCCCGCACGTCGTTCGACAGCATCACCACGCAGCGCCGGCCCGTCTCCAGGCAGATCACCATATTCCCCGTGCCGTCGTCGTGGCCGCCCTTGAACCAGGCCGGCCCGCTGCGGCCCACGAAAGTCACCAGGCCCAGGCCCGCCGCCAGTTGCTGCGGCCACGCCACCTGTCCCGGCGCCAGGGTCGGGAACTGGCTCGCCGAGGCGATCGGCAGCTGGGCCCGCACCAGCATGGCGCGCGACGCCGCGCTCAATCCCTCGCCGCGCACGATGCCGGCCCACATCCGGGCCTGGTCCTCGATCGTCGTGTCCATCGACCCGGCGGCGCTGGCGCGGCTGCGGTCGTCGTGCGGGATCATCTTCCCCTCGACCGTGTAGCCATCGGCCAGGTTGGCGGCGAAATCCGCCCGCCACAGCATGCTGGTGTTGCGCATGCCGAAGCGTCCGAAGACGCGGCGCTGCATTTCCGCTTCCGTATCCAGTCCCAGTCCCTGTTCGACGACCAGCTGCACGATGTAATAGCCCTCGGCCGAGTAGCCGTAGCGCGTGCCGGGATCGAAGTGGAAGCGCAGTCTGCGGTTCGGCTCGACCCAGCGGAAGTTGGCGAAGCCGGAGGCGTGGGTCAGCAGGATGCGCGGGGTCAGGCGGCGCCAGCGCTCGTCGCCCGCCAGGTCGGAGAAATCGTAGGGCCGGCTGTCGTAGGCCGGCAGCGGCCGGGGCAGCAGGGCGGGGAGCGGCGCATCCAGGTCGAGCCTCCCTTCGTCGACGAGCTGCAGCAGCATGTAGGCGAAGGCCGTCTTGGTGAGCGAGGCGCCGTACATGACGGTCTGCGGCGTCAGGGGCAGGTTCCGGTCCACGTTGCGCCGCCCCCAGGTGCGTACGCTCCTGACCTGGCCACGGTCGATCACGGCCAGCGCCAGGCCTTCCACGCCCTCGCGCGCCATCAGGCGGCGCACCTCCCCGTCGGGGACGACCGTGGCGGCGGGCGGCGCCGCGCATCCGGACAGCAGCAGGCAGGCGAACAGGAAGGGGGCTGCTTTCATCGACCGCTCCTCATGAGGTGACCGTGCCCGCCCATGGTACACCGCCGCGGCCGGCGCGAGGCGGGTCGCGGCGGCGAAGATCGTCCGGCGCCCGCCGGCGCACTCGCCGTGTCAGTTTTTCTTGTGGTAAATAGCACGAAAACTAGATAAAAAGAAATAGATGACAGGTGGCTACTTATGTTGCACAGCACAAAATTCGCTACAATGTCCGGTTTGCTATTTGTATAGATAACCAACACCCATGAACGGCTTCTTCGGCAAACTGCGGCTGTCCACCCTCATGACGCTGGCGGTCTGCGCGACCGTCGCGCTGACCGCCGCCTTGCAGCTGGCGCTGGTGAACCATTTCGCGGTTCGCCAGTCCGGGGAAGAAGCCCAGTTGCGCCTGCAGCAGTTGTCCTGGCAGATGCGCGATTCGCTCGACCGCGTGATCGAGCAGGCCGTCGGCGACGCCAAGCTGCTGACCGAGCTGCCGCAGGTGCGCCACGCCCGCAATCCCGAGGACGCGCGCAGGGTGCTCGAGAGCCTGCAGCGCACCTTTCCCGATTACGCCTGGATCGGCATCGCCGAGATGGACGGCGTGGTGAGCGCCGCCACCGGCCGCCTGCTCGAAGGCGCTGACGTGAGCAAGCGCCCCTGGTTCAAGACCGGCGCGCAAGGCGTGCACGCCACCGACTACCATCCCGCCGTGCTGCTCGAGAAGATGCTGCCGCGCCGCGCCGACCCCTGGCGCTTCGTCGACGTGTCCGGGCCGATCCTCGACGGCCAGGGCAAGGCGGCGGGCGTGCTGGCCCTGCACCTGAGCTGGGAGTGGGCGCGCAACCACGCGCGGAAACTGCTGACCCCGGCGCTGCGCCAGTACGGCGCCGAGATCCTGGTGGTGCGCAACGACGGCACCGTGATGCTCGGTCCGGCCGCGCTGGTCGACCGCAAGCTCGACACCGCCAGCCTGCGCCTGGCCCGGCAGGGCATGACCGGATCGCTGCGCGAGACCTGGCCGGACGGGCGCGTCTATCTCACCGGCTACAGCCAGACCGGCGACCTGCTCGACGTCCGCTCGCTGCGCTGGTCGGTGCTGGTGCGCCAGACCGAGGACCGG
>DAMCRY010000331.1:0-642 GCA_032115075.1 Massilia sp.
ATGGCGACAGCGGCGCCGGCGGCGTCGCGCCGGTCTGCAGCGGGCCGGCCGGATCCGCCAGCGTCAGCGTGTTCACCAGCTCGGGGTAGTCGCGCGCCAGGTGGAAGGCGACGCAGGCGCCGCGCGAGTGGCCGACCAGATGGACCGGGCCGAGGTGCATCGCCCGGATGAACTCCGCCAGTTCCGCCACATGCAGCCGCCAGCCGAATGCGCCCTGTGCGCCGGCCTCGTCGGCCGGCCAATAGTGGCTGAGGCTGACCGAGAAGCAGGTGTAGTGCTGCGACAAGGCGTCCGTCTGGCTGTTCCAGTAGCGGTAGTCGCACAGCGAGCCGTGCACGAACAGCAGCGCTTCGCCGGAGCCGGACGCCACATAGGGGATACGAATGCCGGAAGACAGGGTGGCAAAGCAAAGCTCGGGGACTGCGAAGATGCGTGGATCGGCGGGTGCGTTCATGGGTGACCTCCTTTCCAATACTATGCACGATGGCGACGTTTAAGAAAATCGCATAATATTGAAGGCATCTATCTGATTTTCTGATACCGTGAAAGCACTCGACCTGGATGTCCTGGCCATGATCGTGGCGGTGGCCGATACCGGCAACATCAGCCGCGCGGCGGAAGTCGTGCACCGCTCGCAGTCGG
>DAMCRY010000331.1:652-4613 GCA_032115075.1 Massilia sp.
GGCGGTGAGCATGCAGATCAAGACGCTCGAGACCGCGCTGGGCAAGCCGCTGTTCGTGCGCCGCTCGCGCAGCGTCACGCCGACGCAGGACGGCGAGGTCCTGCTCACCTACGCGCGGCGCATGCTGGCGCTGCGCGACGAAGCCTGGGCCGCCGTGGTGCGGCCCGACGTGACCGGCCGGGTCGTGCTCGGCGTGCCCGACGACTATGCGTCCTCGCTGCTGCCGCCGATCCTCAAGCGGTTTTCCGCCACCTATCCGAAGGTCGAGATCCAGGTGGTGGGGCTGCCGAGCGTGGCGCTCGCGCCGATGGTGAAGGACGGCTCGGTCGACCTGGTGTGCGCCACGCGCGTGAAGGGCCTGTCGGGAGAGTTCGTGCGTTTCGAACCGATGGTCTGGGCCGCCTCGCCCAGCGTGCACGAGATCTGGCGCGAGCGGCCGCTGCCGATCGCCGTGTTCCTGCCCGGCAGCGTGGCGCGCGAGAACGCGATCCGCAGCCTGGAGCGGGCGAAGATCCCCTACCGGACGTCGTACGAAAGCCCGAGCCTGATGGGGCTGCTCAGCATGGTCGAAGCGGGCCTGGCGATCGCGCCGCTGGCGCGCTGCGCGGTGCCGGCGCACCTGAGCCAGCTCGGGCAGGCACAGGGCTTGCCGGAACCCGATGCGCTGGAGGTCATCCTGGCGCGCAGCAGCAAGTCGCGGCGTCCGCCCTGCGACTTCATGGCCGAGAACATCATGTCCGAGCTGCGCCGTTAGCGGCGGCGAGGGCGTCGCGTTGCCATAAACAATTGCTAAACTTATACTAGCTGGAGCAGCATGCCGCTGCCGATCAATTCAGGTGTCCCGTGAGCTTGTTTCAACATATCCTACTGATGATTCTCCTGGTGCTGGCCGCCGGCTTCCTGTCGCTGACGGAGATCGCCTTCGCCGGGGCGCGCAAGATCAAGCTCAAGCTACTGGCGGAGGCCGGCGACGCGCGCGCCTTGAAGGTCATGGCGCTCCAGGAGCAGTCGGCGGAGTTCTTCGCCGCGTCCCAGATCGGCCTGAACGCGATCGCGATCCTGGGCGGCATCCTGGGCGAGGGCGCGCTGCGGCCGTTCTTCATCGCATGGATCTCGACCGTCTACGATGGCCCCGCGCTCGATAACATCGGTTTCGTCCTGTCCTTCCTGTTCGTCACCTTCCTGTTCATCCTGTTCTCGGACCTGATGCCGAAGCGCCTGGCGATGATCGCGCCCGAGCGCATCGCGGTCGCGGTGATCAGGCCGGTGCTGGTCTTCATCCGCGTCTGCAAGCCGCTGTCGTGGGCCCTCAACCTGATCGCCAACCTGATCTTCCGCATCTTCAAGGTCGACACCAGGCGCGAAGACAGCATCACCTTCGACGAGATTTCCGCCGCCGTGGAAGCCGGCGCCCAGGCCGGCGTGCTGCAGAAGCAGGAACAGCACTTCATCGAGAACGTGTTCGAACTGGAGTCGCGTTCGGTCGTGTCGGCGATGACCAACCGCGACAGCGTGGTGTATTTCACGCTGACCGAGACCGAGGAGAGCATCCGCCAGAAGATCGCCACGCATTCGAAATTCCCCGTCTGCGACGGGACGATCGACCGGGTGATCGGCTACGTGGACACGCGGGACATCCTGGTGCGCCTGCTGAACAAGCAGTCGCTGCTGCAGTTGAACGAAACCAGCATCCGTACCGTCCTGATCATCCCGGACACGCTGACGCTGTCCGAGCTGCTCGACAAGTTCCGCGCCACCAAGGAAACCTTTGCCGTCGTGATCAACGAGTACGCGCTGGTCATGGGGGTGATCACCCTGAGCGACATCATGTTGACCGTCATGGGGAGCTGGGGCAGTCCGCTCGACGACGACGAGCAGATCATGCGGCGCGAGGACGGCTCGTGGCTGATCGACGGCAGCACGCCGGTCGGCGACGTGAAGCGCACCATCGGGCTCGAGAGCCTGCCGGACGAAGAGAACTACGAAACCGCGGCCGGCTTCATGATGTACATGCTGCGCAAGGTCCCCAAGCGGACTGACAGCGTGGAGTACCAGGGCGTCAAGTTCGAGGTGCTCGATGTCGACCACTACCGGATCGACCAGCTGCTGGTGAAGCACCTGGCGCCGGGGGAGGCGGATAAAGCCGGCCAGTCGGCCACGGGCACTGGTTGATGCACAGCGGCCGGCTGCCTCCGCTCACCTGAAGGCAGCCGCAGGGGCATCGTTCGCGCTGCCGGCGGCGGCGTCTTCGAGCATGTTCGCCGCTGCGTCATCGATTACCGCTTCGGCTTCGCGTCCCCACTCGCGGTACTCGACCAGCGACGGAATGCGCGCCAGCGCCCCGAGCGGCTCGATGCCCATGCCGGCCAGTTGCGCCAGCAGTTCGGCCAGCACCGTCTCGCGCTGCAGCGACCAGGTGGAGGCGAAGCAGCGCCAGAACACCCAGCCCGCCCGTTCCAGCACGCGCTGGCGTCCCATGTCGGCCGCCCAGCGGTCCGGGCCATGGAACTCGTCGCCGTCGAGTTCGATCGCCAGGCGCCGGTCGTCGGCGCCCTCGACCACCAGGTCGATGCGGTAGCCCGCCGCCGGCACCTGCGGAACGACGCGATAGCCGCGCTCGAACAGCTCGGTGTAGACGTCGCGCTCGAAACCGGACTCGCACAGGGCGATCAGGCTGCCCGCTTCGTCGTTGCTCTCGACCGGCTTGGCGAAGTGCTCGACCAGCGTGCGCCGCAGGTCGAGCGTGGACAATTCTTCCAGCCGCACCGAGCGCACCAGGTACATGCGGTCGCGCGCCCGGGAGGCGGCCACGTTGAAGCGCTGGTCGTACTGCAGGCCCGACAGCGCATGGTGGTTGCGGCTGTCGGCCACCATGCTCAGGAACACGATATCGCGCTCGCTGCCCTGGAAGATGCGCGCGTCGCCGCAGGCGAAGTTGCGGCGCGCAAGCTCCGCAGCGTCGCAGCGGGAGCGCACCAGCTTGTCGATCCATTGGGCCTGCTCGGGGCCGAGCAGGGAGACCACGCCGAGCGTGCGCTCGCGCAGCGCCGGGTCGCGCAGGATCGCTTCGATCTCGGCCGCGATGAATTCGGCCTCGGGCGGATTCTGCGACCGGGCCGTCCGGTAGCCGTTGGCCACGAAGACGTCGACCAACGGAGGGTCGAGCCGCTCCGAGGCCTTCGGGATGCGCAGCGGCTGGATGAAGTCCTTGTAGAACACCCGGTTGCTGTAGGCGATGATCGGCTGCACGCAGCGGAAGTGCTCGCGCAGCATCACCCGCGACGCCGCGAACACCGAAGAGGCGATGTCGTACAGCGACATGTCGGCCGTCAGCACGGCCTCGAAGGGCTGGCCAGCCAGGAAGCGCCGGCGCAGGTCGACGATCTTGGCCGCCGACACGAACCCGGCCTCGGGCGAGACCTGCTTGTCGTCGCCCACGACCAGGATCTGCTTGCCGCGCAGGACCGCCGGCAGGGCCCACAGGTCGGACTGGCTGGCTTCGTCCACGATGACCAGGTCGAAGGCGCCGAGCGTGGCCGGCAGCGACTCCGATACGCGCGCGTGGCTCATGATCCAGCAGGGGACGGCCGCCTGCGCATCCACCATCGCCTCCTGGGCGTCGCGGCGGTAGCGCGCCGCGTTCACGCCGGTGCCCTTGCCGATCTTGCGCATCGCGATGCGGTAGGTCTCCAGCGCCGTCAGCACGTTCTGGCCGGCCTGGCGCCGGGTGGCGAGCCAGGCCGACTTCGAGACCAGGGTTTCGTACAGGCGAGCCAGGCCCTTCTCGAGGTCGCGCCGGCGCGCCGCCAGGCTGCGCATCTCGTCGCGGTCGTCGATGGTATCGAGGTGGGTCTTCAGGCGCGCCCAGGTCCAGGCATCGCGCCAGCGCACCGGGAAGATCTTGTCGTCGCCGGCGGCGTCGGCCGGCACCGAGAGCACGCGCGCGGCCAGCCGCGGGGCG
>DAMCRY010000332.1:0-4613 GCA_032115075.1 Massilia sp.
GCCAGCACCGGCTTCCACCAGCGGCAGGCGCACCGTGAACACGCTGCCGGCATTGGTGCCGGCGCTGGTGGCGGTGACGCTGCCGCCGTGCAGCTCGACCAGGCTGCGTACCAGCGACAGGCCGATGCCCAGGCCGCCGGCGGCCTGCTTGCGGCTATCGCCCACCTGGGTGAACATCTTGAACACGTCGTCCAGCGCATCCGGATCGATCCCGATGCCGTTGTCGGATACCGCGATCACCGCATCCTGGCCGTCGCGCTCGGCGGCCAGCACGATGTCGCCGCCACGCGGGGTGTAGCGCGCCGCGTTGTTGAGCAGGTTCGACACCACCTGGGTCATGCGGGTCAGGTCGGCGTCGACGATCAGCGGCTCGGGCGAATGGCGCACGTCGAGGTGGTGGCGCGCGGCCTCGACCAGCGGCATGCTGGTCTCGACCGCGGCGGCCAGTACCGTGGCCAGGTCGATCCGTTCGCGGCGCAACTCGATCTGGCCGCGCGTGATGCGCGCCACGTCGAGCAGGTCGTCGACCAGGTTGACGAGGTGGCCGAGCTGGCGTTCCATGATGTCGTGCACCCGCGCCACGGCGGCCGGGTCGTTCGGCGCGCGCCGGATGAATTGCAGGCCGCTGCGGATAGGGGCCAGCGGATTGCGCAGCTCGTGGGCGAGGGTGGCCAGGAACTCGGTCTTCACGCGGTTCGCCTCGGCCAGGTCGTCGGCCATGCGGCGCAGCGCGTTCTCGCTGCGGCGCCGCTCGGTGATGTCGTTGAACACCACCGCCACCCGGCGCTGCTCGGCCGGCCCGATGCGCGTCGCGTAGACGTCGTACCAGCGGCCCAGCTCGCGCGCCTCGTGGTCGAAGCGGGCCGGCTCGCCGGTCTCGGCCACCCGGCCGTATATCTCGAACCAGTAACGCTCGTGGCGCGGCGCCAGCTGGCGGATGGTGCGGCCGTTGGCGTCGGCCAGCCCGGTGTGCTTCTCGAACGCGGGATTGGTCTCGAGGAAGCGGTAGTCGCTGGGTTGGCCGCCGCTGTCGTAGAGCATCTCGATCACGCACACGCCTTCGTCGATCGAATCGAACAGGGTGCGGTAGCGCTCCTCGCTCAGGCGCAGCTGCTGCTCGGCCTCGAACTGGCGGGTGGCGTCGATGATCACTCCGCGCAAGCGCACCGCGGCGCCGCCCGGGTCCCGCTCGACGTGCCCGCGCGCGATCACCCAGCGCCAGCCGCCCTCGCTGCGGCGCACCCGGAAGGTGGCGTCGTACAGGCCGCCGCGCGCGATCGCCTGGGCCAGCAGGGCGCGGGTCGGCGCCACGTCGTCGGGATGGACAGCCTTGAAGTAGACCGCCACCGGCGCGCCATGCACCAGGTCGGGGGCGATCCCGAACATCGTGGCCAGGCGCTGGTCGCCATTGACCTGGTCGGGACCGATCTCCCAGGTCCAGACCCCGAGCTCGGCCGCATCGATGATGGTTTCCAGCCGCGAACGGGCGTCCACCAGGGCCGATTCGGCGCGGCCGCGCTGCACCATGGCCTCGAAGGCCTCGATGTAGAAGCGCGCCTTGGCGCGCAGGGTCACCGGCGACAGCGGTTCGGTCAGCACGGCGATGGCGCCGGCCTCGTAGATCGGCTCGAAGGAAAAGGGCGCGTTTTCCGGCAGGGCCAGCGCGACCAGCGGCGTGTGGCTGGAGCGGCGGTTGCCGCGCACGTCGCGGATGACGGTGGCGAGCGCCTCGATGTCGCCGGGGAAGCCGACCAGGATCAGTGCGAAATCCTGGGTCCGCACCAGTTCCATGGCCCCGCCGGGCGAGCGCGCCCGCACGATCGATTCGCCCATGACCGACATCACCTGCAGCACGGCCGGATCGTCGTCGGGGCGGCCGCATACGAGCAGGACGCTGGCGCGCTCCGGGGAGTTGGCGGAAAGGGCGTTCACCGCGCGATCCGGGCAGTGGCGGCGAGAACGACGGTGGCGCGGCGGCGGGAAGGTTTCATCGTAGGGCATGCTGTTGTGACAATCCGCAATGTACGGGCGTGCGGCGGGCCTGTCAACGGCGGCCGGCGCACGGCAGCCGCGCTTGCGCCGCGCCCGCCGGATTGCCGCTAATATTGGCTGGACATTGGCGCGGCGCATTGCCGCGCGGCCGAACGGGAGGAAGAAGATGGAACGTGCTGCACAGGGCGGCGCCGCTGGCGCGGCGGTTGCCGACCAATACGAAGTCGCCGACATCATGCGCGGCATCTACGGCGACGGCATCATTGCCTGCCGCGGCGCATTCAGCCGCGAACTCATCGAGGAACTGGGGGCCGACATCGACCTGCTGTTCCGGGAAGCGCTGGCGCGTCCCGGCGGCGCGCTCAACCGCGGTCCCAACCGCTACTACGTCGAGGTGCACCCGGAACGGCTGCGCGGCTTCGTGGCGATCGCCAGCCATCCCTGGGTGGTGGCGGTCTGCAAGGCTGTGCTGGGCCCCGACTACCGCCTGGTCGAGGTCGGCTTCGACGTGCCGGGGCCGGGCGCCATGCACCAGCCCTGGCATCGCGACTTCGCCTCGCCGCCGGAAACCGTGCAGGGCCGTCGCCTGAGCTCGCTCGCTTTCAACATCACGACGGTCGACGTCACCGAGGACATGGGGCCCTTCGAGATCGCCCCCGGCACCCAGTGGGACCTGTACGAGGGGGACCCGATGTTCCCGGACCGGGCGCTGTGGCCGCGCTACGAGGCGCTGGCCCAGCGCAAGCTGGCGAAGGTGGGCGACATCTCGGCGCGCTCGGCGCTGACCATCCACCGCGGCACCGCCAACCAGTCGCAGCGCGCCCGCCCGGTGCTGGTGGTCGGCGCCGACGCGCCGGACGCGACCAACGCCATCCGCCACGACCTGCAGATGTCGCGCGCGTATTACGACAGCCTGCCCGAAGGCGTGCGCAGGCACCTGAACTGCCGCGTGGTGGACACGCTCGAGCCGATCGAGCAGGCCCACACCATCGAGGGACTGAAGATGGGCGTCACGATGGGCTGAGCCGCAAACGAAACGGGCCGCACGCGGCGGCCCGTTTCCACTCCCCGATACCTGGATTCCCGGATTCCCGGATTCCGGGACTACCTTACTCCTTCGGCGGCACGCCCTGCGACGGCACCGGCGTCTTCAGCGCGTCCGGCAGCGCGTCGGCGATGCCGTTCTCGGGCGCCTGGCCGACGCGGCGCGCCTCGTCCGAGTGCTGGTCGAGGCTGACTTCCTCGGCGACGTCGAAGCGGCCATCTTCCGCGCCTCCTTCGCCGGGCAGCATGTTTTCCGAACGCTGGTCCTGCCCGCCGCCCGCGACCGGGGCGGCCTGGTCCTTCCGGTTTTCTTCCTGGGCCATGGTGTCCTCCTGTTGACGGTTTTTCATGGCCTCATTATCGCCCCGGCCGCCGCCGGGCAGGCGCACGCTAGTCGCGCCGGCCCTTCTGCGGCAGGTTCTTTTCCAGGATCGCCCACAGGATCAGGCCGTAGGCGGCGAGGCGGATCAGGTAGTGCAGCGGCGAATCCTCGCCGGCCTCGTTCAGGATCGCCGAGTAGACCCGGTGCAGGCCCTCGATGAAGAAGGACAGGGCGAAGTAGAGGAAGAAGCGATCGCCGGTGTTGCGCCAGAAGCGCAGGAAGAACAGGGCGATGGTCAGCGAGGCCATCGAGATCGCGCCGTAGGTCAGCTGGGTCATCGCGTCATTCCTTCTCGTAGATCAGTCCATACAGCAGCAGCACGCAGGCCGCCAGCGCACTTACCAGGCGCAGCGGCATGAAATCGACATTCGGGAACACGATCTTGTCGAAGATCAGGAACAGATTATTGAAGGTCATGACCGCGAAGCACAGGCCGCTCCAGAACAGGAGACGGTGACGGGTGCGCCGGTAGCTGGCCAGCAGCAGCCAGGTACAGGCCAGCGAGGTCAGCATGCAGAGGGTATAGATGAGTTCGCCCATAGTCGGTCCTTCTACGAGTCCTTTCGCAGGCGGAAGGCGTCGGCGAACTGCTGCGCCTTCCGGTCGAGTGAGGAATGGATCAGGTTGGTAACGTCGACCAGGTGGCGCGCGTACATCTCGGCCAGCCCGTCGATGCGCTCGCGCAGCGAGTCCGAGACCGGCGCGTAGCAGTAGCAGCTTTCGTGGGGCGGGGCGCAGGGCGCCGCCATGCCGGCGCGGCACAGGTCGTCCAGCAAGCCCTGGGCGGTGCGCTCGGCGATATAGAGCCGCCCAGCCAGCATCGCCCCGGTCCATTGCTGGCCAGGGTTGGCGCGCAGCAGCAGCAGCGCCTCGAGGAAGGGCACGGAGGGCACGCTCGTCAGGACGAAACGGCGCAGCTCCTCGGGAATTGGCGGACGGTTCATTCGCTCCGGGGTGGCTTTCCCAAAGGGAATAATTTGTTGAGAAAGGCGCAATTTTAGACCAATTCTTACTGGCAAGGAATTTCAATCGTGCGCGCTTTCTCAATGCTGAGCTTGACGCTCGTCAAAGCGCGTCGGCTACAATGTGATCCGTTCACCATCACTTGCAGTTCGAGCTGCACCTGTACATGCTGCAATCCTTCCTGGCCCGCCTCGGCGCCGGCCTCGCGCTGGCGGCCACGCTGCTGGCCGGC
>DAMCRY010000333.1:0-4610 GCA_032115075.1 Massilia sp.
CCGCCATTGGCGCCCAGGTCGGCGCCCAGCGACAGGAGCAGGTCGAGCATGCCGGTGTTGTCGGCCGCAGCCGCAGCCGGCAGGGCGACGGCCAGCGTCTCCGCTGTCGGCAGGCCAGCGGCGGCCAGCTGCTGCAGCGTGTCGCCGTAATCGCGATCGCTGGCGTCGGGCAAGCCGTGATCTCGAAACGTGAAATTATCGTGGTTCATGCCACGCGCCGCTGCCTTCACTGCCGAATAATCGTCGGCGCGCGGATCGGCGCCATGCTCCAGAGCCAGTTGCACCGCCTCTGGCGCCGCATGGCGGCAGGCCATCTCGAGAAAGGCATTCCAGAATGCGGCGTGCCAACCGTCGAGCCGGGTGCCGTCGTGGACCAGGGTTTCCCGCAAACCGGCCAGGCGGCCGGCAACGAAGGCGGCCAGCCACGGGTCGCTGGTGGCGACATGCATGGACGGGCCATTGTCCGATACCGAAGACTGTACGGACTCCGGCCACGGCACCTCGTCTTCCATGACTTGTTCCGCCAGCGCGCCGAGCGCCAGCCGGAAATCGAAGTCGAACGCCGATCCGAGCGCCAGCACCGCGGCAAGCTTGAGCGCCGGCGGCAGCGCACAACTGCCGAGGAACGACAGCATGGCGTCCTGGTAGCCGGGGGTAGGGTTGGCAGGACCCATCTGGTGTTGCTCGAGCAGCTGGTGCCATTGGGCGCGGATCGCGTCGAGGCTCGCGGCTTGGTCGAGAGGCTGGTACCAATTCAGATTCGACATGGAAGCTTTCGGTCAGGGTAGGACGAATTGCACTCAGGCGGACCGTTCCAGATAGGCAGGCAACAACTTCCCGGCCCGGTCGCTGACCGGAATCAGGTGCGCGAGCACGCCGATAACGTCGTAGCGCATCAACGCTTTGAATGCTGGCGAGACTTCTTCCATGCGGACCGATCTGGCGAGGCGGGTTTTTTCGAGCGGCGGCAGGGCGCTTTTGATCGGCTTCGCATCGAGCAAGGGGCGTTCCGTCGTTTTGCATACCAGCGCCCGGTAAGTCAGCGGGTCCAGGATCTCGAACAGCGAGGTGTCGGCTGGCGCTTCCACGAGCTCCTTCAGCACGGTTTCACATGGCACCATGTGCTCGTGCGAGAGACAGGTCGTGTCCGACAAATGCCCAGCCAGCGACGCGCCTTTTTTGTGGGACAGCCGCGCCGCGTCGATCGACTGCGCCGCCGCGAGCGTGATGAAGTCGACCGTACGCTGGTGGTCGGTCGATTCGCCAGCGACACGAATCACGCCTTTGACCAGCTTGCGTGCTGCCCGGAGTCGTGGGTTGCGATCGGCGGTGGGTACGCACAGGTTTTGCCAGTCACTGCCGAGACGAAGGCGGATGCCCTCGATGGCGGCGGCGCAGAGGCGGGTTTGCTCTTCGCGTTCGAAGTCGCGACGAAACGGGAACTTGCTGGTGTCTGGTGGAGTCATGCTCGACTTTTCTTATCGTCCCGGCGCGCGGCGATGCCGCTCGATGCGCCGAGCTATTCGGAACGCTGCGAATACCTGGATTCGGAATTACTTGCCGATACAGAAGCGACTGAAGATCACCCCCAGCAGATCGTCCGGCGTGAACTGCCCGGTAATACTGGACAGCTGGTCCTGCGCCAGGCGCAGCTCCTCGGCGAACAGGTCGAGCGACTGGTCGTCCTGCAGCGCGTGCTGGCGCGCCAGCTCGAGGTGCTCGCGCGCGGCGCGCAGCGCGATCAGGTGGCGTTCGCGCGCCAGGTAGAGCGACTCGCCGGTCTGCTGCCAGCCGGCGATGCGCAGCAGCTCGGTGCGCAGCAGGTCGATGCCGAGCTTCTCGTTGGCCGACAGGTACAGGTGGGTCGCATCCGCCGCGGCGTCGATCGAGGGCTTGTGGCCGGACAGGTCGATCTTGTTCCAGATGCGCACCACCGGCACGCCCTGCGGGAAGGCGGCGACGATCTTCTCGTCTTCCGCGCTCGGCCCCAGGCTGGCGTCGAGCAGGTGCAGGATGACGTCGGCCTTGCCGACCTCGCCCCAGGTGCGCTCGATGCCGATGCGCTCGACCACGTCGATGTCGTCGAGGGTGCGGATGCCGGCCGTGTCGATGATGTTGAGCGGGATGCCTTCGATCTGGATGGTCTCGGTGACCTTGTCGCGGGTGGTGCCGGCGATCGGGGTGACGATCGCGACGTCGGCGCCGGCCAGGGCATTGAGCAGCGAGGACTTGCCGACGTTGGGCTGGCCGACCAGCACCACGTTCAGGCCCTCGCGCAGCAGGGCGCCCTGCGCCGCCTGGCGGAACACGTGCTCGAGCGCCTCGACGATGCCGGCCAGCTGGCCGCGCGCGTTCGATTTCTCGAGGAAGTCGATCTCCTCTTCCGGGAAGTCCAGGGTCGCCTCGACCAGCATGCGCAGATTGATGGTCTGGTCGACCAGCTTGTGCACCACCTGGGAAAACGCGCCGGACAGCGACTGCGTGGCCGATTTGGCCGCCGCTTCGGTGGAGGCGTCGATCAGGTCCGCCACCGCCTCGGCCTGGGCGAGGTCGAGCTTGTCGTTCAGGAAGGCGCGGCGGGTGAATTCGCCCGGCTCCGCGAGCCGCAGGCCGAAGGCGCCGCCGGCTTCCAGCACGCGCGCCAGCAGCATCTGCAGCACCACCGGGCCGCCGTGGCCCTGCAGCTCGAGCACGTCCTCGCCGGTATAGGAATGCGGGCCCTTGAAGTACAGGGCCAGCCCCTCGTCGATCACGTCGCCGTTGGCGGCCTTGAAAGGAATGTAGGTGGCGTGGCGCGGGTTGAGGGTGACGCCGGGGAACAGGGCGTCGATCAGCTCGCGCAGCGATTTGCCGGAGGCGCGGACCACGCCGATGCCGCCGCGGCCGGGGGCGGTGGCGATGGCGGCGATGGGGGAGGTGTCGAGTTTCATGGAGGGATTGTAAGGGATACGGTTGGCGCTGCGGGTCTGCGAACAAATTTGGCGGAACGACGGATCAACGGGCGCGGTTCATGAAAGTACCCGTAGTCCGTACACTAAAAACCGTCTTCCCCGCGCAGGCGGGGACCCAATTCCTAAACGCAGAGACGAAAAGAAAAAGCCCGCGCAAAGCGCGGGCTTCCACGAAAGCGGAACAGCGCTTACTTCGCCGTGCCGGTCTCGAACTTCTTGGTGATGACCCACTGCTGCGCGATCGACAGGATGTTGTTGACCACCCAGTACAGCACCAGTCCCGACGGGAAGAAGAAGAAGATCACCGAGAATGCCAGCGGCATGAACAGCATCATCTTCGCCTGCACCGGATCGGTCGGTTGCGGGTTCAGCTTGGTGGTCACGTACATCGACACCGCGTAGATGATCGGCAGGATGTAGAACGGGTCGGGCTGGGTCAGGTCGGTGATCCAGCCGATCCACGGCGCGCCGCGCATCTCGACCGACGACTGCAGCACCCAGTACAGGGCGAAGAAGACCGGCATCTGCACCAGGATCGGCAGGCAGCCGCCCAGCGGGTTGATCTTCTCGGTCTTGTACAGCTCCATGGTGGCCTGCTGCATCTTCTGCGGGTCGTTCTTGTAACGCTCGCGGATCGCCTGCATCTTCGGCGTCACCACGCGCATCTTGGCCATGCTGCGGTAGCCGGCCGCCGACAGCGGGAAGAAGGCCAGCTTGATCAGCACGGTCAGGGCGACGATGGTCCAGCCCCAGTTGCCCAGCAGCGCGTGCAGGTGGTCCATCACCCAGAAGATCGGCTTGGCGATGATGGTCAGCATGCCGTAGTCCTTGACCAGTTCCAGGCCAGGAGCGATGGTTTCCAGGGTCTTCTCGTCCTGCGGGCCCGAGTACAGGCGGCTGTCGGTCGAGACGGTGGCGCCCGGCGCCACGGTGCCCAGCGGCTGCACGGTACCGATCGCGTACAGGTTGGTCGCGATCTTCTTGGTGTAGATGTCGCGCTGCGCCTTGTCGGCCGGGATGAAGGCCGAGACGAAGAAGTGCTGCGAGATCGCGATCCAGCCGTTGTCGGCCTTGGCCGAGTGCTGGACGCTGCCGTCCTCGATGTCCTCGAAGTGCAGCTTCTGGTACTTGTCGGCCTCGGTATACAGGGTCGGGCCGGTGTAGCTCGACATGAACCAGGAATCGTTGGCCGGCTTGTTGCCGTCGTGCTGCAGCTGCAGGTAGAGCGAAGGCTGGACCGGCGCGGCCGAGAGGTTGGTCACGTCGTGGCGCAGGCCGATGGTGTAGTCGCCCTTGCGGAACGTGAAGGTCTTGGTCAGGCGCACGCCGCCCTGCTCCGCGTCCAGCACCAGTTGCACGTTGCCGTTGGCGTCACGGGTGGGCGCGCCGCCGCGGACGGTGAACGGGGTCTGGTGGTTCGGCAGCACGCCGGCCGGGGTCGAACCGATCAGGCCGGTCTGGCCGAGGTAGGTGTTCGGCCCGCCCACGTCGAACAGCACCTGGTTCTTGGTCTTGTCGAAGTGGTCCGGGAACTTCAGCAGTTCGAGGCGCTTGATGACGCCGCCGAGGGTGTCGATGTCGACCTTCACAAGGTCGGTGGTGATGGTGACGCGGTGGGTCGCTGGTGCGGCCGGGGCCGCGCCCGGTGCGCCTGGTGCG
>DAMCRY010000334.1:0-4594 GCA_032115075.1 Massilia sp.
AGCCGCGACCACTTCCACGCCGGCCTCGACGTGCGCGCCGACGTCGGCGCCAGGGTGCTGGCCGTGTTCCCCTCGAAGATCTCGGACCCGTACGCCAACTGGGGCTTCGACTCGCTCAGCGAGGGTCTCAGCCTGGGCCCGCTGTCCTATATCCACATGCGGGTCGGCCGCGACCAGCGCGGCAAGCCGCTCGACCCGCGCTTCCAGCTGCTGCTGGTCGAGGAAGGCAAGGCACGCGGCAGGCCGGAGCGCGTGCGCGTGCCGCGGGGCACCCGCTTCGCCGTCGGCGACCCGCTCGGCACCATCAACGCGATGGCCCACGTCCACCTCGACTACTACCAGGGCGGCGCGGTGGTCAATCCGCTGACCCTGCCCTTCATCGGCTTCACCGACACCGTGGCGCCGCGCATCAACAGCATCGCCCTGTTCGACAGCAACGGCACGCGCCTGCGCCCGCCCCAGGGCACGCGCAAGAAGCCCGTGCTCGACAAGCGCCTGCGCGTGCCGCGCGCCCTGGGCGAGGTCAACATCGTGGTGGATGCCTACGACCAGGTCGACGGCAACCTGGCGCGCCGCCGCCTCGGCCTGTACAAGCTCGGCTACCAGCTGCTGCGCGCCGACGGCACCGTCGTCCCCGGCTACGAGCGTCCCCTGATCACGCAGGTCTACGACCGCCTGCCGCGCAACCCGGACGCGGTCAAGGCCGTGTATGCGCCCAGCAGCGGCATCACCGTCTACGGCAGCAAGTCGACCCGGTTCGCGTATGCGGCGGACAGCCGCCTGCGCGATGGCGAAGCGCAGACCGGCAGCTGGAACGTGGCCGCGCTCGCACCCGGCGAATACATCCTGCGCATCCATGCGGCCGACTTCGCCGGCCAGGTCGCGCTCGAGGGCCGCGACCTGGCCCTCGTCATCGAGTGAGCCTACAATGAATATCGGGTAACCGGCCGCGGAACATTCCGGCCGCGGCGGCATCCGTGCAAGCTTGCTACGGGAGGTCACCATGGACCGATATGACGTACTCATCGCCGGTGCGGGCCCGACCGGCATGGTGCTGGCGCTCGCGCTGGCAAAGCAGGGCACCCGGGTCTGCATCGTCGACAAGACGGATGGGCCGGGCACGACTTCGCGCGCGATGGCGGTGCAGGCGCGCACGCTGGAGCTGTACCGCCCGCTCGGGCTGGCCGACGAGGTGGCAAGGGCAGGCCGGCCCAATCCCTGCATCAACCTGTGGGTCCGGGGCAAGCGCCGTGCCCAGCTGTCGCTGCGCGACGCCGGCGCCCGCACCACCCCCTACCCCTATGTGCTGATCTATCCCCAGGACGCGCACGAGCAGCTGCTGGTGCGCCACCTCGAGGCCGCCGGCGTGCAGGTCTGGCGCCGCACCGAGCTGGTCGATTTCGAAGAGAAGGACGACCACGTGCTGGCCCGCCTGCGCCGCGCCAGCGGCGAAGACCTGCAGGTCGAGGCGCGCTACCTGGCCGGCTGCGACGGCGCCCGCTCCACGGTCCGGCGCCAGCTCGGCACCGGCTTCGCCGGCGGCACCTACGACCACTTGTTCTACGTCGCCGACGTGCAGTCGCGCGGCCAGGCCGCCAACGGCGAGATCCACCTCTCGCTCGAGACCTCGGACTTCGTCATCTTCCTGGGCTACGACGATGCCGGCCGCGGACGGCTGGTCGGCACGATCCGCGATGAACGAGGCGAAGCGGGCGCCCTGACGTTCAACGACGTCAGCCACCGCGCCATGGCCAGCCTGGGCCTGGAAGTCGAGCAGGTGCACTGGTTCTCGACCTACCGCGTGCACCACCGCGTCACCGACCACTACCGGCTGGGACGCGCCTTCCTGCTCGGCGACGCCGCCCACGTGCACAGCCCGGCGGGTGGCCAGGGCATGAACACCGGCATCGGCGACGCCATCAACCTGGCCTGGAAGCTGGCCGCCGTGGTCCTCGGCGAGGCGCCCGACAGCCTGCTCGACACCTACGAACGCGAACGGATCGCCTTCGCCCGCAAGCTGGTGGATACCACCGACCGCTTGTTCAGCTTCGTCACACTCGACTCCTCGTTCGCCGACTTCGTGCGCACCCGCATCGCGCCCACCTTCGCCAGCGCCGCCTACGGCGTCAAGCCGGTGCGCGAGACGATCTTCCAGATCCTGTCGCAGACGACCATCAACTACCACGACAGCCCGCTCTCGAGCGGCGTGGCCGGACGGGTGCACGGCGGCGACCGCCTGCCCTGGGTGCTGCACCGGGAGGGCAGCACCCAGGGCAAGGAACAGGATAACTACGCGCCGCCGGCACGGATCGACTGGCAGGTGCACGTGTACGGCCAGGCCTATCCGGACCTGCGCGCCTGGTGCGACCGCCACGGCATGATCCTGCGCGAGTTCGACTGGAGCCCGGCGCACGACGAGGCCGGCTTTTGCCGCAACGCCGGCTACCTGCTGCGGCCGGACGGCTACGTGGCGCTGTGCGACCCGGGCGCCTCGGCGCAGGCGCTGGAAGACTATTTCTGCGATCTCGACTACCGGCGCTTCCGCGCCTGCATTCCCAGGCCGGCTTTTCCATGAATGGCGCATAAGATGCGACCCTGCGGCCAAATTTAGTAGACACACCTGTCTACTTAAATTATCGTCGAGGCATTCCCTACGAACCCGGAGTGCCTCGCATGCTGAAACGATTCGCCGCCTTCCTGCTCCTGGCCGCCACCGCCCTGCCCGGCATGGCGGCCGACCTGCCCAACCATCCCTTCATCCACGTCAGCGCGTCCGCCGAGTTCTACATCATGCCCGACATCGGCGAGATCGACATCGACATCGTGTCGCTCGATCCGGACCCCGACGCCGCCTGGAAGCTGGTCAACGAACGCCTGGAGGCCAGCCGCGCGCTGTTCGCCCAGCACGGCGTGGCGCCGGAGGACGTCTCGGTGCAGGACATCGTGCGCCGGCCGCGCAAGGTCGAGGTGCTGCCGGAAGGCCAGCCGATGCCGATGGACACCCGCGTCGCGCTGCACGTGACCGTGCGCGACATCGCGCAATGGACCCCGCTCATGCGCGCACTGGTGGTGATGAAGGACATCGAATCGCTGGCGGTGTCCTTCAACCGCAGCGACCGCGACAAGATCGAGAACGACCTGCTCGCCGAGGCGCTCGGCAAGGCCAGGCTCAAGGCGCAGAACATCGCCAAGGGCGTCGGGGCGAAGCTGGGCGCGGCGACCGGCGTGTCGGTGATGCCGCTGCGGAACCTGGCTAATGCCATGGGCCTGGCCAGCGATCCCTATGCGCGCGCCATCGGCGACCGGCGCGCGCCGCCGAAAGGCGCCGACATGGCCATGGTCCAGGCAATGCGGCTGGCGCAGGCGGCCGATGTCATTTACCGCATCGGCAACGCCTCCGGACGCTGATCCCGGCGGAGTAGAAGTTGTAGGACGGCCTGGAAAAACAAAAGCGCGCTCTGCTCACGCAGGCGCGCTTCTCGTTTTATCGTCCGGACGCTTACTTCTGCGTCAGCACCCATTTCACCAGGCTGCGGGCCTCGGCCTCGCTCACCTGCGGGTTGGCCGGCATCGGCACCGGACCCCAGGCGCCCGCGCCGCCCTTCATGACCTTCTGCACCAGCTTGTCCTCGGCGCCCTTCTGGCCCGCGTACTTGGCGGCGACGTCCTTGTAGGAGGGGCCGACCAGCTTGTTGGCGACCGCGTGGCAGGCCATGCAATTCTTGGCTTTCGCCAGGTCGGCTTGTGCGAATGCGCCGCTGGACGCGAAGGCCGACAGTGCCACACACAACAACAAAGACCGTTTCATTTGTTTCTCCAGGTTTATAACAACTGCATTCTACCGTGAATTGTCGGGGAGGCGATGGCGGCGATACACTCTGTATCCGGCGATACACTCTGTAACGAGAGCGCAACGGACGCCGTTGACGGAAGCGCCGCGGCGCCCGAATTTTTCCACGCGGCATCATTTTATTTGTAAGATGGGCGCCAAAGGAGTTTCCCCATGCCGCTCATCATCCTGATCGCCGCCCTGTGCGGCCTGCGCTTTTTCGAAGTCTGGCGTTTCGCCGACCTGTCCTGGTGGTATATCGTCGGGCTGATGGTGTTCGCCTTCGTCTGGTTCGAATTCATCGAGAAGATGCTCGGCCTCGACAAGAAGAAGGAACACGACGTCGACAACAAGCGCCGCCAGGCGCGCGTCAAGGAAGCGTTCGACAAGCACGGCGCACGGCGCAAGTAAATCCGGCACAAAGGTTCCGCCAGCGCAGAGTGATATGCTGCACATATCACCGGACCTCATCCATACACTGCGCGTATCAATGAACCTCGAACTCCGCCAGCTCCGCCACTTCGTCACCGTCGCCGAGGAACTGCACTTCGGCCGCGCCGCCGAACGCCTGCACATGACGCAGCCACCGCTCTCCCAGAGCATCGCCGGCCTGGAAGCCCTGCTCGGCGCGCCGCTGTTCCTGCGCAACCGGAGGCAGGTGAGCTTGACGCCGGCCGGCAGCGCCCTGCTGCCGGAAGCGCGCCGCCTCCTCGAGGATGCCGGCGCCCTGCCCGAGCTGGTGCGGCGCGTGGCCGGCGGCGAGGC